>CP031585.1:3024230-3325192 GCA_003217735.2 Marinibacterium anthonyi | reverse complement strand
GTATGGCTACACCCAGATGATCAACAACGCCACGCTGACCAATTCGTCGTACAAGATGCGGCTGGCGCAGGACATCACGCTCTATCTCGCCGAGATCGGCATGGATATCGAGGGCTGGGATGACGAGCTGGGCAAGAAGGCCTGGCTGGACGACCCGATCTGGCAGCCCACCCGCGAGGCGGTCGAGACGATCATGGGCTGCGAGGATTACCTCGAACAATATTTCGCCATCAACATCGTCTTCGAACCGCTGGTGGGCGAGCTGGTGCGCTCGGGCTTCTTCATGCAGGCGGCGGCCGCCAACAACGACTTCATCACGCCGCCCGTCATTTCCGCGGCCGAGGCCGATTACGAGCGCAACCTCGCCAACACGGTCGACCTGATTTACCTGCTGGCCAACGACCCCGCGCATGCCGAGCACAACAAGGCGCTGTTCCGGTCCTGGCTGATCAGGCACCGCGACCTGGCCGACAAGGCCGCCGCCGCGCTACAGCCGATCTGGTCGCAGCCGCATTCCAAGCCGGTGTCCTTCGAGGATGTGAAGGCGGTGTCGCACGAGCGCATCACCCAGATCATCGCCGAGCTGGGCCTCGCCTGACGCTCTCAACAGGGAAACAGACCATGTCAACGACAGCACGCAACGCGACCAAGAAGAACATCTTCAAGGCGATGAAGGATATCGACCTGACCTCGCGCGAGGTTTCGCATCAATGCGGGGTGACCATGAACGACAGCGTCGAGGCCCGCGCCATCGCCGAGTTCATGGAGGAAAACGACCCCAAGGTGACGGTGACCTACAACCCCGCCCTGATCCGCATCGACGGCGAGGGCAAGCTGATCTTCAAGATGGACGAGATCAGCGAATACCTGGGCCGCGACATGACCGCCGAGATCTTCGAGGTGAACACGTCGACCCATTACGGCCGCATGGTCCGGGTCGACGACAACACCGTGATCCTTTTTGGCGACATGAACGAGGTCATGGAATTCATCTGACCGGCCCCGCCGGCGCTGTCCGGGGGCCGCAGCGGCCCCCGGGCATCCCACCGATTGCAAGACAAGACAGGGAGGACACCATGTACAAGACCAAGGACGGCAAGGAGATCTTCATTCTCGACGGGCACACCCATTTCTGGGACGGCAGCCCCGAGAACCAGGCCAATGTCCACGGCAAGCAGTTCATCGACTGCTTCTACGCCTACCACACCAACCTCAGCCCCAAGGAGGAGCTGTGGGAGAAGGCGCGCTTCGAGAAGTATTCCGAGGACGACATCTATCGCGATCTGTTCGTCGACGGGCCGGATGACATGGCGATCATCCAGACCACCGTGCTGCGGGATTTCTACAAGACCGGCTTCGGCTGCATCGACCGCGCCCACGAGATGGCGAAACGGCATCCCGAGCGCTTCATCGTCAACGGGGCGTTTGATCCCCGCGACGGCGAGCAGGCGCTGGAATACATCCATTACATGAAGGAAACCTACGACATCCAGGGCGTGAAGATGTACACGGCCGAATGGAATGGCGACAGCAAGGGCTGGGCGCTGAACGATCCCTCGGCCTACAAGTGCTTTGAACTTTGCGACAAGCTCGGGATCCGCAACATCCACGTCCACAAGGGTCCGACGATCATCCCGCTCAGCAAGGATGCGTTCTCGGTCGATGACGTGGATTACGCCGCCACCGATTTCCAGAACCTCAACTGGATCGTCGAACATTGCGGCCTGCCGCGCCTGGACGATTTCTGCTGGATCGCCACGCAGGAAACCAACGTCTACGGCGGGCTCGCCGTGGCGCTGCCCTTCATCCACACCCGCCCGCGCTACTTCGCCGAGGTGATCGCCGAGCTGCTGTTCTGGATCGGCGAGGACAAGATCCTGTTCGGGTCGGACTACGCGATCTGGACGCCGCAATGGCTGGTCGACCGGTTCTGGAATTTTCAGATCCCCGACGACATCGCCGAGGAACGCGGCGTGCAGCTGACCGACGAGATCAAGGAGAAGATCCTCGGGCTCAACGCGGCGCGGCTTTACGGCATCGACGTGGGAGCCAAGAAGGCGCAGCTGGCCGGATCCCCGGTCCAGATCGCAGCGGAGTAGGCCCATGCTGCTCGCCAATCTGCGGGCCGAGCTGGAAATCGACGTCTGGGACCGTCTCGACGCCGTGACGGACCCGGAGCTTGACGAACCCATCACCGAGATGGGCTTCGTCGAGCGGGTCGAGGTTTCGGATGCCAGGAGGGTGGAGGTCGAGTTTCGCCTGCCGACCTACTGGTGCTCGCCCAATTTCGCCTTCCTGATGGCCTTCGGCATCCGCCGCGAGGTGATGGCGCTGCCCTGGGTCGTCGAGGCCGAGGTCCGGCTGAACGATCACTGCTTCGGGGACCGCGTCAACGAAGGGGTCAATTCCGGCCGTGCCTATTCGGAGGTCTTCGCCGAATACTGCGACGGGGCGGACCTGACCGAGGTCGTCGCTACCTTCCTCGCCAAGGCCTTCGACCGCCGGCAGGAAACCGTTCTGCTGGCCCTGCGCGCGCAGGGCCGCACGGCCGAGGAGATCACTGCGATGACGCTGGACCAGTTGCGGCGCACCGTCTTCGACGGGTCGGAAGAAGCCCGCCAGCAGGCCCGCTACCTTGAGCTGCTGCTGATGCAGGAGCTGGCGGCCGCGCCGGGCGATCCGGCCTTCCCAACCTGGGACGGGACGCGTGTCGACGTGGCGGGGTTCGCCGCGCATATGGCGAAGCTGCGCAGCACCCGGATCAACATGGAGTTCAACGGCGTGCTGTGCCGTGGCCTTGCCCGGACCCGCTACAAGGAGGTCGAGATCGGGCCGGACGGGCCAACGCTGGTGGATTTCATCGCAGGCCGCGTGCCGCCGCGCGACAGGCAGACCGCGCAGGGCTGAGACGCCCGAAACAACGAACAATTCTGGGAGGACGCCTGAACACCCTTCAGGCGCAAGGAGGAAGATATGCCCAAACTCATGGTACATGGAAAGACGGCCCGCAATTGCCTGGCCCGGGGCGTGGCCCGGCTGGCGGCGGCGGTCGAACCGACACTGGGTCCCAAGGGGCTGAATGCGATGGTCGACCGCCCCGTGGGCACGCCGCTGGTCACGCGCGATGGGGTCAGCATTGCCTCCGAGATCGAGCTGCGCGACCGGTTCGAGAACATGGGCGCGCAGGTGGTCCGTGAAGTGTCCATGCAGACCAACGACGTGGCCGGCGACGGGACGACGACCGCCATCGTGCTGGCCAATGCGCTGATCCAGGGCGGGGTCGACCTGACCGACAGCGGCGTGAAGCCGGTGGACCTGTGCAAGGGGATCGACCTGGCCGTGTCGCGCGTGGTCGATGCCATCGACCAGTCGTCGCGCGATTGCGAGGGCCATCCCGAATACCTCGAAGCCGTGGCGCGGGTGTCGTCCACCGATCCCAAGCTGGGCGCGCTGGTGGCCGAAGCCTTCCGGCGGGTGGGCCGCGAGGGCGTGATATCCGCCGATTTCGGCGTGACGATCGAGACCACGATGGAGGTGGTCGAGGGCATGTCGATCGAACGCGGCTACATCTCCCATCATATGGTCACCGACCGCGAGAACATGGAAGCCGTGCTGCGCCATCCGCTGATCCTGATGACGGACCAGAAGATCCTGAAGCCCGAGCTGCTGGATAACGCCATCGCCATCGCCGAGAGCGAGAAGCGGCCGCTGCTGATCATCGCCGAGGAGATCGCGCCCGAGGTGGTCATCAAGCTGCTGGAGGGCGGCGGCGCGGGCAAGTACCTGATCGTGCACCCGCCCGAATACGGCCACTGGCGCACGGCGATGATGGACGATCTGGCGATCCTGACGGGCGGCGAAGTGCTGGCCCGCGACCTGGGCAAGAGGATCGAGAACGTCACCCGCGCCCAGCTTGGCGGCGCCGAGGTGGTGCGTTCCCATGCCTCCGGCACCTCGATCCTGCGGGGCGAAGGCGATCCGGAGGCGATCACCGCCCGGCGCAACCAGGTTCAGCGTCAGCATGACGTGGCGCCGCCCAACGTCGAAAAGGACAAGCTGCGCGAGCGGCTGTCCAAGCTGACCGGCGGCAGCGCCATCATCTACGCAGGCGGCTTCACGCCCGTCGAACAGAAGCGCACGATCCAGCTGATCGAAGACGCGCTGTGCGCCGTGCGCGCGGCGGCCGAGGATGGCGTGGTGGCGGGCGGTGGCACGGCGCTGGCCCAGATGGGCACGTGCCTTGATAACCTCGATGCGCTGGGCGACGTGGCCAAGGGGATCCAGCTGGTGCGCTCGATCCTGACCCAGCCGCTGAAGCGGATCGCGCGGAATGCGGGCGCGGATGTGGATGCGGTGTGCCAGGCGGTGCTGAAAGGCGACGCGGGCTATGGCTACAACGCGGCCACCGGCAGCTACGGCGACATGTACGAGGCCGGCATCATCGACCCGGCCCGCGTGCCCGCCAGCGCGCTGGTCAACGCGGCCTCGGTCGCGACCCTGATCCTGACCACCGAAACGCTGATCGGCGACCTGAACGAGGGCGAGGCCGACCCGACCGAGGGCCCGGCCCGAGGCGGCGGTGCCGAGCTGCTTGGCCGGGCGTGAGCCCTGCAGACACCATGGCCGGACGCACCCGCGCCCGGCCGGATCAGACCGGAGGACACCCCCAATGAAAGCAGCGAGACTTTACGAATACGACCCCCAGATGAACGTGGAGCTGACGATCGAAGACGTGCGCCCGCCCACGGTCGAGGCGCCCGACGAGGTGATCGTCAAGGTCGGCGCGGCGGGCCTGTGCCGCACCGATCTGCACATCATCGAAGGTGTGTGGCGGGACATCATGGATTCCGAAGGCAGCCTGCTGCCTTACGTGATGGGCCATGAAAACGCCGGCTGGGTCGAGGATGTCGGCAGCGCCGTCACCTCGGTCAAACCCGGCGACGCGGTGATCTGCCATCCGTTCCGCAGTTGCGGCATCTGCCTGAACTGCCGCTATGGCCATGACATGTACTGCGACCACGGGCTGTTCCCGGGACTGGGGCTGGACGGCGGATTTGCCGAGTATTTCAAGACCAACGAACGGTCCCTGATCAAGCTGAACACCGGCATCACGCCTTTGTCCGTGGCGCCGATGGCCGATGCCGGGATCACCGCCTACCGCGCCGCGAAGAAGGCGGCGAAGCTGTTGCAGCCGGGTGGTTACGTGCTGCTTCTGGGGATCGGGGGGCTGGGGCACATCGCGTTGCAGGTGCTCAAGCACACCTGCGGGGCGCGGGTGATCGCGGTCGACCAGGAACCCGCCGCCCAGGTGCTGGCGAAGGAGCTGGGCGCCGACATCGTGCTGCCCGGCGGGCCGGACCTGGTCCAGGAAGTCAAGGACCTGACCGGCGGCGGCGCGCACGTGGCGATCGATTTCGTGGGCGAGCACGGGACCGAGAACACCTGCTGGAAGCTGCTGCGCCAGGGTGGCGAGCTGATCATGGTGGGCTATGGCGGCACGGTCGAGGTGCCGACGCTGGAACTGGTGGCCAACGAGATCAGGATCGGCGGCAGCCTGGTGGGCGACTTCGTCGAGCTGGTCGAGCTGATGGAGCTGAACGCCGACGGCAAGGTGAAGATGCACCAGACCGAATACAAGCTGGCCAACATCAACCAGGCGATCAGCGACTTCAAGGGCCGCAAGTTCACCGGGCGCGGCGTGATCGTGCCCTGAGGGGTCTCCAGCACCGGCCGGCGCTTCCTCCGTTGCCGGACGGACCACGCCCTGCAGCCGGAACGACAAGCGCTGGCTGCAGGGCACCAACGGACAAAACAGCCGAGGACAGCCATGGCCAAAGCCATTCACTCCATGATCCGGGTTCTGGACGAGGCCCGATCCACCGCCTTCTATTGCGAGGCCTTCGGGCTTGAGGTCGCCGACCGGATCGATTTCGACAGCTTCACGCTGGTCTATCTCTCTAATGCCGAAAGCAGTTTCGAGCTGGAACTGACCATCAACAAGGGCACGACCGAAGCTTACGATCCGGGCAACGGCTATGGCCACCTGGCCGTCAGCGTCGATGACATCGACGCCGAACATGGCCGGTTCGAACAGGCGGGGTTCGCCCCGCGCAAGCTTGTCGATTTTTCCAACAACGGCCAGCCGGTCGCGCGGTTCTTCTTCGTCAAGGACCCCGACGGCTATGAGATCGAGGTCCTGCAGCGCCAGGGGCGCTTTCAGTAGGACCGGCAGACAAGGCGACACAACGGGGGAGGAGACCCAATGTCTATTCGCAAGCAAGGCGTCACGCGCCGCCAGCTGTTGGCCCGGGGCGCGCTGTGCGGCGCAAGCTTCGTCATCGGGGCGGGCTTCGTGGCGGGCCGGGGCGAAGCCGCCAACTGGGCGCTGGAGGTGGACCATCTGAAGCCCGAGACCATGGTCACGCTGATCCAGATGGCGCGCGATATCTATCCGCACGACCGGGTGGGCGATGAATTCTATGCCGTCGCGGTCAAGGGCTACGACACCGCCGAAACCGCGCCCGCCGTCGAGGCCGGCATCGGTGCGCTGAACGCGGCGGCGCAGGGGATCGGGTATGCCAGCTACATCGGCGTCGGCTGGGAACGCGACCGCGTGGACTTGTTGCGCGCGGTGGAGGCGAGCCCGTTTTTCCAGCAGATCCGCGGCGGGCTGGTGACGGGGCTTTATAACCAGAAGGCCGTCTGGCCGATCTTCGGCTACGAGGGCGAGAGCTTCTCTCATGGCGGCTACATCGACCGTGGCTTTGACGACATCAACTGGCTTTGAGGAGGCAGGGCAATGAGTGCACCGTTTGACCTGAACGACGACAGTGTTGTCGTCATCGTCGGAACCGGGGCCGGGGGCGGCGTTCTGGCCAATGAGCTGGCGCAGAAGGGGATCCATGTCGTCGCGCTGGAGGCCGGGGGGCGGTATCTGCCGGAGGATTACATCAACGACGAATGGGACAGTTTCGGCCAGCTGGCGTGGCTGGACCCCCGTACCACGTCCGGCGACTGGCGCGTGGCGCGCGATTTCTCCGGCCTGCCGGCCTGGATCGTCAAGGCCGTGGGGGGCACGACCATCCATTGGGCGGGCGCCTCGCTCAGGTTCCAGGACCACGAATGGAAGGCCCGGACGACATACGGCGACGTGCAGGGCGCCAACCTGCTGGATTGGCCCATCGACCCGCGCGAGATGGACGATTACTACACCAAGGCCGAAACCAAGCTGGGCGTGACGCGCACCGGCGGGCGGGCCGGGTTGCCGGGGAACACCAACTTCAAGGTCTTCGAGGCCGGGGCGAAAGCGCTGGGATACGAGAAGGTCCACACTGGGCGCATGGCGATCAATTCGGCCGATTACGACGACCGGATGGCGTGCCAGCAGACGGGGTTCTGCTTCCAGGGCTGCAAGTGGGGCGCCAAGTGGTCGGCGGCCTACACCGACATCCCGCGCGGCGAGGCCACCGGCAACCTGGAGGTGCGCGACCGCTGTCACGTGCTGCGGATCGAACACGACGCGCAGGGTCGCGCAAGCGGCGTGGTCTATGTGGACGCCGACGGCGCCCAGCACGAACAGAAGGCCCGCGTGGTCTGCGTGGCGGGCAATTCCATCGAAAGCCCGCGTCTGCTGCTGAATTCGGCCTCCTCGATGTTCCCCGACGGGCTGGCCAACAGTTCCGGGCAGGTGGGGCGCAACTACATGCGCCATGTCACCGGGTCGGTCTACGCGGTCTTCGACAAGCCCGTGCGCATGTGGCGCGGCACCACCATGGCCGGCATCGTGCAGGACGAGGTCGCGCACGACCCGGATCGCGGCTTTGTCGGCGGCTACGAGCTTGAGACGCTGTCGCTGGGGCTGCCCTTCATGGCGGCGTTCCTTGATCCCGGTGCCTGGGGGCGCGAATTCACTTCGGCGCTGGACCAGTACGAGAACATGGCCGGCATGTGGATCGTGGGCGAGGACATGCCCCAGGAGACCAACCGCGTCACGCTGAACCACGAGGTGACCGACGCGCACGGCCTTGCGGTGGCGGATGTGCATTTCGACGATCACCCCAACGACGTGGCGATGCGGGCCCATGCCTACGGGCGGGGCCGGGCGATCTATGAGGCGGTCGGCGCGACGCGGGTGTTCCCGACGCCGCCCTATCCGTCGACCCACAACCTGGGCACAAACCGGATGGCGGCCAATGCGCGCGACGGCGTCGTCAACGGCCATGGTCAAAGCCACGACATTGCGAACCTGTTCGTGTCGGATGGCAGCCAGTTCACCACCGGCGCGGCCGAGAACCCGACGCTGACCATCGTGGCGCTTGCGATCCGGCAGGCGGATTTCATCACGGCCGAACTGAACCGGCAGAGCCTGTGATCCGCATCCGGGGGGCGCGTTCGCACCGCCCGGAAATTGACCATCTTCCGTTTCCTGACCTTTCAGGAAACGGATCCGGCCCCGATGCTGCGCGCGGTTCGGGGCCGTTCCCCTGTTTGCGAGTGAAAAGGTGTTGAGTTCCTGAACATGTCCCAAGCCGGCGTGCCGGCCTGAGATAGCGGTGCCGCAGCGGCAATGCCTTGAAATGGCATGAAAATAAGGGGTTCTGGTGCCATGGGGTCCCGACCGGCGGTTCGATTCTGCGGCCTTTGCCGGACCGCCGGACCGGCATTTCAAATGGCAATGTGGCAAATCTTCTGATACGCAACGTCACTGGGAGGACGTGTTGGTGGATATTTTTTCCAAACGTGATGGACCTCGACTCGAGGACCAGCGCGCAAAGCGCCTGTTGTCCGAAAACGCAGGCACGATCCGCAGGCTGGCGGACCAGATCAGCAACGGCGGCTATACCCGGATGCAGCAGGACAAGGCGCGGCGCGATCAGGCGCCCGTGCCCGACGGACGGATCATTCATGACCTGAAGGCGCGGTCGCGCGTCGACGTGCCAGATTCTTGCGTGCCAGATTCTTACGTCAAGGTCAGCCTGAACAACCGGGTGGTGCTGGTCGACAAGACCAGCGGGCGCCAGGTGCAGATGCTGGGCGAGATCCGGGGCAATTTCATGTCCCGCCGCTTTGTGCTGGCCACCGGTGAAAACGGGTTCTTCTCTCCGATCGACGACGACATGCGCGCGGTGCTGGGGCATCTGGACCAGGTCGAAATCACCCCGGATCATGACGAAGACGCCCTGGCCGGCGAACTTGGGCGCCTGCTGGGTCTTGACGGGACCTGATCCCGGCGCGGGGGGACGGAAATAGCCCGGGCCGCTTCCATGGAACGGCCGGGACATGACGAACAGCGAGAGGGCTGAACAAGTGCCTGACAACTCCAGCTATTCGGATCACGACACCAGGGACGCATGGGAACGGTTCATGGCGTCCGGGCAGGCGGATCTTGGGCCGTCCAGCGTGCGTGAAGAAATCCTGCAATCCTGGCGGCGCAGCAAGGATCTTGGGGTGGATGCGGCGGTGCAGGCCTCGCGCAAGATCGCCGATGAAAACGAACTGCACCTCAGGCGCGAACGCAACATGGCCCTGCGCAAGGCGGCCTCTGCCGCGTTCCTGCGCCTGGAACCGCATCTGAAGGACGCCAATACCATCCTGATCCTGGCCGATGACCAGGGGATCATCATCGACGCGATCGGCGACGACCTGGTCCTGGACGAAGGCCAGGACATTCACCTGGAGGTCGGCGGCGACTGGACCGAAGAGGCCATCGGCACCAACGGGATCGGCACCGCGCTGCGCACCGGTCGGCCGGCCTATGTCCATGCGGCCGAGCATTTCGTCGAAGGCGTCCAGGAATGGACCTGCGCCGGCGCCCCGGTGCGCGACCCGATCACCCAGGCGGTGATCGGCGTGGTCGACCTGTCCGGCCCGCCGCAGATCTTCCGCCAGCACAACGTGGCGCTGGTGCTGGCCGCCGCGCGCGAGATCGAGATCGCGCTGGCCGAACAGCAGCAGGAGGAACGCACCCGCCTGCTGGAGGCGTTCCTGGTGTCGGATTTCAGTCGCGTGAACGAAAGCGTGGTGCTGGTCGACCTGAACGGGCGGATCCTGTTCCGCCGCGGGCTGGACGACGAAACGCTGATCCGCGCCAAGGAACTTTCGATCGGCCACAGGCTGCTGCCCAAGCTGGAAGGGCTGGCGGACCGGGATATTCCAAAGCACCTGCCCACCAACGTCGAGGCCAAGGGGATCGAGCGGTTGCAGCTGGAAGGCGTCTATCGGGGGGCGGCGCTGTTCCTGAAGGGCAGTCGCCGCCTGAAGCTGAATGCCGGCGCGGTCTGCCGGATCAAGCCGCGCGCCAACGTGGCCGAGGACCCGGTCCAGATCGTGGGATCTTCGCCCAAGATGCTGGACGCGATCGAACTGGCCGTGCGCGCGGCGCAGGCCAATATCTCGGTCCTGATCCACGGCGAGACCGGCGTCGGCAAGGAATTGTTCGCCCGTCTGATCCACAGCCGCCTGGCCGATGACAACGCGCCCTACGTGCCCGTCAACTGCGCCGCGATTTCCAGCGACCTGATCGGGGCGGAATTGTTCGGCTATGCCGAAGGCGCCTTTACCGGGGCGGTGCGCGGCGGGCGGGCGGGCAAGTTCGAGATGGCCGACAAGGGTGTCCTGTGCCTGGACGAGATCGGCGACATGCCGATCGAACTGCAGCCCTACCTGCTGCGGGCGCTGGAGCAGCGGGCGATCTATCGGGTCGGCGACACCCAGCGGCGTCCGGTGGATGTGCGGCTGGTGGCCATGACCAACCGCAACCTGCGGCAAGAGATCGACAAGGGCAATTTCCGGCGCGACCTGTTCTATCGCATCAGCGTGATGACCATCCATGTGCCCCCCTTGCGGGACCGCGGCAAGGACATCCTGGCGCTGCTCGACCACTTCTCGGAGCTTTTCGCGACCGAGACGGGGCGCCCGCAGATGGCCTTTACCGACACGGCCCGGGCGCTGCTGCTGGACTACGACTGGCCCGGCAACGTGCGCGAATTGCGCAACGTGGTGCAGCGGGCCTATCTGGTGAAATCCGACGGGGTGGTGACGGACCGCGACCTTCCGCCCGAGATCCAGGGCGATTGCGAGGGCGAGGAAGAGTCGCTGGACCGCATCCTCAAGGGGCATTCCGGCAACCTGGAAAGCATCGAAGCCAGCGCGATCCGGCGTGCCATGCTGGCCGAGAACGGCAACCTGACGCGGGTCTCCGCCGTTCTGGGCATCTCGCGTCCGACGCTTTACCGCAAGATGAAGCAGTATCGCATCCGCAAGGACTGATCGGGCCCGGGGGACGTGTGATCGCCCTCTCGGGGGCGTTCGGCATGCGTCCGAAGACACCGGTCGCGTGGGGTGAGCTTTGCGCAGGTGCTGAACGGGGCGCTGTTCATGCGGCCCCTGGCGCGCGCGCTGGTGCTGTTTCCCTACCAGATCAGCACCGTCGTGGCGGTCCTGATCTGGCAATGGCTGTTCAACGATCTTTATGGATATGCGGGCCGAAATCATCCGGCTGCACCTGCGGCTGGGCAAGACCATGGTCTACGTCACCCATGACCAGATCGAGGCGATGACCATGTCGACCCGGATCGCGGTGCTGGACGGGGGCCGCCTGCAGCAACTGGACACCCCGGCCGAGGTCTATGCGCGGCCCGCCACGCGGTTCGTGGCGGGGTTCGTCGGGACGCCCCGGATGAATTTCATCCCCGGCGCCCTGGTCGCGGGGGAGGGCGGCAGCCTGTTCCGGTCGACCGACGGCCTGATTGACGTGTCCCTGCCAGGCCTGCGCGCCGGCAACATGGGGGTCGAGGCCGGGATCCGCCCGCAGGACGTGATCCTGACCGACAGCGGCCCGGCCGCGACCGTGTCGCTGATCGAATCCACCGGGCTGGAAAGCTTTGTCACCCTCACCGCCGGCACGCAGGACCTGGTCCTGCGCCTTGACGACAGCAACGGCCTGCGCATCGGCCAGACCGTCCATTTCGGTCTGCGCCCCGGCAAACTGCACCTTTTCGATGCCGGGTCCGGCCTGCGCATCGCCCTTTCAGACGAGACAGCACAATGACCACACGACCCAGACAGATCCACCTCGGCTGCTTCCCGATCCACCTGGGCGGCAATTCCGGCGCCTGGCGGCATCCCCAGATCCAGCCGGACGGGTCCAGCAACCTCGACTGGGTGATCAACTTTGCCAAGATCGCCGAGCGCGGCAAGTTCGACATCCTCTTCGTTGCCGACGGCCTGGCGGTTTCCGACCACCCGATCCCGTTCGAGGCCAACCATTTCGAGCCGATCACCATCCTGTCGGCGCTGGCCGCGGTCACCCGGAACATCGGCCTGGTCGCGACCATGTCGACCTCCTACAGCCAGCCCTTCACCACCGCCCGGCAGATGGCATCGCTTGACGTGCTCAGCGGCGGGCGCGCGGCCTGGAACGTGGTGACCTCGTCGGGATCGAAGGTCGGCAAGAACTTTGGCCAGGACGTGCACCACGCCCATTCCGAACGCTACAGGATCGCCGAGGAATATATCCAGGTGGTCCAGGGCCTGTGGGACGGCTGGGAAGACGACGCCTTTCCGCGCGACAAGGCGAGCGGCGTCTATGCCGACATGTCCAGGATGCACCGGCTTGATCACCAGGGCGAATATTTCAAGGTGATGGGCCCGCTGAACATCGAACGTTCGCCCCAAGGGCAGCCGGTGATCTTTCAGGCCGGCGCGTCCGAAACGGGCCGGGATTTCGCGGCCAAGCTGGCCGACGCGGTCTTCACCAACCGCGAGAACATCGATGAATGCCGCGCCTACAGCGCCGATCTGGGCGCGCGCGCCATCGCGATGGGGCGTCCGGCGCCGCTGGTCTTTCCCGTCGTCACACCGATCATCGGCAGCACCGAGGAAGAGGCCAGGCGCAAAAGCCAGGCGCTGAACGATCTGCTGGATCCCTGGCTGGCGGTGTCCTTCCTGAACCGCTACTTCACCGCCTTCGATTTCACCCAATGCGACCTTGACGGGCCGGTGCCCGATCTCAGCCACCTGCCGGATGCCAAGCGATCGTCGTCCATCTACCTGATGGATGTGGCGCAGAAGGAAAACCTGACCCTGCGCCAGCTGGCCTATCGTGCCGCCGCCCCGCGCCCCGATTTCACCGGCACGCCGGAACAGGTGGCCGACCAGATGCAGCGCTATTTCGAAACCCGCGCCTCGGACGGGTTCATGATCGCCACCGACATCAGCCCGCGCGGCCTGGAAGACGTGGTTGATCACGTGGTGCCCATTCTGCAGAAACGCGGGCTTTTCCGCACCGAATACGAGGACAGCACCCTGCGCGGCCTTCTCGACCTTGAAGTGCCCGAGAACCGCTATACCGTGCAGGCGCGCCAGAAGATGACTGGTTGACGCGCGCCGCCCCGCGGCCGGACCGCCGGGGGCGCCGTGCACGACAAGAGCCAAGACAACCCGAAGAAAGTACCATCGGATGACCGACACACTTACCGTCACGATCGACGGCCACGATTTCAATGCCGTCCTTCATCCCGACAGGGCGCCCGAAACCTGCAAGGCCATGCTGGCCCGCCTGCCGTTCCGCAGCAAGGTCGTCCATGTCCGCTGGTCGGGCGAGGCGATCTGGATGCCGCTTGGGGACATGGATTTCGGGGTGGGCTATGAAGACGCGACAAGCCATCCCGCGCCGGGGCAGATGATCCTGTATCCCGGCGGCGTGTCGGAAACCGAGATCCTGCTGGCCTATGGCGGCGTTGCCTTCGCGTCCAAGGCCGGGCCGCTGGCGGGCAACCATTTCCTGACCATCACCGGTGATCTCGACAAGCTGGCCGAACTGGGCCGCAAGACCCTGTGGGACGGCGCGCTGGATGTTGAAATCCACCGCTGACCCCGGGCCAGCGACCGGCACGCGCGTTTCTGGCACCCCCGTTTCCGGCACGCCCGGCACCGGCACCCCCGTTTCTGGAACCATCGTCATCGGGGCCGGTCTGGCGGGTCTGGCGGCGTCCCTGACGCTTCGCGATGCGGGCGAGACGGTGACGCTGCTCGAAGCCTCGGACCGCCCCGGCGGGCGGCTTCTGTCGCTGTCCCGGAATGACCTCTGGCTCAATCTTGGCGGCCACATGGTCGACGGGCCGGGGACCCCGGTCGGTCGGCTGGTGGCGCGGGCCGGGCTGAAGACCGTCCCGATCGCCGGCCGCCTCATGGGCATGGTGCAGGGGGATCGCCGGCTGCTTGGGGTGCGGCCCGAAGTCTACCCCTTGGCGATGCGGATGGCGGTGCGCGACCGGATCGGTTTTGCCAGGGCCGGCCTGACGTTGCGCGCCGGTTCGGCGCGGGTCCTGGCGCTGCAGGCGCAACTGGCACAGGCGGATCCTGCCGTGCGCTCGGCGGCGCTGTCGGCCTTCGACGGCGACCGGACCCTGTCAGACGCGCTCGGGCCGCCAAGCCCCACGGTGCAGGCGCTGATCGAGGCGGTGACCGAACGCACCGGCGCGGTGCCGTCGCAGATGTCGGCGGGCCACGGGTTCCGGTCCTTCGCCAATGTCTGGACCGCCGGATCGCCCGGCAACAACCTGGCCGGGGGCTCGGCCCTGTTGCCGCTGGCCCTGGCCAGGGACCTGGCCAAGCACTTCGGCGGCGCGGTGCGCCTGAACGCGAAGGTCTCGGCGCTTGCGCGTCTGCCGGACGGGTGGGAGGTGCGGCTTGCCACCGGCGAGACATTGCGCGCGGCAAGGATCCTGCTGGCGGTGCCGGCCCCGGCTGCCGCCGATCTGCTGACCGCGATCGCCCCGGATGTCGCCGCCGATCTGCGGGCGATCCGGTATGGCGCCTTTCTGTCCGCGGCGGTGCACCTGCACCCCGGTGGGCCAAATCCCTGGCGCGGCACCTATGCCGTGGCGACGCCGGGCCGGGCGTTTTCGGTCCTGTTCGACCAGGCGACCACCGTTCCGGCCGCCGTGCGGGACGGGCAGGGGGAAAGCCTGATGCTGTTTCGCGGCGCACGCGGCGCGGCCCGGATGATGCAGGAGACCGACAGCACCATCGAAAGCCGCTTCCTGTGCGACCTGCACGCGGTGTTCCCCGAAACGCGGGGCCGCGTCCGCGAGATCGTGCTGCAGCGCTGGCCGTTCGGCGCGCCCTTCGGCTATCCGGGCCGGCCGCGCATCGATGACCTGGCCGCCCGCCTGCCCGAAGGGGTTGCGCTGGCCGGGGACTGGATGGATGTTTCCCAACATGGATGCGGCGACACGGTCCGGCGAGGCCGCCGCCCGCCACCTTCTGGTCCCGGCGCCCGGCGCCGTCGACCGACCCATTCCAGCAGGAGCAGGCTCATGAGCTTCGACATCGTCATCCGCAACGGCACCGTCGTCACATCGACCGAGGAACTGGCATGTGACGTGGGCATCCGCGACGGCCTGATCGCCGAACTTGGGCCCGACCTTGGCCCCGGCGCCTGCGAGATCGACGCGACCGGGCTGATCGTCGTGCCGGGCGGCATCGACAGCCATGTTCACATCGCCCAGCCCCAGGGCGGCGGCATCGTGATGGCCGACGATTTCGCGTCCGGCACCTTGTCGGCGATCTGCGGCGGGACCACCACGGTGATGCCCTTCTGCCTGCAGGAGGGCGACAAGACCATGCGCGAGGTGCTGACCGACTACCACGCCAAGGCCGACGGCCACAGCTGGTGCGACGTGTCTTTCCACCTGATCGTGATCGACCCGACTCCGCAGCTTCTGGGTCAGGAACTGCCGGCGCTGATCGAGGACGGATACACGTCGTTCAAGGTCTTCATGACCTACGAGGGGCTGCGGCTGAACGACCTCCAGATCCTGCAGACCATGGATTGCGCCCGTGACAACGGCGCGCTGGTCATGGTCCATTGCGAGAACGAGGATGCGATCCGCTTCCTGGTCGACAAGCACCTGGCGCAGGGCGACGTCAGCCCGAAATTCCACGCCGTCACCCGCCCGATCCCGGCCGAACGCGAGGCCACGCACCGCGCGCTGACATTGTCCGAAATCGTCGAGGTGCCGGTGGTGATCGTGCATGTGTCCAACGGCCCCGCCATCGACGAAATCCGCCGCGGCCGCACCCGTGGCGGCAAGGTGATCGGCGAGACCTGTCCGCAATACCTGCTGCTGACCGCCGAGGATCTGGACACCGACGGCTGGGAGGGGGCCAAATACGTCTGTTCGCCACCGCCGCGTGACGCCGAAAGCCAGGTGGCCTGCTGGGACGGGATCAAGGACGGCACGCTGGAACTGTTCTCGTCGGATCATTGCCCCTTTGTCTTCGACAGCGCGACGGGCAAGCTGAACCCCGCCGGCAAGCAGAGTTTCCGGCATATTCCCAATGGCATACCCGGTGTGGAAACGCGGTTGCCGATCCTGTTTTCCGAAGGGGTCGCCAAGGGGCGGCTGTCGCTGACCGATTTCGTCCGGCTCGGGTCGACGAACCACGCCCGGACCTATGGCCTTTATCCGCAAAAGGGCGAGATCGCGCCGGGCTCGGATGCGGATATCGTCCTGTGGGACCCGTCGCTGACCGCGCCGATCCGCCAGGACAAGCTGCACCACGGTTCGGACTACACGCCCTACGAAGGGACCGAGATCACCGGCTGGCCGGTCACCGTGCTGCTGGGTGGCCATGTCGTGGTCGACAACGGCGACCCCGTCGCGGCGGCACCCACGGGCCGCTACCTGGCGCGGCAACGATCGCCCTACACAAGCTGATGCAGCGTCGTTCGGGGACCCGGGCATGACCATGCGTGATCCGTCGATGCAAGGCGCACGGGCGGGGGGCTGCCCGACAGACCCTCGGCATGATCGCTTGTCACGGGCGCGGCCTGCGCCGCTCCACCGATGGAAACGCCTTTTCGCGAAGGGAGAATTCCATTTGCGGCACGGGTGTGCGGCCGGCTTGGTCACGCCACGATCCGGCGGGTTGTCCGGGTCGATTTCATTTTCGGTCAATCATTTTTAAGTGCATTTCCGCATCTGCCTATCAACTTTGCGATGTCCTTTGTCCGCTTTCCGATACCCGAATGAATTTCCGGGGCACGTGGCCCGATAGGTTTACCGGTTCTGTTCAGACGTGGGACCAGCCGGCATCGATCCATCCGGCAGCGCGAAGCGCGGTGCCGGCCCGGCAATACGGGACCTATCCCCTTGGACTGTCGGATTGCCACCGAACGCGACCCGGACACCGGTGGAACAGGGCGTGACGAAGACAGACGACCGGATCGGGCGCAGGCGGCAGGGTGACCTGCCGGCCGTCAGAAAGCCGGCGCCATGAAACACCATCCGCTTTGCGCAGCCCGCGATCCGCTTTGCGCCCCTGCTGCGCATTTGTCCGGCAAACCCTCGGTCTTCTATCCAACGGGCAGGGGCGGTGCGCTTGCGTGACGGGCAGAATCATTGACACATGATATATCACATTGCACATATCGATTCGCCAAAAGCAGGCGTCCGAGTGGCCGGGGCGCCCGCAGGATCAAAGGTCACGGACAACACAGAGGGTTGGACTATGAGACTGCGTCTTTTGACGACGATGGCGGCCGCGCTGGGGCTGGGAGCTTCCGGTGCCATGGCCGCGGATCTCCTGGACGAGATCAAGGACCGGGGCGAACTCAGCTGCGGCACGATGGATTACCTGGCCGGCGTGGGCTTTCTGGATGACAACGGCAACTGGAGCGGCTTTGACGTCGATTTCTGCAAAGCCGCCTCGGCCGCGATCTTCGGCACGCCGGACAAGGTGACGTTCGTGGCGCTGACCGGGACGCAGATGTTCCCGTCGCTGTCCTCGGGCGAGATCGACATCCTGTCGCGCAGCGTGACCGAGACGATTTCCCGCGATACCACGCTGGGGTTCACGTTTATCGGTCCCAACATGCTGACGGGGCAGGGGCTGATGGTGCACAAGTCGACCGGCGCCACCGATTACGACCAGATGGACGGCGCCACGATCTGCGTTCTGGCCGGCACGGTGACCGAACGCTACCTGGCCGATTACTTTACCGCCAACGGCATGACCTTCACCCCCGTCGCGGCCGAAAGCGGCGATCAGCTGTTTTCGATGTATTTCGACAACCGCTGCGACGCCGTCACGATGGAGCCGCCCTACCTGGCGATCCGCCGCCAGAAGATGGCCGCGACCCCCGAAGACCACGTGATCTTCAACGACGTGATCGCCAAATCCTACGAGGCGCCTTTGATCCGCGAAGGTTCGCCCCGGTTCCACAAGCTTTTGCAGTGGATGCATTACGGCATGGTCACCGCCGAGGAACTGGGCGTGACCAGCGAGAATGTCGATGACATGGCCGCCAGGTCCACCGACCCGCGCGTGCAGCGACTGCTGGGCGTTGACGGCAATATCGGCGAGTCGATGGGCGTGTCCAACGACTGGATGGTCAACGTGATCAAGGCGGTCGGGAATTACGGCGAATTCTACGACCGGAACCTGGGCGCCAACAGTCCGCTGCAGGTGCCGCGCGGGCTGAACGCCCTGGTCCGTGACGGCGGCGCGCTGACGGCTCCGGGCTGGCAGTGAAGTCCCTCGCCCTCTCCCTGGGCGCCCCTTTCGGGGGGCGCCTGGCCGCCCGCCTGCGGCAGCGCGACGTGCAGGTGCAGATCGCCTTTGTCGGCCTGGTCGCGCTGGTGGTCATCAGCATGATCCACACCGCGTCCGGTATCGAGGGTCGGGACGGGGCGCAATCGGGCTTTGGCTTCCTGTGGGGCAGGGCAAATTTCGAACTGGGCGAAAGCCTGATCCCCTATCGCGCGGGCGACACCTATGCCCGCGCCTTCGCGGTGGGGATCCTGAACACGCTTAAGGTCGCCGTCTGCGGCATCGTGCTGTCGACACTGCTGGGCCTTCTGATCGCGCTGGGGCAATTGTCGCCCAGCGTGCTGACCGCCCGGTTCTGCCGGGTCTACATCGAAGTCTTTCGCAACATGCCGCTGCTGCTGCAGCTGATCTTCTGGCACACGTTCCTGGTCCGTGGCCTGCCGGTGGTACGCAATGCGCTGTCGCCCCTGCCGGGGGTCTACCTGACCAACCGGGGGCTTTATATCCCCGCCATCGAGGGGCATGCGGCCTATGGCTGGATGGCACTGGCGCTGGTGGCGGGCACCGCCGGGGCGGTGATGGTTGCGCGCTATTTGCACCGCCATGACCGGGCGCTCTCGGGACGCCTGCGCGCCGGGATCGTTCTGGCGCCTCCGCTTGTCGTCTTCCTGGCCTTCGGTGCGCCTTTCACGGTGGACATCCCGGAACTCGCCGGCTTCAACTTTCGCGGCGGCTGGACGCTCACCCCCGAATTCGCCGCGATGGTGATCGGGCTGACGCTGTACACCGCCGCCTTCAACGCCGAGATCATCCGCGCCGGTATCCTGGGTATTCCCAAGGGCCAGAGCGAGGCGGGCTATGCCCTGGGCCTGCACCGCAGGCAGGTCATGCGCCTGATCGTCATCCCGCAGACCCTGCGCATCATCACGCCGCCGATGACCAATTCCTACCTGAACCTGACCAAGGAAAGCTCGCTTGCCGTGGCCATCGGTTACCCGGAGGTGGTGCGCGTCGCCAACATCACCCTGGCCGAAACCAACCGCGCCATCGAATGCGTGGCGCTGATCATGATCATCTACCTTGCGCTCAGCCTGGTCATCTCGGCCCTGCTGAACCTGGTCAATGCCCGCGCGCAGCTGGAGCAACGTTGATGCACGCGCGTGCCCATCCGGTGGTCGAGGGGGTCAGGAGCCTCGTCAGTTCGCCCCTGGCGGCGATCATGAACCTGGCCGCGCTGGCCGCCTTCGTGGCGATCCTGAAGCCGTTGATCGAATGGGGGCTGATCGATGCGGTCTGGACCGGCGACAGCGGCGCCGATTGCCCGCCGGGCAGCGGCGCCTGCTGGGCCTTCATCCACGACAAGTTGCGCCTGATCTTCTTCGGTCGTTTCCCGGGGCCCGAACAATGGCGCGCGGGCGTCGCGACGGCGCTGATGGTCGCGCTGGTCATGGCCTCGCTGACGCCGCCGTTCTGGGGGCGCCGATTGGTGATGGGCTGGGGCGCGGGGCTGGTCGTTTACTTCGTGCTGATGGCCGGCGGGATCCTGGGGCTGACCCCGGTGCCCAGCACCGATTGGGGCGGTCTGCCGCTGACGGTGCTGCTGACGGTCTTCGGGTCCGGCCTTGGGCTGGTCCTGTCGGTGCCGGTGGCCCTGGCGCGGGTGTCGCGGCTGCCGGTCTTCCGGATCGCCGCCACGATTTATGTCGAGGCCGTGCGGGGCGTGCCTCTGATCAGCGTGCTGTTCATGGCCTCGGTGCTTTTGCCGGTGGTCCTGCCCGAAGGGCTGACCCCGGGGGGCATCGGCCGGGCGCTGGCCGGCATCGTGGTTTTCTTTGCCGCCTACATGGCCGAGGTGCTGCGCGGCGGGTTGCAATCGCTGGACAAGGGACAATACGAGGCCGCCGCCGCATTGGGCATGCGCTACTGGCCGGTGATGCTGAAGGTGGTGCTGCCGCAGGCCTTCGTCATCGTGCTGCCGGCCATCGTGAACATGCTGATCAGCGCGCTGAAGGGCACGTCGCTGGTGGTGATCGTGTCGATGATGGATCTGCTGGGCACCACGCGGGCCGCCCTGGCCGATCCGGACTGGATCGGGTTCTACGTCGAAGCCTATGTCTTTGCCGGTCTGATCTACGCGATCATGTGCGGCGGCGTGTCGTGGTATGGGCGACGGATCGAAAAGCGCTTTGTCAGCGCCCGTGAACACAAGAACTGAAGAAGCAGGGGAAACCGCAGGATGGCAGAAACGCTGGAACAGATGCTGAGGACGGCAAGTGCCGAGACCGAGATGCAGACCGTCGACCGGGCGGCGACGCTGGCCGAACAGGTCTATGACCGGCTGCGCCACGGGCTGCTGGTCGGCGTCTGGGAGCCGGGCCAGAAGATCACCGCGCGCGGGGTCTGCAAGGATCTGGGCGTCAGCCTGACGCCCGCGCGCGAGGCGATGATGCGGCTGGGCAACGAAGGCGCGCTGGATGTGTCGGCCACCCGCACCTATTCCGCCGCCTCGCTGACGCTGGACGAATACCGCGAGATTTCGAACATCCGCCTGGCGTTGGAGCCGATGGCGGTCGAGGCCGCCGCCGGCCTGATCGCGGCCGAGACGATCGACGTGCTGGAGGAGATCAACGAGGACCTCGCGCTGGCCAACCGCGAGGAGCGGTTCCGCGACGCGCTGCGGCTGGATTCCGAATTCCACCTGACGATCTACCGCGCCTCGGCCCAGCCGACGCTGACCGCGATCATCGACCGGTTGTGGCTGCGCGCCGGGCCGACGCGCAATCGCTTGTCGCATGCCTATCGCAGGACGCTGGCCGGCTACGACAACCACAAGGCCGTGACCGACGCGCTGCGCGCCGGCGATGCCCCGCGCGCGCGCGCCGCCATCTCGCGCGACCTGAGGGAAGGCACGCGCCGCATCATCGAACAGATGGAACAGATGGCGGACAAGGCCTGAGCCGCCTTTCAAGACCGATGGACAAGGACCACAGGACATGACCGACCGCACACCCTTTCCGGCCACGGGCCGCAGCTGGAGCGACCTTCAGGCCGAGATCCGCGATCGTTCGGCCGGGGATCTTGCGTGGAAGGACGGGCGGTCGCCGGTTTTCGTGTTCCGCAATGACCAGAAGACCTACGAGGTGGGCCGCGACGCCTATTTCGAATGTTTCAGCGAGAATGCGCTGGGGCGGGCAAGGGCGTTTTTCGGCATCGGGTCGATGGAAAAGGACGTGCTGGATTTCGGGCTGGACCTGTTCAACGCGCCCGAAAGCGGGGCGGGGGCGTTCACCTCGGGTGGCAGCGAAAGCATCTTCATCGCCATGAAGGCCGCGCGCGACGCAGTGCGCGCCCGCACCGGTCTGGGGCGGGGCGAACCGCTGAACCTGGTGGTGCCGATCACCGTGCACCCGGCCTTCGACAAGGCCGCCGATGCCATGGACCTTGACATGCGCCGCGCGCCGCTGCGCGCCGACCGGCGGGTCGACGTGGCGGCGATGGCCGGTCTGATCGACGACCATACCGTCGCCATTGTCGGATCCGCCCCCTGTTTCCCGCATGGGGTCATCGACCCGATCGACGAGCTGAGCGCGCTGGCACTTGATGCCGGTGTCTGGCTGCATGTCGACGCCTGCGTCGGCGGCTGGATCGCGCCGTTCTTCACCCGCAATGGCCGCCCCACGCCGGATTTCGACTTTCGCTTCGGCGGCGTCCGGTCGATCTCGGCCGACCTGCACAAGTTCGGCTTCTGCCCAAAGCCCGCGTCCACCGTGTTCTACCGCGATGGCGCGGACCTGGACCGCGCGACCTTCACCGCCGACGCCTGGCCCAGCGGCCGCTTTTCGACCGCGACGCTGGCGGGCACCCGTCCGGGCGGGGCCGTGGCCGGGGCCTGGGCGGTGCTGAACCACCTCGGGACGGATGGCTACCTGGACGCCGCGCGCCGGTTGGCCGACATGGTCGATCGCTACTGCGCCGGGATCGAGGCCATCGAAGGGCTGGAACTGTGGGCGCGGCCGGACGTGTCGATCATCAACTACGGGGCGCAGACGCTGAACATCCTGGCGGTGGCAGAACGGATGCACGGCCTGGGCTGGCTGCCGGGCCTGACCAAGGCGCCGCGCGGCATGCACGCGATGCTGTCGATGCTGCATGACGGGCAGGCCCGCGAGGATTACCTGCGCGACCTGCGAACCTGCGTGGAGGACGTGCGCAAGGACCCGATGCAGACATCCTCGCTCGAAGCGGTGTACTGACCGGTTGTTGCGGGCCCATCCCGACCTTGCGGCACTTCTGGTGATGGGCGGCGGGCGTGAAGGGGTGGCCCGGGCGCTGATCACGGGACGGGACGGCAGGCGGCGGCGGCTGCGGGGCACGGACCTGACCCATCGGATCCGCGCGATGCTGACCGACCGGGGTATCGACATGATCCTTGCCATCCCGCTGCGGCGGTGGCGCAAGAGGTGATGCAGGCGCTGGACGTGCGCGAACCCGGCAGTCACGTGCAGAAAATCCTGCAGGTCCAGGTGATCGGCGAAAGTTGCCGACCCCCGCAGGGCGCGCCCGGGCGATTTCGACTTGTCCTCTCGCAAAAGGGAAAATCGGACCGGCTTGGGCGCGACGGTCCGGGGCAATTGCGCATATGGCGACAATCCTTCGGACCGCTTGGCGGTTTCCCGTCGATCGGGTCCCGGCCAGCGGGTTCTTCTTGTTTTGAAATCCCTTCATGGTAGCATTGCGTAAATCATTTCAAATGGCGCGAGGTTCAAGGAAAGGCCCTGGTCGATTCAATTTATTCGGGGGGATAAATGAATTCTTTTGGTCCGAAAACAAGGCACGGCAGATGCAGGAATGTTTCCGGAACCTGCGGCGGTTCGGTCGGGATTTCGCGATTGAATGTCGTCCGCGCCGACCGGAATCCTGACCATATCGTCCGCCTGATCGCGGGAAATCGAACATCGGTCCGCATTTGCCGCGCGCCGCACGGCATTCCCCGAAATCTCCGCGTCCGGGGCGGACGCGAAAGACACATCGTTTCGCGCCATTCCGACCTCCTTTCCGACCTCCTTGTCACGCCCGATTGCGGCGGTTGCTTTCGATCCCGATCCCGATCCCGATCCCGATCCCGATGCCGATGCCGATGCCGCGCAGTCGCCGCTCAATGCGCGCTCCGGCGGGGTCTTTGCGGGTCCGGCGCAGGATGCGCTGCCTGCCGGAACCGAAGCGCAGCAGGTCTGCGCCGATCCGGGCGTGCTCTCTGCCGAGCAAAGCCGGGATGACCGGATCCTGGCCGCGTGGCCAGGGCGCTCCGGCGCAGACCGTGATCCAATATGCCGGGGGGGCATCATGACCGGAACGACCTATGACAAACGCAACCTGAGCGAACAGATCGGCCACCCCGACACCGGACCGCTGCGGGCCGCCGGGTTTGCAGCCGGGCGCGCGCCCGTCCTGCGCATGATCATCGGCCTCGACCCGGGCCCGGTGCCGCTGACCGACGCCGACCTGGCCGCGCTGAACGATCCCTTCGCCCGGCTGATCCTGCGGCACGGAGAACGGCCGATGACCGTGGACGCGCTGCTGGACCGGCTGGACACGCGGTCGGCCGAGACCGAGCTGGCCGACGCCGCCGTGCCGGACGAGACGGTCTTCTTGCTGGGCGAGGGCGGGCAGATCCCGTTTTCTGCGGCGACGGCCGGCGTGAACCGCGCGCTGCGCTTCGTGGTGGCGCGCACCGGGGCGGAAGACCGGCTGATCTTGATGAGCGTGGACGACAGGCCATCCTCCGGCACCGGCCTGTTGCAGGTGCTGTCCTGGGATCCGGGCAAGGGCGCCTACAATTTCTATCAGCGCCGGGACGGGGCCTGGGTCTATTCCGGCGACAGCGACCATGCGCTGGACCCGCCGACGCGGGGACGCGGGCCGTTCGACGGGCATGTGAACGGATCGCTGGTGATGAAGGAACTGCGCGCGCCCTGGCTGCACTGGAACAGCCAGGCCGTTTCGATCCCGCCCGAAGCCTTCGCGCCGGAACATCCCGTCCTGGACCATCGTCTGATGGCGAACCCGGCGGGGGCGGAACTGCTGGAACGCGACATCATCCAGCGCGGCATCGACCGCTGGACCGATGCGCGGTTCGACCGGGCCATCGGCGCGGGCAGGCTTGACCGGGCCGACACCTTCCTGCGCCAACTTGTGCAGTCCACCTCGGTCAACCTGGTCGCGTCGGACCGCGAATTCCGCGAGGTCGCGGCGGGCGTCATGGTCAACGTGCCGTCCGAAATCCTGCTCAACATCGAGGCCTGGACCCGTTTCCTGGATCCGTTGACGATCCGGGGCCGGGTGCGGATCGAAGGTGCGCATCTGCTGGGTGCGATCCAGGATCTGGGCATCGCGCTGGCGGATCCGGCCGCGGGATTTCATCAGCCGGGCGAGGCGTTCTTTGCCCTGGCCTGTCCCGCGCCGGCCTACGAGGACCTGAGCACGATTTTCGCGCTGGTCGACCGGGACGTGCTGAGCGTGGGGCTGGTGCGCGCGATCCTGGCGGTGGATTTCGCCAACCCGATCCGGTCCGCCCGCCGCGCGGCGCTGATGCGGCACATGCCGGTGTCGGGCGCGTTGCTGGGCGGGGCCGGGTCCTGCGAGGGGCAGATCCTTGACGCCTTCGCGGCGGTGGCGGATGCCCGACCGGGTTCGGACGAGGCGCAGGTGCTGGATTGGCTGGCGACGGGCGACGACGCGGCGCAGCGCGCCCGGATCGGGGCCGAGATCGCCGCCTATTACGACACCGCCAGGCAGCGGATGCAGATGGCGGATGGGGTGCGCGACCTGATGCGGCTGATCGTGTCGCGGCGCCGGTATTTCCGAACCCTTGGCATATCGGAATTCGCGCTGACCCTGCCGGTGGACGGGCTGCCCGCCGACATGGCGCCGCTGATCATGACCCCCGAGGCGACGCTTGCCCAAGCGCCCGAGTTGATTGGATAGACGATTGGAGGACGACCCATGGCTTTCACATTCTCCCCGCCGGGCAACCTGACCGACATGTCCGCCGCCGCTGCCGCGGACTGGCATGCCGAGGTGAACGGCTATTTCACCGCCTCGCGCAATCCGCCGGGGGCCTCGTTCGCGGGGTCGCGCAACCAGTTCTTCAACCCCGCCGACGGCATCGACGCCGATGCGGTCGAGAAGGAGATCGGCTGGACGGCCTTCCCGCGCCCCCTGACCATCGCTTCGGCCACGGACGAGGAACGCTGGTTCCTGGCCGAGGAAAGCCGGTTCGAGCAGGTCGAATATTGCGAATGGAGCACGACCCGCGATGCCGCCGGCAAGGTGGTGCGGATCACCTTCACCTGCGAGGACCGGAATTACTTTCGCGTCCTCTTCCGGCATCAGCCCGACACGGTGCTGGACCTCTACCGCCAGCATGTTTCGGCCCAGGTTGAGATGGCGCACCTGGTGGACGGGCTGGGCAATTACCAGCCGGTCAACCGCTGGAACGCCAACAGCGCGGACGGGGCGATGCACATGATCGGCCAGCCCAACACCATCGGCGCGGCGGTCGAATTGGTGGCCGGGGCCTGCGTCGTGCGCCGGAATGGCGACGGCACCGTCAAGACCGGCGCGCGCGAGCTGATCCTGTGCGGGCGATACGGCGATCCCGAGCGGCACAGCGACCCGACCATCGGGGCCGAGGTGAACGAACTGGCGCGCGCGGGTCACGTGATCGCCATGGCCAACCCGCCGCAGCTGGCGTTCGACGCGATATCCTTCGCGGGGTGGGACGTGCCGGACGGCGTGGCGCCGCAGGACTGCTGGGCCTTCACCCGGGGCGAAGCGGGCCGGGCGGTGCGGGGCGTGCTGCAAGCCCCTGAAGGCGCGTCATTTACTGTCGGCGACATCCGTATCAACGGCAAGGATATCCGGTTCGGCGGGCAGGTGGCCGACGGCATCCGGATCAAGGTGACGGGCCTGGCGCACAAGCTGGGGCAGGCGGATATCGAACCCGAAAGCGGCTGCCTGGGCGACCCGGTCCCGGGCGCCGTGCCCGGTGCTGTACGCGGTGCTGTACCCGGCGCCGCGACCGAAGGCGTGACGACCCGCGCGCTGATGCCCCGGCATCGCCGCATCTGAGGACTGTCGCCCGGGCGGCCGGGGGGCATCCGGAACCGGTCATGGGGCCGTCCGCCGGGACGGTGGGGCGCAAAGGCGTGCCGCAAAGGCCTGCCGCAAAGGTTTGTCCAGTTTTCAGGCGCAAAGTGTTGCGATGACCGTAAAACGGACGGCTTGATTGATTGAATAATCAATCGGGCGACCATTGCCGTGCTAAAGGTTGAACCATGGAGCATTCGCCAAAGCGGGTTTGCCCCGGAACTGCAGCGGGCGTTTCCGGCGGTGCGTCGCGCGCCTGCCAAAAAGGTGGCGACGTCAAGCGGCCCACCCAACAGGGAGAATTCAATGGATCTACTGGACCATCTGGGATCGCTGCGCGAGGGCAAGCTGAGCCGCCGCGCCTTCAGCCGATCGCTGCTTGCCGCCGGTGTCGGTGTGGTGTCGATGCCCGTGGCACGGCGGCGCGCCTTCGCGTCGTCCGAAGACCAGGCGACGTATTTCACCTGGGGCGGCTACGACATTCCCGACCTTTTCGTGCCCTACAGGGAAAAGCACGGCGAACTGCCCAATTTCGCTGTCTTCGGCGGGTCCGAAGAAGCCCTGACCAAGATGCGCGGCGGCTTTGTCGTCGATGTGGCGCACCCCTGCAACCAGGCGCTGCCCCGCTGGGTCGCGACGGACCTGTTCCAGCCCATCGACACCACGCGGCTGTCGAACTGGCCCGACATCATGCCCGAACTGATCGATCTGCCGGGCAACAAGGGCGATGGGACGGATGTGTGGATGGCGCCGTTCGACTGGGGGCAGACGTCGGTCACCTACCGCACCGACATCGTCGAGGTCGAGGGCGAGGAATCCTGGGACATGCTGTGGGATGAACGCTATTCGGGGCGGCTGGGCAGCCTGGCTGCCGGCGCCGATGCATGGTGGTGCGGCGCCATCAAGGCCGGCGTCGATTTCGCCGATATCGACACGCCCGAAGCCTTCGACAGGATCGCCGAGGTCATGCGCGCCCAACGCCCGCTGATCCGCACCTATACCGACGACACGACCACGCTGGAACAGGCGCTTGCCTCGGGCGAGATGGTGGCCGCGATGACCTGGAATTCCTCGGCCGTGGTGCTGCAATCCCAGGATGTCCCGGTGAAGTTCGCCAAGCCCAGAGAAGGCGCGCTGACCTGGGTGTGCGGGCTGATGATCCACAAGGAGGCGCCCCGGATCGACGCGGCCTATGACGTGATCGACTCGCTGCTCAGCGTCGACTCAGGCAAGTTCATGATCAGCGACTACGGATACGGACATTCAAATACCAAGGCGTTCGAGGCCTTCGACGATGCAACGCTCGAGGGGCTGGGCCTGAGCACACATCCGACCGAAATCCTCGAGGCCGGTCACTTCCAGGTTCCCCAGACCCAGGAATGGGAAACCAGGATGAACGCTCTCTTCGAAGAGATCAAAGCCGGCTTCTGATCCGAAGCCAGACTGCCCGCCCCGTCCCCCGGGACGGGCGCAGGCTTCGAGCGATGGTCGGGAGCGGCGTCCGTCGGGAACGGAACGCGATCGCCTGCCGTCGCTGTGACCGGAGGCGTTGCATGAGCGAACAAACGGCCGCAGAGGCGGACCTGTCCAAGGCCCGATCAGAACGAACGGGACGAACCGGGCGAACGGGGCGATTGTCGCGGATGTTCTACCGGTCCGAGGCCCTGCGCGGCCTGGGCCTTCTGTCGCCTGCGCTGCTGTTCATGCTGGCGGCCATTCTTGTCCCTTTCGGCATCCTGATCGTGATGAGCTTCTGGACCGCGTCGGGGTTCGACTTTGACACGACCTGGTCGCTGGCCAATTATCAGGGTTTCTTTGAACGGCCGATCTACATGGCGCTGCTCAAGCGGTCGCTGTGGATCTCGGGCATCGCCACGGTGGCGACGGTGGTTCTGTGCTATCCGATGGCCTATTACGTCGCCTTCCACGTTCATCGCAACAAGATGATGTGGATCGTCCTGATAACCCTGCCGTTCTGGACAAGCTACCTGCTGCGGGTCTTCGCCTGGAAGGTGGTGCTGGGCTATGAGGGGGTCATCAATTCGGCGCTGATGGCCGCCGGGTTAATCGATGCGCCGCTGCAATTCCTGCTGTACAGCCAATCCGCCGTCGTGATCACGCTGACCCACGCCTGGGCGGCCTTTGCCATCCTGCCGATCTACGTGTCGCTGGAAAAGATCGACCGGTCCCTGCTGGAAGCGGCGACAGACCTGGGCGACGGGCCGGTCATGCGGTTCCTGCGGGTGACGCTGCCGCTGTCGCTGCCCGGCGTGACCTCGGCCAGCCTTTTGATCTTTATCCCCACCACCGGCGATTACATCACGCCGGCGCTGCTGGGCGGGCCGGATGCGGCGATGATCGGCAACCTGATCCAGAAACTGTTCGGCCCGATCAACAACTGGCCGATGGGGGCGGCGGTGTCGATCATGCTGATGCTGTGCATCGCGCTGATCAGCGGGGTTTTCATCCTGTTGACCATCTTCCTGCGGAGGCGCATTTCATGAGCGCGGACACCTACATCACCCGGCCCAACCGGGCGCTGCGGATCTATGCGGTGATCTTCCTGATCGTGCTGTACCTGCCGGTCCTGTTCCTGCCGCTTTTCAGCTTCAACGACTCGATCTACATCAAATTCCCGCTGACCGGCTTCACGCTGCAATGGTACGCGGACCTGTTCGCGCGCGAACCGGTGTGGCACGCGCTGATGAACAGCCTGAAGGTCGGCGCGGTGGTCGCTGTCCTGTCGACCATCTTCGGGATCTTCGCCGCCAAGGCGATCACGCGCTACCGCTTTCCGGGGCGCGGGCCGGTCGTGGGGTTCGTCATGCTGCCGCTGGTGGTGCCGCTGATCATCTTCGGTGTCGCGCTTCTGGTGCTTTTCAGCCAGATGGGCGTCAAGCTGACCCTTTATACGGTCGGCATCGGCCACCTGATCATCTGCCTGCCCTTCGCCATCGCCACGCTGATCCCCCGGTTCGAAGGCTTCGACCGCTCGATCGAGGAAGCCTCGGCCGACCTGGGTGAAAACGCCTGGTGGACATTCTGGCGGGTGACGCTGCCGATGATCTTTCCCGGCGTGATGGCCAGCCTGATGCTGACCTTCACCGTGTCCTTCGACGAATTCATCATGGCCTTCTTCCTGTCCGGAACGCAGCCGACGCTGCCCATGTACATCTGGGGGCAGCTGCGGTTCCCCAAGGAACTTCCGTCCATCCTGGCGCTGTCGTCGATCATCATCCTGGCGTCCTTCGTGATCGTCTTCCTGGGCCAGTGGATCAACCGTGGCGCCAATGGCAGAACCATCAGGGGGGAATGACCGATGCCCAGCGATACCTTCATATCTATCCGCAACGTCGAAAAGGTCTTCGGGACATTCCAGGCGATCCACGGCGTGTCGATGGACATCGCCCATGGCGAATTCTTTTCGCTGCTGGGCGCGTCGGGGTGCGGCAAGACGACCCTCTTGCGGATGCTGGCGGGTTTCGAAGGCCCCAGTTCCGGCGAGATCTACATCGATGGCCAGCCCATGTCCGACGTGCCGCCGCACATGCGCCCGGTGAACATGGTGTTCCAGAACTACGCGATCTTTCCGCATCTGAACGTGCGCGACAACATCGCCTATGGCTTGCGCAAGCAGCGCCTGTCGCGCGCCAAACGCCGCGACATGGTCGACGAGATGCTCGATCTGATCAAGCTGCCCGGCTACGGCGACCGGGGCGCCAATGAATTGTCGGGCGGCCAGAGGCAGCGCATCGCGCTGGCCCGCGCGCTGATCCTGCGGCCCAAGGTGCTGTTGCTGGATGAACCGCTGGGCGCGCTGGACAAGCAGCTGCGCGAGCAGATGCAGCTGGAATTGCGCGCGCTGCAGCGCACCGTCGGCATCACCTTCGTCTTCGTCACCCACGACCAGGAAGAGGCGTTGGCGCTGTCGGATCGCATCGCCGTCATGGCGCGGGGCAGGGTGCTGCAGCTGGACGCGCCCAGCGGTCTGTACGAACGCCCCAATTCGCGCGAGGTGGCGTCGTTCATCGGCACGATGAACTTCTTTGACGGTGTCGTGTCGGATGTGACCGGGGGCCGCTTGCGGATCGCGGTGCCGGGGCTTGGGGGCGTCGCGGCCCTGCCCGGAGACCGCCGCTACAGCGCCGGTGACCGGGTGCAGGTGGCGCTGCGTCCCGAAAAGCTCGACCTCAGCGAAACGCGCCCCGTGCAGCCCGGCTCGGCGGTGGCGGGCACGCTGCAGACTTCGTCCTACCTGGGCGAGCGCAGCAATTTCTACGTCCTGGTCGACGGGGTCGCGCAGCCGGTGGCGGTTTCGGCGCAGAACAGGTCCCGGTCGGCCGGGGTCGGCGACGGCGCGCGGCCCGTTTGGCTCAGCTGGGATGACGATGACGTCGTTCTGCTGGCCGCGGAGTGACGCGGCGATCGCACAGGACACCAGAACCCCAGGGGAATGTGATGATCGAAGCGACGCCAAGGGCGGCGAAGACCAACCGGAAGGCGGGGCGGATCGCCCCGACAACGACACCCGATGCCGACGACCGGCCCTGCAACGACAGGAAAGACTGACCATGCCCCGCGACCCGCGACACGACGTCCTGTTTGAGCCCGTGAAGATCCGTCCGGTGACCGCCCGCAACCGGTTCGACCAGGTGCCCCATTGCAACGGCACGGGCCGCACTTGTCCGTCCAGCAAGGCTGACAAGCGCCGGGTGAAGGCCGACGGAGGCTGTGCGATGATCTGTACAGAAGAGGTCGAAATCCACCCCTTCGCCGATCATTCGCCCCGGGCCGGGGGCCGCCGGATGGTCCTGACGGACATCCCCGACCTGCGCCGCTGGCACGTGACGGCGGCGAAACGCGCGCAGACGGTCGGGTTCGAGGTGGACCTTGTCTGTGCCGGCCACCAGCTGTCCACGATCTCGCATGTCCTGTCGCGCCATCGCAACCGCCGTACGGACGCCTGGGCGGATAGGTGGAAAACCGGGCCCGGCTGCCGCGCCGGACGGTCTGATGAAACACGACCGGGTGGCTGTGGGCGAGACGGCGGATTGGGGCCGGGCATGAGGCGGCCCTTGCGATCCGGCTGGTGCGTCGTGGCCGATGACGACGGGAGGGGCGCTTGAGCCGGCTGGTCCATGTCGCGCTGGCCGTGGCTCTGCTGGCGCTTGCCGGCGGGATCCGGGCGCTCAACGCGCCGTCGGGGGGCGAGGCCACCGCGACCCGGGAATGCGACAGCTGCAGCGCCCGCAAGAAGGACATGGCGCGGATGCGCGATGTGCTGCGCGCACCGGCAGAGCAGGGGAAGTGAGCGCCGGACGCGGGAACGCCTCTGCTGCAGGCCAGCTGTCGCCACGTCCCGTCCGACCGTGTCAGGCCCGGTCGTCCGTGTCAGGCCCGGTTGCTCGGCGCCTCTTCGCCGGATTCGGCATAGACAGCGATCAGGCATCCGGTTTCTGTATGCGACGTATGTTCGGTCCCTTCGGCCAGCCAGACCACGTCGCCCTGCTTGTAGACCGTGCCGTCATTGTCGATCAACTCGCCCTGGATGATCACGAATTCCTCGGCCCCGCCGTGGCGATGCGGGGTCGATTGCGATCCGGGCTCCATCCTGTAGATGTAGAACCCCACGTCGCGGCCGGCCGAGGCATTCAGCTTGATGATCGAGGTGCCGGTCTCCGAGATCCCCTCGGGATCGTAGGCGTCGAAGGCGGTGTCATCGAAGATGTTCGCGACCTTGCGCTCATGCGGTTGAATTGATTTCATTCTGGCCTCCCCGGATGTCGTCGGCCGCCTCGTGACGGGCGATCCATGAATTCCCGGCCCCAGCATAATGGGCCTTCGAAGGATCGCTCAACAAGAAGCGGCGCCCGCGCGGGTCGCATCGTCGCAAGGCGCAAGAGTGCTGAACGACAGGGCGCAGGATGCCGGCCTACCCAGTCTCTGCGGTCAGGCACATCGGGTCCCATGGCGTTCGTGCCATGGGAATCGCGCAATGTCGGCGCTCTCATTCCCGCGCGGTGAAATCCCACCTGTCGGGCAATTGCAGGCCGTCCCGCAGATGATCGCGCAGCGCCAGTTCAGACACCCCGTCGCGGAACAGCCAGGGATCGTCGGTACGCCGCTGCCAGGCCTCCAGCCGCGCGCGCAGGTCCGCCAGCACGCCGGCCAGTCCGGGGTCGCCGGCGATGTCGCGGGTCTCCATCGGGTCGGCTTCGAGGTCATAAAGCTCTTGGGCCGGGCGATGCACCCGGCGTTCGATGCTGTCGGGGGCGGCGCGGCGCATGGCCTCGAAGGAGATCGAGCCGTAGATGTCGGTCGAGATCGGGAAGGGCAGCTGCCAGGCGACGTTGCGGTGGTACTTGTAGCGGTCCGTGCGCAGGAAGCGGGTGGGCCAGTAGTTCGTCACCTCGTGGAACGTGTGCGAGCCGAAGACGGCCTCCCACCCTTGGGGGCGGCCTTCGCGGCCGAGGACAGGCAGCAGGCTGCGGCCGTCGCGGGGATGATCGTCGGCGGGCGGTGGCGCGCCGGCCCAGTCGATCAGGGTGGGCAGGATGTCGACAAAACTGGCCATGGCACCGCTGACAGCGGGCGCCGTGCCGGGATGACGGATGATCAGGGGCAGGCGGATACCGGCGTCATACAGCGTGGTCTTGGAATGGATGAACGGCGCGCCGTTGTCCGACAGGAAGATCACCAGCGTGTCGTCTTCCAGCCCGCGTGCGCGCAGCAGGTCCAGCACCAGCCCGACGCCCCGGTCCATCCGGGCGATGGCGTGGTGATAGGCGGCCAGTTCCGCGCGCACGTCCGGCAGGTCGTCGAGGAACGCCGGGATGGCGACGTTTTCCGGCCGGAAACCGGGGTCCGGCCCATCCGGCGCGCCAAAGCCCGCGCGGGTGGCGTCGCGGTGGGGGTCGATGAAGCCCAGCGTCAGGAAAAAGGGCCGCCCGCCCGCGTCGTCCAGGAAGGCCCCGGCGCGGTCGGCCATCCACCCCACGTCGCGGCCCCAGCTTTCGTCGCGCCAGGTCCAGGGATAGACCGCGTCGGGACCCACGTGGACCTTGCCGATGATGCCGGTCGCGTAGCCGGCGGCATTCAGCAGGGCGGGCGCGGTGGCGACGGTTTCGAAGGTCTGGAAATGGTGTCGGGCATGGTTCAACCCGTACTGCCCCGACTGGTGGGTGTGCAGCCCGGTGTAGACCGTGCTGCGGCTGCCCGAACAGGACGCGGTCGACGCGAAGGCATGGGAAAACCGGGTGCCGGTGGCGGCAAGCCGGTCGATGTTGGGGGTCTGCGCCGTCGGGTCGCCGTAGCACCCCGTCATCAGGCCCAGGTCATCGGCGATCAGCAGAAGTATGTTGCGTGGCATGGTCCCTCCAGCCGGGAAGCGGGCCGGTGTCGCGTGGAAAGGCGGAAATGACGGCGCCGGCGGTTTGGGTGCCGGCGGTCAGGGCGTCGGGCAAGGGGGCTCCGGCGGCCAGGGCGGCGAGGTAGCCGGCGTTGAACGCATCGCCCGCCCCCACGGTGTCGAAGGGGGCAAGGGCGGTGGCGCTGGCATGGGCCCGTCCGAATGGGCCGTGGGCCAGCGCGCCTTGCGGCCCGCGCTTGACCACGATGGTCGTGTCGCCCGGCAGGCTGTCGCGCAAGCCGTCCAGCGCGCGTTCAGGATCGGGTGTGCCCGTGAGCCCGGCCAGTTCCTTGTCGTTGACCAGCAGGTGATGCGCCGCCTGCGCCCAGCTCATCGTCTCGGCCCTTGTGGCGACGGTCCAGCCCTCGCCGGGCCAGCCCGGGTCGATGGCGGTTTCCGCACCTTCCAGCCGCAGATGATCCAGCAATGCCCGCATCCCGGGGCGCAGCCCGGGGATGGCGAAGCCGCCGGACACCAGCGCCAGCGCGCCGTCCAGCGGCCAGTCGGCCAGCTGATCGCACATCAGCGCCAGGTCGGTGCGGTCGAGATGGCCGGTGAAGGACAGGAAGCTGCGATCGCTGTCGGGATGGGTGAGGCCGACGGTGATGCCGGAGCGCCCGGTCAGCCGGGCGACGCGGTCGAGCGGGCCACAGAAGGAGTCCGTCAGCATCACCGCCAGGTCGTCATCGCCGGTGGCCGACACCAGGCCCGCCTGCGCCTTCAGCCGGTGCAGGACCAGCGCGGTGTTGCCCGCCGATCCGCCGACGCGGAAATCGCAGCGGTCCAGGAAGCTTTCGGTGCCAGGCAGCGGCCAGTTCGTCAGCGGGCCCATGACCAGGTCGGCATTGAGGTTGCCGATGACGCAGATCCGGCGCGGGGTCATGCCTTTGCCTTTTGCCGGGTCGTGACCGGACGGCCGTCCGCGTCGAAAAGATGGAAACGTTCGGGATCGGGGGTCAGCCCGACGGACTGGCCCGCCCGGAAGCCGCTGCGCCCCGGTGCCCGCGCGATCAGCGGTTCGGACGACAGGTCGGTTTCCACGTGCACGTAGGTGTCGGCCCCCAGCGCTTCGGTCAGCAGGACGCGGCCGGGCCAGTCGCCGGTGTCGGCGATGGCCAGGTCCTCGGGGCGGATGCCGCAGGTTTCGGCGCCGTGCCGCGCCGCGATGTCGCCGGTCAGGAAGTTCATCCGGGGGCTGCCAATGAAGCCCGCCACGAATTTCGACGCGGGGCGGTCGTACAATTCCAGCGGTGCGCCGACCTGTTCCACATGGCCGCCGTTCAGCACGACGATGCGGTCGGCAAGGGTCATCGCCTCGACCTGGTCGTGGGTGACGTAGATCATCGTGGTGTCGGCCAGGCGCGCATGCAGCCGGGCGATTTCCACCCGCGTTTCGCCGCGCAAGGCGGCGTCGAGGTTCGACAGCGGTTCGTCGAACAGGAAGACGCGGGGATCGCGGGTGATGGCGCGGCCGATGGCGACCCTCTGGCGCTGCCCGCCGGACAGGGCCCTTGGCTTGCGCTCAAGCAGCTCCTCGATCTGCAGCATCCGCGCGGCCCCAAGTACCCGGTCCCGGATCGCGGTCTTCTTCAGCCTGGCCTGTTCCAGGCCGAAGGCCATGTTCTGGTAGACACTCATGTGCGGATAAAGCGCGTAGGATTGAAAGACCATCGCCACGCCCCGGTCGGCGGGCAGCCGTTCGGTCATGTCCGCGCCGCCGATGCGCAGGTGCCCGGACGTGATCTCCTCAAGCCCGGCGATCATGCGCAGCAGGGTGGACTTGCCGCAGCCCGATGGGCCGACGAAAACGACGAATTCGCCCTGCTCCAGCGACAGGGTGACATCGCTGATCACCTGGTGCGTGCCGAAACGCTTGCAGACATGGGTCAGTTCGACGGTTGCCATGTGCTATCCTTTCACTGCGCCGGCGGTCAGGCCCGAGATGATCTTGCGCTGGAAGACCAGGACCAGCGCGACGAGCGGCAGGGTGACGATGACCGACGCGGCCATGATGCTGCCCCAGGGAATTTCGAATTCGCTGGCGCCCGAGATCAGGGCGATGGCGACGGGAACGGTGCGCTGGGTATCGGTCGACAGGAAGGTCAGCGCGAACAGGAATTCGTTCCAGGCGTGGATGAAGGCCAGCAGCCCGGTGGTGACCATCGCGGGCCACAGCAGCGGCAGGAAAACCCGGCGGATGATGGTCAGCGGTTTCGCCCCGTCCATGATCGCCGCCTCCTCGATCTCGACCGGCAGCTTGCGCATGAAGGTGGTCAGCACCCAGACCGTGAAGGGCAGGGTGAAGATCATGTAGGAAAAGACCAGGCTCCACAGCGAATTGAACAGCCCCATGGCGCGCACCATGGCGAAAAGACCCGACAGCACCGCGATTTGCGGGAACATCGACACCGACAGGATCAGCAGCAGGATCTTGCCCCGCCCCCGGAACGGGATCCGCGCCAGCGCGAAGGACGCGGTGACGGCCAGGACCAGCGACAGCGCCACGACCACGGCGGCCACGAAGACCGAATTCAGGATCTGCCGCCCGAAGACCCCGTTTTCGAAGGCCATGCGGTAGTTCACGAAGTCGATGACCTTGGGCAGGTAGTTGATGTCGAACAGGTCCTGCCCGCTCTCGAACGAGGTCAGGATGGCGTAGTAGAAGGGAAAGACCGCCTGCGCCACGATCACGGTGACCAGCGCCCAGAAGCCGATGCGTTTGATGATGGCCATGCTCAGCGGTCTTCCTTGCCTTCAAGGTCCATGCGGGTGGCGTATATGAAGGTGATGGTGATCAGCGCCACGACGAGGAACAGCAGGGTCGAGGCGGCCGAGCCATAGGCGAACTTGTCGTAATCAAAGAGGTTTTCGCGCGCATAAAGCGACATGGTGCGGGTGGCGTCGGTGTTCGGTGTCAGCACGTAGACGATGTCGAAGACCCGAAGCGCATCCAGCGCCCGGAAGACGACGCCGACCAGAAGCGCGGGCATCACCAGCGGCAGGGTCACGCGGCGAAAGACGCGCACCGGGTTGATGCCGTCCAGCCTGGCGGCCTCGTAGATGTCGCCGGGGATCATCTGCAGGCCGGCCAGGATCAGCAGGGCCATGAACGGCGTGGTCTTCCAGATGTCGACCATCATGACGGCGGTCATGGCGGTGTCGGGCGACGCGGTCCACGCGATGGGGGCCGAGAGGATGCCGACCTTCATCAGCATGTCGTTGATGATCCCGAACTGGTCATGCAGCATCCAGCCCCACAGCTTGGCGGACACCACCGTCGGGATCGCCCAGGGCACCAGAACGGCGGTGCGGACTATGGCGCGACCCGGGAATTGCGCGTTCAGCACCAGGGCGACGATCAGCCCGAAAAGGGTTTCGAAGAAGACCGAGACAAAGGCGAATTTCAGCGTGTTCCAAACCGACCGCCACCAGCGGTCGTCGGCCAGCAGGCCCAGCCATTCGCCCTGGCCGTTGCCGTAGTCCAGCCATTCCAGGTAGTTGCGGATCCCCACCCATTCAGCGCTGTCGATGTCGTTCAGCGAGGCATCGGTGAAGCCGAACCAGATCGTGCGCGCCAGCGGGTAAAGCGCCACGGCGGCGAGCACGATCAGCATCGGCGCGATGAACATCCATGCCGCGCGGGTGCGCTGTCCTGTCAGGCCGGTCTTCTGGGTCATGATCGGGTCCGGTTCCATTGACGGATACACCGCGCCCCGCAGGGCGCGGCGGGGGCGGTGATCACCAGTTGCTGCCCTTGAGGCGGCTCAGCTTGGCATTCAGGCGCCCGATGGCGGACTGGGCGTCCATCTGGCCGGCCATGACGTCATGCGCGGCGGTCCACACCTCGGACGAGACCTCGTTGTAGTCGGTCTTGGTGGGGGCGGCGGGACGCACGATGGCGTTGTCGATCACCGGTTTCCACAGCGGGATGAACGGCTGCGTCTCGGCGATCTCGGGATCCTCGTAAAGCGCCTTGAGCGTGGGCGGACGCGAGCTTTGGATGGCCCGCGCGCGCTGGCTTTCTTCGTTGTTCAGAAAGCGGACCAGTTCGATCGCCTCGTCCTGATGTTTCGAATATTTCGCCACGCCCAGGTGCGACCCGCCCAGGATCGACGCGCCGTCGCCGCTGTCGCCGGCGGGCAGGGTGGTGACATCGACCACGTCCTTGATCGGGCTGTCGTCGCCGGTGACCAGCGCATAGGCATAGTTCCAGTTGCGCATGAATACCGCGTTGCCGGACTGGAACACGCCGCGGGCGTCTTCCTCGGCATAGTTCAGAACGCCCGGGGGCGAGATCGTGCCGGGCCAGCTTGCCGCCAACTCCAGCGCCTCGACCGCCTTGTCGTTCATGACGGAAATCGCGCCGTCCGGTTCGACCACGTGGCCGCCGCCGTTCGAGGCGATCCATTCCATCGCGTTGCAGGTCAGCCCTTCGTAAGCGGCGCCCTGGAACACATAGCCCCACATCTCGGAATTGCCGGCCTCGCGTTCGGCGTCCATGATCTGCCGCGCGGTCTCGGTCATTTCGGTCCAGGTGGTCGGGACCGCCTTTCCGTATGTCTCCAGCAGGTCGGCGCGGTAATACAGCGCCGGCGCGCCCAGGAACATCGGCAGCGCCACCAGCTTGCCATCGACCGTCTGGCTTGCCACGGCGGCGGGCACGAACTGGTCGATGATGTCGGCGGTGGCGTCGGTCAGGTCGATGAAATGGTCCGCCAGCTGCGGCGCCCAGATCACGTCCAGCCGATAGACGTCGATGTCCGAGGATCCCGCCGACAGCCACAGCTTGAACTGGGCGAACTGGTCGGTGGTGCGTTCGGGCATCGACACGATGTTGACGGTGTTGCCGGTCTCGGCCTCGTACCGGTCCAGGGCGGCGCGCAACACCTCCTGGTCCTTGCCGACCGCGCCGTGCACGATGTTCAGTTCTGTCGCCCCCAGCCCCGAGGCCGAGAGCGCGACGGCTGCGAAACCCGCAGCCAGGGCGGTCTTGATGATCATGTCTGGATTCCCTGTTGTTTCAGTCGCTCTGCGCCATCGCGGCAGTAGAGGGGCGAGGCCCAGGCCATCTGCCCGTCCGCCTGGCGCAGGCGGACGTAAATACTGTCTCCGCGGGCCAGTTCGCCCAGCGGGATCCGCCCGTGCCATTGCCAGTCGGCGGGCCGGGGCAGGGGATGGAAAAGGTAGGCCGGGCTGTCGATGGGCCCGAGGTTGCCGGTGAACGACCCCTCGCGCAGGCGGGCGGCGGGGATGACGATGTCCTGCCCGCACAGCGTCGCGCGGATCGTGGCGCTGTCCTGCAGCCGCAGGCGCAGGGCGATGCCCTGGGTCGTGGGGGTGGAATTGTTCGGATTGGCCTCGGCCGTGACGGAAAAGCGCGCGGTGCCGTTGTCCAGCGTGGCACGGGGCAGGGCAAAACCGCTGTCGGTGCCTTCCAGGGGCGAGACGACCTCGCTGCCGCGAAAGCGCGGTTCCAGCGCGGTGATCTCGCCGCCGTCGACGGTGATCCCGCCGTCCCATCGGTGCGATGTCCCCCGCGCGCCCCAACCCATTTCCAGGAAAAGGATGGTTTCGCCGCTGTCGGTCAGCGGCGCGGGGGTCAGCGCCGGAGAGATCCGGTGCGCCAGTCGTCCGTTGCGGATCACGTCGATGGTGTCGATGGCGCCGCCGGCGATGGCTTCGACATCCAGCGTGGCCTGTGCAGCGGGCGGAACGATGCCGCCCTGGATCACGTCGCCGATGGCGGTCAGCAGGTGAATGTTGGCCCCGGTCAGCGCGTTGGTGGACCGGGCCATCATCGCGTCCCACAGCGCTTTGCGCGCGGCCGAGGGCGCATAGACGCACATCCGCCCGTGCCCGTAGGATCCGGGAAAGGCGCTGTGGTGGTCGGTGTTGCCGACGATGCCAAAGACATGGCCCAGCGTCAGCCCCCTTTCCATGGTCGAATGGCCGTCGACCGGCCCCATGGAATGCAGGTAGCCGCGCGCGCTTTGCGATGTTTCGGCCGTGCCGTGCATCGAATTCATCTCGACAAAGGGCGACAACGCGGGATCGAACGTGTCCCAGTTGATGCCCCGCGCGCCCTGCCGGTAGCCGATGTGATGCGGGAAGGCGAACGCCCGGCCCGGCATCAGCGCGTCCAGCATCGCCTTCAGCTCGGACGGGCTGTCGGCCAGGCAAAGCGGCGCGCCGTTCAGATCGCGGTAGACGATGGTGTAATCGCCATGTTCGCAGGAATGGATCTCGTACCCCGGGAACACCGTGAACCCCGGCCCGTCGGCGGCGGCCAGCGCGTCGTAATGGGCGTTCCACCCGTCGCGAAGCCTGGCGAAGCCCTTGACGTGGAAATCGACGATATGGGCCACCTCGGGCACATCCACCGGCATGTCGGGCCAATGGGCGTGGCCGGTGATCGACAGGAAATCCAGTTGCAGCGCCGCCCGCGCCAGCGCGTCGGCAAAGCGGCCGTGGCCATAGGACAGGTCGCAATGGTTGTGGATATCGCCGTAAAGGGGCTGCACACCCAGCCGGGTGGCCAGGGGCGACATGTCCGGGGGAAGTTTCGCGGTCATAGGATCTCCTGCGTGCGCGGATCGACCGGGCGGCCCTGCGCCGCCATGGACTTGCGCGCCGCCTCCACCAGCCGCAGCGAGGCCAGCCCGTCCTGTACACCGGCGGGCGGCTGTTCCCCGGCGACGAAGCGGCGCATGGTGCGCACCAGTTCCAGGTCGGCCCCGAAATGCGAGCTGTCGCGGTCGTCGCCGCCGGCGGCGATCACCTCGTGTGTCGCGCCATGGGCGGACACCAGGTCGATCTGCCCCGAATGGCGTTCCATCCGCAGGCGGCCGGTCTCGCCGATGATCTCCAGCGTTTCCTGGTCTTCGCAATAGGGGCCGAAGATGGTGAAGAACAGGCAGGCGACAAGGCCGCTTTCGTAGCGCACCGTGACGATGGCGTGGTCGTCGATGTCCGATCCCGGCAGGTAGACGCAATTGTCGTTTCGATCGGCCGGGTCGGTGGCCTGCAGCCAGCTGTCGTTGGGCACCCGGCCCACGCCTTCGGCCACGTCGATCAGCGTTTCGTGCCGGCGGTAGGGGCAGTTGCGGTCGCAGTCCGAACAGCGCGCCGGTGCGGTCGGGTCGGGGGCAAAGATCGATGACCGCCCGCCCATGGCGGTGACGGCCACGGCGTCCGATCCGGCGACCCAGTTCAGCACGTCGAAATGGTGCGATCCCTTGTCGTTGATCGCCCCGCCCGACGCCGCGTTGGTGCGGTGCCACAGCTGCAGGTAGCGCGTATAGGGAATGACGGACCGCAAAAGCACCATGTGCGGCGTGCCGGTGGCCCCGGTCCGCGACAGGCCGACGGCCTGGATCCAGGGGCGTTCGTAGCGGCGGGTAAAGCCCATCATGATCGGCTGATCGCCCTGCGCCTCGGCGGCGACGATGGCATTGGCATCGGCCAGGCTGACCGAAATCGGCTTGTCCAGGTAAACCCGCTTTCCGGCCGCGACGGCCGCCCGGACCGGGGCCAGGTGGGCGTTGGTATGGGTGGTGACCAGCACCAGCTGCACCGACGGGTCGGTCACGGCGGATACCAGATCCCGCGCCACGCGCACCCGGTGCGACAGCCCCCGCGCGGCATAAAGCCCGTCCAGATGGGCGGCGGCCAGGGCGGCGCGGTCGGGCAGGCGGTCGAAGACGGACACGATGCGAAACCCGGTTTCGCCGGCCAGTTCGGCCATGCGGCTGCCGACGTAGTAGATGCCGCGTTCGCCTGCGCCGATGATGGCGACGCCGATGGTGCCGGCGGGCACGTCCGGGGATGAAGGAGGCGTCGGATCGGTCTTGGGTGCGGGCATTCCAGCTCCTGAACAGGCGATTCGGGAGCATCGTATGTGAGTATAATTAACCTGAGAACGCGGGTTATACTCACCCTTTCAGGGTCACCACGCTGCCTTGCGCAAGATGGCGGATGGGCAGGTAATGGGTGACGGGATCCGGCCCTTCGGGTTGCAGCCGCGACAGGACGACCCGTTCGAACGTGTCGATCTTTTCGGTGTTCGAATTGCCCACGACATCGAACCGGTCGAGGTGTTCGGACTGGAAATCGACGCTGCCCAGGATCACCACCGAAATGTCGGCCCCCGGCACCAGCCGCAGCGCCGCGAAGGCGCGGTCGACCAGGTGTCCGTCGACCACGCCCCAGGTGATCAGCGCGGTGAACGGCAGGCTGCCGTCGTCGGCCTGCCAGGCCGACAGCGCGGCGATCATGTCGCGGGCGGTGTAATCGCCGGGCAGCGCGTCCAGCGCGATCAGCCAGCCGCCGCCCGGCATGTGTTCGCCATGGCGCTGGTATTCGCGCCGGGCCATGGCGATGGGCCGCGCCGGGTGGTCCGAGGTCAGGAAGGCGATGCGGTCGTGCCCGGCGTCGCGCAGGTGGCGCATGGCGACACCCAGCGCCTCGCGCCAGTTGGTGCCGATGGCATCCACCCCGACGCCCGTGGTCGAAATGCCGTCGACCACCACCTGGTCGGCGTGGTTGGACAGTTCCGCCAGGAACGGCAGGGTGATCAGTTCGAAATGCACCTGCACCAGGCAGACCCGGAACCGGCCCAGCCGCGACAGGATCGACAGCGCCTGGTCCTCGTCGGAAAAGCCCAGGATCAGGATCCGGTATCCTTGCTTCTTGATGCGGTGTTCCAGTTCCATCAGCAGGTTGCGGGCCAGGCGGCTGGTCGACAGCCGGTACAGCACCAGCACGTCCGCCTCCCACAGATCTTCGGGGCGGGGCGGTTCGGTGACGACGATGCCCAGCCCGCGCCGCGACGTCAGCCGCCCGGCAGCCAGATGGGGGGCAAGCGCCGCCTCGATCACCCGCTGGGCAGTGCCGAAACGGCGCATCATCTCGCGCATGGTGGGCAGCCTGTCGCCGGGCGACAGGCGGTCGATCTCGCTCGCGATCCAGGCGGCTATGTCTTCGCGCGGGTTGGGCATGGGGCGCAGTTAGGGACGCTGGCACAGGGCCTGTCAATCGGATGGGCGGATTGGCGTGGGACGTGGCGGGCCCGACCATGCAGCGCGAGCGACTGAAAAAGCGGCGGTGTCCCGGACGGCGTCGGATTTTCCTTTTGCGGTGGCGGCGACTCGCTTGACCTGGCCCGATTACCGGGACGTATTCCCACTATGTGGGATGATATTGCAGGTGTGGGACGCGATGGCAGTCGTTGAACAGGTCGCGGCGGTGCTGAAGCAGTTGGCGCAAAGCGAAGACGGCATGGGCGTGATGGAGCTGTCGCAGGCCATCAACCTGCCGCGGTCGACCATGTCGCGGGTGCTGTCGCAGATGCGGTCCTACGGGCTGATCGAACGCGATCCGGCAACCCAGCGTCATCGCCCCGGGCTGGTGATCGCCGAGGCCGCGCGGCGCTGCGGGGCGGGGCAATTGCTGGCCGACCGGGCCGAACAGGCGATGGCCGTCTTTTCGCGCGAGGTCGGGCATACGACCGGGCTGGTGCAGCGCAACGGCGACGAGGTTCTGGAAATCCGCGCCTGCGTCGGGTCGGCGCCGCTGCGCGTCGTGCTGCCGCCGGGCGACAGCCTGCCACTGTTCAGCGCGGGGACCGGGCGGGCGCTGATGGCCTGGGAAAGCGATGCGCTGATCCGCGATCTGTGGACGCCGCAGGCCGCCGGCCACTTCGAAGAGCCGCCGCAAAGCCTCGACGAGCTGATGGAACGGATCAGACGGATCCGCGAGACAGGGTGGGAGGCGTCGATCACGACCTCCGGCGACGGGATCAGCGGCGTGGCCGTGGCCTTCGAGGGCGTCGAGACCGGCGAGCGTCTGTGTGTCTACACCGTCTTCTCGCGGTTGCACGTGGACGAGGCGGAGCGCGCGCGGATCGCCGAGGTGCTGCGCCGGGCCGTGGCCAGGGTGGGCCGCGTTCTGGGCCCGGCCATTGATGTGACACCCGGGGCAGGCGGCGCCGGGGGATAGGAAGTTTCGGCGCCGCCCGCACGGCGCCGATCCGGGGAATGTGAAGACTTCAGAACCGAATGGACAGATCTCATGAAAAACAGACTGGATGACTACAGGCGCCTTGCCGACGACCTTGACAGGCGCAAGCTGGGACGGCGCGCCTTTCTGAAACGCGCCGCGGCGCTTGGCATTTCGCCCATGGTGGCCGAGGCGACGATCCGCGTCGTGGGAATGAGCGTGCCTGGCCTGGACTGGGGCGCGGCGCAGGCGCAGGAAAACGGCCGGCTGGTCGTCGCGTCCTGGGGCGGGGAATTCGGCGACGCGCAGCGCGTGGCGCATTTCCAGCCGTTCATGCAAGAAACCGGCATCGATGTCGTCCTGGCTTCGCAATCGCCGGAACTGGCGCTGCTCGAGGCGCAGGTGACCTCCGGCAATGTCGAATGGGACCTGGCCAACAACTCGCTGGTCGGGGCCGCGACGGTGGCCAGCAAGGGGCTTCTGCAACCGATCGACTATGCGTCGATGGACCAGTCCATCGTGAACGGGGTCGATCCCTTCGTGCGCAGCGAATTCGCCTGCGGCATCTATTACTGGTCGACCTGCCTGGGCTGGTCCACGCTGGATTTCCCCGCAAGCGGCCCGCAGCCCAAGACCTGGGGCGATTTCTGGGACACGACCAAGTTCACCGGCCCGCGCGGCCTGTTCTCGATGGATTTCGAACCGCCCCCGCTGGAAATCCCGCTGCTGGCGACCGGCGTCGCGCCGGCGGACATCTACCCGATGAACATCGACCAGGCCTTTGGCGTGCTGACCGACTTCCGGGACGAGATCCAGACATGGCTGGGCTGGACCGCCGACGGCATGCAGCTGATGATGCAGGGCGAACTGTCGCTGGCCACCATCGGCAACGGCAATTACGCCAGCGCCGTCAAGGACGGCCTGCCGGTGGGCATGAGCTTTGACCAGGGCATGCTGTACTACGACGCCTGGGTGATCCCCAAGGGCGCGCCGAATGCCGCGCTGGCCAACAGGTTCATCGAATTCACCATGCGCCCCGAGGTGCAGGCTCATTTCAGCTCGCTCTATGCGGTCGGCGCGGTGACGCCTGCGGCCAATGACCTGCTGACGCCCCAACAGCGCGCCGTGTCGCTGTCGAACCCCGACCTCAAGTCCCGGATGTTCGAGGTCAACGTCGGCTGGTGGGGCGACCTGGACACGGCGACGGGCAAGACCAACCTGGAAAAGGTCTATGACCGCTGGGCCGAATGGATCCTGTAGGATGACCGTGGCGGGCGACAGCAGATCCGACAGATCATCCGGCGGGCGGGGGGCGTTCGCGTTCCTTGCCGACCGGGGCCTTCGGCTGGTGCTGCCGGCCGCCATCTTCCTTGTGCTGGCCTTCGCCCTGCCGATCCTGGGCATCGTGGGGCGCAGCCTGTTCGACCCGGATCTGACGCTGAAGAACTACGCCGAGGTGCTGCGCGCGCCATCGACGGTCAAGGTCTTCCTGAACACCTTTCGCATCGCGCTGGAGGTGACGGTGGTCACCGCCGTGCTGGGCTACCTGCTGGCCTATGGCATGGCCCGCGCCCGGGGGCGGTGGGCGGCGGTGATGCTGGGGGCGGTGATGCTGCCGCTTTGGACAAGCGACCTGGTGCGCACGTTTTCCTGGACGATCATCCTGGGCCGTCGCGGCCCGCTGAACACGTTGCTGATGGACATCGGCCTGATCGACCGCCCGCTGAGCCTTTTGTTCAACGAGACCGCCGTGGTGATCGGCACGACCCATATCCTGATGCCGATGATGGTGCTGCCGCTTTACGCCGCCATGCGGGCGGTGGACCGGCGGCTGGTGCTGGCCGCGCTCAGCCTTGGCGCGTCGCCCTTCGCGGCCTTCCGCGATGTGTTTGTTCCGCTGACCCTGCCGGGCTTCATCGCCGGTGCGCTGCTGACCTATGTGCTGGCCGTCGGCATGTACGTGACGCCCGCCGCACTGGGCAGCCCGGAAACCACGATGATCGCCCAGGTGATCGAAACGCAAGGCAGACGCCAGCTGGACTGGGGCACCGCGACGGCGCTGTCGACGCTGCTTTTGCTGGCCGTGGCGGTGTCGCTGGCCGTGGCGCAACGGGTGGGCCGGGTATCGCGCACGATGATGGGGCAGTCATGAACGACCGCAACGCCTTTCCCCGCGCGCCCGGCGGGCGGCTGCCCGATGCGGCCTATGCCTTGGGTGGGTGGCTTGCGAAGCTGGGCGCGGTGCTGGTCCTGATCGCCATGGTCGCCCCGATCCTGGTGGTGTTCCCGATCTCGCTGTCGGGCACGCGCTACATGACCTTCCCGCCGCAAAGCTGGTCCTGGCAATGGTACCAGGCCTATTTCGCGGTCCCGGAATGGACGGGGGCGACGATCTATTCCGCCGAAATCGGGATCCTGTCGACGCTGCTGGCGCTGGTGCTGGGCATTCCGGCAGCCATGGGCATGACCAAGGCCGGCTTTGGCGGGCAGGGGATCATCCGCGCGCTGTTCGTGGCGCCGCTGGTGCTGCCGCTGATCATCATCGCCATCGCCGTCTATTTCGCCTTCGCGCCGCTGGGGCTGACCGGCACCACCACGGGACTTGTGATCGCGCATGCCATGCTGGCGCTGCCCTTCGTTGTGGTGGTCATCATGGCCTCGCTCGCCCAGTTCGACGCGCGGCTGGAACAGGCCGCCGCCAGCCTTGGCGCCGGCCGGTTCGTGACCTTCTGGACGGTGACGCTGCCGCTGATCCGGCCCGGCGTTCTGTCGGGCGCCTTGCTGGCCTTCCTTGCCTCGTTCAACGAATTCATCGTCTCGCTCTTCATGGTCGCGACCGACCGGGTCACCCTGCCGATCCAGTTCTGGAAGGGCCTGAGGTTCGAGACCAACCCCACCATCGCCGCCGTGGCCAGCATGCTGATCGTCCTGACGGTCGCCTGCCTGATCCTCGCGGAAATGATCCGCGCCCGCGCCGCCCGGCGCTTCGGGCGGGCGCGACACTGACCAAATGCCGGACAAAGGACCAAGACCCATGACTTCAAGCCGACCTTCGGGACCGACGTTCCTGCACTGGCCGCGCATTTCGCTGGACGACATCACGCCGGGCATGATCGTGGCCACAGGCGCGCCCTGCGGCTGGACCGGCAGCGGCCCGGGGCCGGAATATGCGCCCGAGGCGATCCGCAAGGCCAGCCACGGCATCCACTGGCGGTGGAGCGAACCGCCCGAGGGCGAGGTCGTCGACATCATGGACGGCTCGGTGATGCGGCTGAAGGACGGCGCGGGCTTTGGCGACGTGGGCGACATCGCCATCTACAATCCGCAGCTGGACCGCACCCGCGCCTCGATCTCCGAGATGACCTATGACATCGCGAAACGCGGCGGCATCCCGTTGTGCTTTGGCGGCGACCACTACGTCAGTTTCCCGATGATCGAAGGGGTGGCCCGGGCACGCGGCGGCAAGCTGGGTTATGTCCAGGTCGACGCACATCTGGACCTGCAGGATCATAACCCCAACCACGGCCACCACTGGCACGGTTCCAACGCCCGTCGGGTGGCCGAACTGGACGAATTCGATCCCCAGAACATGGCCTGGCTGGGCCTGCTGGACGTCTGCTGGCCCGAGGAATGGGCGTTCGGAGTTGAGCAGGGCTGCACCTTCATCACCATGAAGGACATCCGCGACAGCACGCTGGCCGCACAGGTCGCCCGCGCGCTTGATGTGGCAAGCAACGGCACCGACGCGGTCTACCTGACCATCGACGTCGACGTGATCCTGCGCGCGTTTTCCCCCGGCACCGGGTTCACCAATTTCGGCGGCCTGACGGCGTGGGAATTCCTTGAGGTCATGCGCCTGCTGGGCCAGCACCCCAAGGTCGCCGGCATCGACATCGTCGAGGTCAATCCCCTGCTGGACCCAGCCGGCGCCACCGCGACGCTGGCCGCCCAGGGGCTGTGCGCCCTGCTGGAACGCCAGGTCCTTGAACCCCGCAAACCGGCCTGTCGATGACCACCGCTTTGCTTACGCTCAGCTCCCTGCAAAAGCACTATGGCGAGGCCAGGGCCGTCGCGGGGATCGACCTGTCGCTGCGGGCGGGTGAATTCGTTACCCTGCTGGGGCCTTCGGGCTGCGGCAAGACCACGACGCTGATGATGGTCGCGGGGTTCGAAACGCCATCCTCGGGCGATATCCTGCTGGAGGGGGCTTCGATCACCGCCACCCCGGCTTCGCGTCGGGGCTTCGGCATGGTGTTCCAAAGCTACGCGCTGTTCCCCCACATGAGCGTGGCGGAAAACGTCGGCTACCCGATGCGCATGCGCGGAATCCGGGGCAAGGCGCGGGCAAAAGCGGTGGACGAGGCGCTGGACCTGGTCCGCCTGGGCGGCTTTGGCGCGCGCTATCCCGCGCAGCTGTCGGGTGGGCAACAGCAGCGGGTCGCGCTGGCCCGCGCGCTGGTCTTCCGGCCCCGGCTTCTGCTGATGGACGAACCGCTGGGCGCGCTTGACAAGAACCTGCGCGACGAGATGCAGGCCGAGATCGTGCGCATTCAGCGCGACAGCGGCGCGGCGGCGATCTTTGTCACCCATGATCAGGACGAGGCGCTGCGCATGTCCGACCGGGTCGTCGTCATGCGGGGCGGCAAGATCGAACAGATCGACACGCCCTCTGGCCTCTACGACCGGCCCGCGACCGCCTTCGTGGCGAATTTCCTGGGCGAATCCAACCTGTTGGAAGTCGACCGCACCGGCCCCGGCGAAGGCGTCATCGCCGGTGGCGTCCGCGTGCCCCTGCCGCCCGGATCCCCGGATCCGGCGATGCTGGTGTTGCGCCCCGAACGGCTGCGCCTGGACGCTGCGGCCCCCGACGGCGCGATCGCCTTGCCGGTCGAGGTGACCGGCGTCATCTACCGCGGGTCCGAAGTGGCGGTGGACCTGACCTGCGGCGGCCAGGCGCTGCGCGCGCTGGTTCCCAACCGGTCGGGCGAACGCAGCTTCGCCCCCGGTGACACGGTCACCGCCTGGTGGCGGCCCGAAGACGGCGCGCTGGCCAGCCGCTGAGCGAAACCACAGACAATCACGGAAAACACCCATGTCCCGCACTGATCAGATCAAGCTTGTCGCCGTCGGCACCGGTTACGGCAGCCATACGTCCTCCTGGCGCCATCCGGGGGCCATGCACAATGCCTCGCAGAACCTCGCCTCGGCGCTGCACATCGCGCGGGTGGCCGAGGCCGGCAAGCTTGACGGGATCTTCCTGCCCGACATGAACCAGGTCGACGCCCGCGATCCCGAAACGCTGAGCCGGACGGGGCGCTACAACGTCAAGTTCGAACCCTTCACGATCCTGTCCGCCATGGCGGCGGTGACCTCGCGCATCGGTCTCGTGGCGACCGCCTCGACCACCTATTCCAACCCCTACACGCTGGCCCGCCTGCTGGGCTCGCTCGACATGCTCAGCGGGGGCCGGGCGGGGTGGAACGTGGTGACGTCCTATGCACCGTCCGAAGCCGCGAACTTCGGGCTCGCCGACCTGCCGTCGCATGCCCAACGCTATGCCCGGGCGCATGAATTCCTGGACGTGGTAAAGGGGCTTTTCGACAGTTTCGAGGATGACGCGCTGGTGCTCGACCGCGAGGAAGGGCTGTTCTACGACCCCGCCAAGCTGCACGAGCTGAACCACGTGGGCGACCATTTCCAGGTGCGCGGCCCCCTGAACCAGAGCCGCCCGCCGCAGGGCTACCCGATGCTGTTCCAGGCCGGATCGTCGGAACCGGGGCGCGAACTGGCCGCGGCCACGGCCGATGCCGTTTATTCGGGCGAGCCGACGTTCGAAGGCGCCCGCAAGCTTTATGCCGACATCAAGGGGCGGATGGCGAAGTTCGGGCGCACGCCCGACCAGCTGAAGATGATGCCGGGGCTTTATTACTGCGTGGCCGAGACGGACGAGATCGCGCGGCAGAAGGCGGACTACCTCAATTCCCTGGCCCACCCGGCGCTGATCAAGGCGGTCGTGGCCACCGCGTTGCCGGGGGCGAACCTGGACGGGCTGGATGTCGACGACAAGATCCCCGCGTTCGAGGATCCCGAAGTCGTGCACCTGACGCAATATTACATCTATGCCCGCATCGCCCGCGAAGAGGGGCTGACCATCCGCCAGATGCATGACCGCATGGCCAATGGCGGCGCGGCGCATTTCGCTGTCGTGGGATCGCCCCGGACGGTGGCCGATTACATGGAAGAAGCGTTCCAGACGCGGGCCGCCGACGGGTTCTCGCTCAGCCCCGCCGGGATGCCGGACGGGTTGGAGAGCTTTTGCCGGCTGGTGGTGCCCGAACTGCAGCGCCGGGGGCTGTTCCGCGAGGAATACGAAGGCACGACCCTGCGCGACAGCTTTGGCCTGGCACGTCCCGAACACCCCGCCGCCATCGCCGCGCGGGCGGGCAGCGCCGCGGGCTGATCGCTGCCGCATGCGCTCTCTGGCTTGATCCCGTGCTTCGGCGTGCTGCCGCAGGACGCGGATTGGGCACGGAGGCCCGCGCGAGGCAGATATCGGGCGTCAACATATGCTGGGCCCTGTCATTTGGCCCCGGAATCGCGATCCTGTCGGCCTCGGCCATCGGTGACCGCCCCGGCAAGCCCATGTCGCCGCGGACATTGCGCCGCGCCGCCCGTACCCGCCGTTTCCAGGGAGCCTGACCAATGGCCAAGACCACATCCGATATCTGCAGCATGAGCGGCGCCGAACAGGCGCGCATGATCCGCGCCAAGAAATTGTCTCCGGTCGAGGTGATCGACGCGGTGATGGACCGGATCCATGCGCTGGAGCCCATCCTGCATGCCTTCTGCACCCTGACCGAAGACAGCGCCCGCGCCCAGGCCCGGGACGCCGAGGCGGCGGTGATGCGCGGGGACGACCTGGGTCCGCTGCACGGCGTGCCGGTGTCGATCAAGGACCTGATCTGCACCAAGGGCGTGCGCACCATGCTGGGGTCGAAGGCCTACGAGCATTACATCCCCGACGAGGACGACATCGTCGTCGAACGGGTCAAGGCCGCCGGCGCCGTCATGCTGGGCAAGACCAACGTGGCCGAATTGGGCTATGGCGGGGTCAGCCACAACCTGGTGGCCGAAACCACCTGCAACCCCTGGGACATCACCAGGACGCCCGGCGGATCCAGTGCCGGCAGCGCCGCGTCGGTGGCGGCGGGCATGGGATCGCTGACGCTGGGCAGCGACGGGGGCGGATCGGTGCGCGGGCCGTCCGCCTTCACCGGGCTGTTCGGGATGAAGGCGTCCTTTGGACGGCTGCCGCTGTACCCCGGTTGCCGCGATCATCGCCTGCCGGGCGTGTCGTCCTGGGAAACCACCGAACATATCGGCCCGATGACCCGCACGGTCGAGGACAGCGCCCTGTTGCTGTCGGTCACCGCCGGCCCGGACATGCGCGACCGCCATTCGCTGCCCGCGCCCGATTTCGACTGGTTCGAGGTCATCAAACGCGACTTCCGGGGCAAGAAAATCGCCTATACCCCCGATTTCGGCGGCTGCATGGTCGACACCGAGGTCCGCGCCCTGACCGCCGCCGCCGCACAGGTCTTTGCCGACGAATTCGGCTGCGAGGTGGTCGAGGACGCGCCCCACCTGCTGGACGTGCTGGACCTGCACTGGAAGATCATCCTGCGCGACAGCGACCTTGTCGGCATGCGCGAGTTGATGCGCAAAAGCGGGATCTACATGCCCCATCTCAAGGCTGCGCTGGAAACGGAATACACGGCCGAATTCTTCTCGGACGCCGCGAAGGGACGGCAGGACGTGGTCAACCGGATCTGGCGGTTCATGTCGAACTACGACCTGTTCCTGTGCCCGACCGTCGCCACCCCGGCCTTCGACGTCAACGCCTTCGGCCCGACCGAGATCAACGGCAAGCCGATCGAAGACCCCAGGGCGGGGTTGCCCTCGACCTGGCCCTTCAACCAGACCGGCCAGCCGGCGGCGTCGATCCCCTGCGGCTGGACATCGGCGGGCCTGCCCGTGGGCCTGCAGATCGTCGGCCGCCACCTTGACGACGCCCTGGTGATGACCGCCTCGGCCGCCTTCGAGGCCGCGCGCCCCTGGGCGCATCGCTGGCCGGCGCTGGTTACCGACCTGGGCAAGGCGGCCTGACCGCCTGACGGCCCATACCCGGCCGATTGCTTGGGCGATGGCCGGGTGCAGCCCTGCAAAACGGCGTCCGGACATCCCCGGCGGATCGGCCCCGATACCGCTATCTGCAAGCGTGCGAACGATTTCTGCCCCGGACCCGCGACGGAAAAGGTCGCGCTTTGCGTTGATGTTAAAGAGCATCCCTGCCAAGGCGACACAGCTTGGCGCCGCCCGGACCCCGGGCAGCAGGGAGCGACACGAAGACAAAGAACGCCACGGGTCCCGACACATGACGACGCAATCTCCTTCCAGGCCGCGCAAGCGGCGCCGCCTGTCCCTTGTCTGGGGCCTGCTGGTCGTTGCGGTCATTGCCGCTGCCGCCTGGTACCGCTTTGGGCAGGCCGACGACGGGGCGGCGCGGTTCCTGACGACGCCGGTCACCCGGGCGGATGTGCAGACATCGGTGCTGGCGACCGGCACGCTCAAGCCCAGCCGATGGGTCGCGGTGGGCGCGCAGGTGTCGGGGCAGATCGAAACGCTGAACGTGGCCCTTGGCGATCACGTCACCGCCGGCGACGTGGTGGCCGAGATCGATTCCGTCACCCAGGAAAACGACCTGAAAAGCGACGAGGCCGCGCTGGAGGACATCCGCGCGCAGCTGGCGGAAAAGCAGGCCGACCTGGACTATTACAACAAGGTGCTGACCCGGGCGCAGACCCTGCGCGGCAAGGGCATTGCCGAATCCGAATTCGACGAGGCCGTAATGCAGGTCGCCACGACGCAGGCGCAGATCGCATCGCTGAAGGCCCAGATTTCGCAGGCCGAGGTTTCGGTCAGCACCGCGCGCGCGAACCTGGGCTACACCCGCATCACGTCGCCCATCGACGGCACCATCATTTCGATCGTCAGCCAGCAGGGCCAGACGGTGAACGCCAGCCAGTCGACGCCCACAATCGTCATCGTCGCGCAACTGGACACCATGACCGTGCGCGCCAATATCGCCGAGGCCGACGTGGTCAGCGTGCGGCCCGGGCAGGACGCCTGGTTCACCATCCTGGGCGATCGCCAGACCCGGTACGAGGCCGAGCTGACCGCCATCGAACCCGCGCCCGAAGACGTGGTGGACGACACCACGCTCAGCTCGTCCTCCAGTTCCTCCAGTTCGTCGTCCAGCGATGACGCGGTCTATTACGTCGGCACCTTCAACGTGCCCAACCCCGACGGCCGCCTGCTGACCTACATGACCGCCGAGGTCCATATCGTCACGGGCGAGGCGCACAATGTGCTGATCGTGCCGTCTTCGGCGGTCACGGGGCAGGGGGGCGATACCTCTGTCACCGTGCTGGACCCCGATGGCCGGCCCCAGATGCGGCGGGTGAGCGTCGGGCTGGACAACGGCACCAGCGCCCAGATCACCGATGGCCTGTCCGAGGGCGAGCAGGTGGTGCTGGGCCAGGCCGCGGCGCGCGCGTCCAGCGGCGGATCGGGCGCCTTCGGCGGCATGGGCGGACCGCCGATGGGCCGGAGGTAACGGCCATGAGGATCAGCGATCCCGCCACCGGCCCCCGTGCGGCCGTGACGCCCGCAGATCTGGCGCCGCCGGTCATCGAACTGGCCGGGCTGGGCAAGGTCTATCCCTCGGGCGAGACCGAGACCTGGGTGCTGAACGACGTCGACCTGACGATCCGCGCCGGAGAGATGGTGGCCATCGTCGGCGCATCGGGGTCGGGCAAGTCGACGCTGATGAACCTGATCGGCTGCCTCGACAGCCCCAGCGCGGGCCGCTACCGGCTGTACGGCCAGGACGTGTCGCAACTGGACGCGGATGCGCTGGCGACGGTCCGGCGCGACAATTTCGGCTTTATCTTCCAGCGGTATCACCTGCTGGACGAGCTGACGGCGCTAGGCAATGTCGAGGTGCCGGCGATCTATGCCGGCATGCCCGTCGATGACCGCCGCAACCGGGCCGAGGCCCTGCTGGAGCGGCTTGGCATGCGCGAACGCACGGGCCATCGGCCCGGCCAGCTGTCGGGCGGCCAGCAGCAGCGCGTGTCGATCGCGCGGGCGCTGATGAACGATGGCGACGTGATCCTGGCGGACGAACCCACCGGCGCGCTGGACAGCCGCAGCGGCGAGGACGTGCTGAACATCCTGCGCGACCTGCACGCCGAGGGGCGTACGATCCTGATCGTCACCCACGACCAGGCCATCGCCCGCCAGGCTCAACGCATCATCGAGATCCGCGATGGCCGTATCGTCAGCGACGGGCCGAACCCGGATTTCCGGCCCGTCGCCGAAGCCGTGCCCCCCGACACCCAGGCCAGGGCCCGCCCCGCGGGCAATTCCCTGCGCCGCCTGCAGGACCGGTTCACCGAGGCCTTCCTGATGGCGCTGCGCGCGATGAACGCGCACCGGTTGCGCACGCTGCTGACCATGCTGGGCATCATCATCGGCATCGCCTCGGTGGTCAGCGTCGTGGCGCTTGGCGCGGGATCGCGGCAGGCGGTGCTCAGCAACATCTCGAATCTCGGGACCAATACGCTTGAGATCTTTTCCGGCAGGGGTTTCGGCGATCCGCATTCGGGGCGGATCACCACGCTTGTCGTGTCGGATTCCGATGCCCTGGGCGCGTTGCCCTACGTGGCCGCCGTCACGCCCACGGTGTCGACATCGGGCGTGGCGCGGTTCGCCAACAAGGAGGGCAGCGCGCTGGTGAACGGGGTCGGCGCGGGCTACTTCGACGTCAAGGGCACCAAGCTGAGCGCGGGCCAGTTCTTTGGCGACCGCGCCGTGCGCGACTATGCGCAGGACGTGGTGATCGACGAGAACACGCGCGATGCGCTGTTCACGCCGCTGCACGTGGATCCGATCGGGCAGGTGGTCATCGTGGGCGACGTGCCCCTGAAGGTGATCGGCGTGGCCGAGGATCAGTCCAGCGGCTTCGGATCGTCCAGCAACCTGCAGCTTTACGTGCCCTATACCACGGTGCAGGCCCGGTTCACCGGCAGCACATCGCTCAGGTCGATCACGGTGCGGGTTGGCGACGACGTGGAAACCGATGTCGCGGAATCCGCCGTGCAAACCATGCTGACCCGGCGTCACGGCAGCGTCGATTTCCACATCATGAACACCGACGACATCCGCGAGACGATCACCAGCACGGCCGAGACCATGACCTTTCTGATCGCCGCCATCGCCGTGATTTCGCTGGTCGTGGGGGGGATCGGGGTGATGAACATCATGCTGGTGTCCGTGTCCGAACGGGTGTCCGAGATCGGCGTGCGCATGGCGGTGGGGGCGCGGCAGGCCGACATCCTGATCCAGTTCCTGATCGAAGCGGTGCTGGTCTGCCTGCTGGGCGGGGTGATCGGCGTGCTGATCGCGCTTGGCGCGGGCACCGCCATTTCGCTGATCCGGCCGGATTTCAGCTTTATCTATTCGCCCGCCACGATCCTGGCCGCCTTCGCCAGCTCGAACCTCATCGGCGTGGTCTTCGGCTATCTTCCGGCGCGCAATGCTTCGAAACTGGATCCGGTCGTGGCCCTGTCCAAATAGCCGCCGCAACAGGGAGCATGCCACCCAGGGCGGGGCGCCCGGCGGCACCATGCGCAACTGCCCTGTTCGTGCGCGCCTGCCGGTTTTCGCGGCAGGGGGGCGGACCGGTCGGATCCGGCGCAGCTCCGAAAGGGCCAAATTCGGGAAATTTGCTTCGGTCACCGACCGATATCCAGATTCCGCCTGCGTTTCAGCGTCGGATCGGCTAAAGTTCACGAAACCATCACGTATCCGGCACGGCAACGGCAGGTCACGCTTATGTTGCAAGAGGAACAGAGTGCGACGTCCCGGTATCTGACCGCCGTGGTTTTCGCCGATGTCGCGGGTTTTTCGCGGCTGATGGCGGATGACGATATCGGCACCACCCGGCGCTGGGAAGAATTGCGTCGCACTGTCCTTATTCCCCTGGCCGCCCGCTTTGGCGGCAGGCTGGCCGAATTCGCCGGCGATGCGATCCTGATGGCCTTTCCCAGTGTCGTCGGCGCGCTGAACTGGGCGATCGAGGTGCAGGGCATGCATGATGAGCAGCCGCAAACGAACCTGTCGGATCTGCAGCTGCGTTTCGCCATCAATGTCGAGGACGTGGTGATCGACGGCGATCACATGCTGGGGGACGGCATCAACATCGCCTCGCGCATCCACCAGGCGGCGAACCCGGGGCAGATCGTCATCACCGGCCTCGCGCGCGAACTGGTCGGCAACAGGGTGGCGGTGCATTACCGCGACCTGGGCACGCCGCGGCTGAAGAACATCAACCGTATCGTGCATCTTTATGCCGCCGAGCCGATGGATGGTGGCGAAGACCCGATCCTGCATCATCCCTACCTGGAATGGACCTCGCGGCCGGCCGTGGCGGTTCTGCCGTTCCGCTGCGGGCCGGGGGACAGCGCGGACGAATATTTCGGCTCGGGCATAACCGAAGACATCATCACCGGCCTGTCGCGCAGCCGCACGATGCACGTGATCGCGCGCGCCTCCACCCTTCGGTTCGTGGAACGGACGGACGACATCCGCGACATCGCGGCGCAACTGGGCGTGAACTATGTTCTGGATGGCAGCGTGCGTCGGCAGAAGGACGTTCTGCGGATCTCGGCGCAGCTGGTCAGCGTGGCCGAAAACCGGTCGATCTGGGCCGAGCATTTCGATGGCAGCACCCAGGACATCTTTGATTTCCAGGACAGCATCGTGACCCAGGTCGTGGCCTCTCTGGAACTGCGGCTGCGCGCGGCCGAGACCGCGCGCGTGCGCAGCCGGCCCACGGCCAGCCTTGATGCCTATGATTGCGTGCTGAAGGCGGCGTCGCAGCTTTACGATTTCAGCGACGACAGTTTCCGGCTGTCGGGCCTGGCGCTGGAACGGGCGCTGACGCTGGATCCCGATTATGCCCAGGCGCATGCGTTTTCCGGCTGGCGGCTGAATTTCCTGATCGGCGAGGAACGGTCGACCGATCCGGTGCGCGACCGGGCGCGGGCGTTCGACCATGCGCGCCGGGCCATCGCGCTGGATCCGGGCGATGCGTTTTCACAGGTCGTGGCGGCGCATCTGACCTCCTTTGTCGCCGGCCGTCCGACCGAGGCGATGACGATCTTCGACACCGCCCTGTCCATCGACGAGAACAGCGCGCTTGGCTGGGCGATGAGCGGCATAACGATGAGCTACCTGGGCCATCGCGACGATGCGATGAAGCGGTTCCGCAATGCCTTCAAGCTGAGCCCGTTCGACTGGCTGAACTTTTCATGGTGGTGCGGCGCCGGCATGGCTGAATTCGTCGGCGGCGATTACCCGGCCGCCGCGTCCTGGCTGCACAAGGCCCATACCGCGAACCCGCGCTACGCGGCGACGTTGCGGATGCTGGCCGCAACGCTGGCATTGGATGGCAATGACACCGAGGCCCGGGCCGTCGCGCAGCAGCTGCTGGCGCTGGACGGCACGTTTTCGGTCGATCGGTTCATGTCGTGGTATCCGCTGGCCAGGGACGAGGACAAGACCGCCCTGAGGGAGGGCCTGCTGCTGGCAGGGCTTCCCGCGTGACGGCGCCAAAGAACGAAGTGGAGCGAGTGAACGAGGAGGGAGTACGATATGGCATTCGGTCAGGGACAAGGCCAAGGCCAGGGACAAGGTCAGGGCCAGGGGCAAGGACAGGGCCAGGGGCAAGGACAGGGGCAGGGGCAAGCCCAGTACTTCGCACTGGCCGGTTACACGCCCTATGGCAGCACGCTGCCCCGCAGTTACTACGCCACGCCCTACGAGCTGCACCGCCGGCCCTGGGCGCTTGAATTTTCGCCCGACAACACCGGGGCCAATTCCTTTCCGACGCAGTTCCGCATCCGCCCGGAAAACCTGCCCGGCGGCGACAGGTGGCGCCCGCGCGACTGGGACCCGGCCCTGCGGTTCTGGACCCGGCCGTTCGATCCCTTCCTGGCGGCCTGGCTGAAATCGGTCGATGAACCGGAACTGCCGTCCATCGTCGCGGCGCAGGAATTCGCGCAGCAATGGCGATTGTGGCACCCTGACGAGAACAAGTACGGCACCGGCCCCAACGGCTGGCATTGGATCAAGGCCCTGGACCTTGGCTGGCGCGATGGCACCGCGAACCAGAACTGGTCCTATATCGACGCCGAGCTGGAACAGCTGATCAACTACATGCAGGAAGACCGCGCCGCCTATCTGAACGAGGCGGACATGCAGGCCGACCTGCTGCACGAATACCTGATCCAGTTCATCGACGCCAACCAGCGGGACAATATCTGGACGCTGGAACTGATCAGCTGCGGGCTGGCCATCGGCAACCTGGTCTACATGGCCTACAAGGACCATTTCTCGCGCGTGCGTCCGTCAGAATTGTGCCCGGGCCTGATCCCGCCGTTCGGTCCGCCCATGCACCCGTCGTTCCCGTCGGGGCATTCCTTCCTGGCGCATTTCATCGCCTTGCTGCTGCTGGAAATCCCCGAACTTGCCGCGCGGCTGGGGGTGTCGGATACCGGGGTGCCGGGGGACGGCGGTGCGTTACGCAAGCCGGTCTGGTCGGATCTGGGCGTGGACAATTCCGACATCAAGCTCAGCACGGTGCGCCGGCCGATCCAGTCGCCGCTGCTGCTGGTCGCAGATCGCATCGCGGTCAACCGCGAACGGATCGGGGTGCATTACCCCTCGGACAGTTCCGTGGGACGGCACCTGGCCTTCGGGGTCTGGGATGCGCTGATGAAACCGACAAGCGGAAACCCGCACTATCCGGGCAAGATCGACAGCCCGATGTTCCACCAGGTCCTGCAACGGGCCAAGGCGGAATGGGCCTGAGCTGGGCCTGACCGCGGGCGGTGCTACAGCCAGAAAAGCCCCAGGTTGTTGTCGTTCGCGACCAGCGCCGTCAGCTTGTCGCGGTTACCGGGCGGCAGGCCGCCGGCCGGGATCGCGCAAGCGAACCCTGTGGCCGGGTCGCTGTTGGCCGGATCTGCGGGCGCCGTGACCTCGACAAGCAGCAGCCGCACGATGGCCGCGTCGATGATGGCGGGAAGGGGCAGCGCGATCCGTGCGCCCGGGGCGATCCCGTTGGCGGCGGCGGGTGTGGCGATGGCAATCGGATGCCAGACGATGGTTGCACCGGCAAGATGGCCGCGCCAGGCGCGCAAGGTGACGCCCGTCGCGGGCTGGGTGCCGCGATTGCCCAATACGAAATGCTTGTCGCCTGTCGGCGCGCCCAGCCATTGCGCATCCTGCGCCCAGTGCAACGAGACGGGCACATAGGTGCCGGGCCCGTGGATCACGTCCCCGGCATCGGTCGGTTCGACCTTTGGCCTGCGGTCGTCAATGTAAAGGTCCACCTCGGGCGGCGCGCCCTTGTCGTTGTTGATGCGCGCGGGGTCGGCCGGATGCAGGCCCTGCGCCTCGAAGGCCCAGCGGATGACCTTGTGCCCCAGCCCCCCGATCCAGATGTCGCCAAGAGCGGATCCCAGGGGGCTTGTCAGCCCGACATCGGCGTCGATCATCGCGCTTTCCAACTCGTCCACGCGCAGCGGCGACAGGCCGAAACTGTCGATCGCGCGGACGATCAGGTACAGCGCCACCCGCGCCGCCTTCCGGCGCCTGTCGACATCCGGGTCTGCGGGGGTGCCGCCAATGGGGGTGCCGCCAATGGTCGTGTCGCCGCCGATCACCCGATACAGCCGGAACAGCGTCGTCGAAAGGATCTGTTCCGAATGATAGCCCTTCAGCCGGCGCAGCTCGTTCTCGGGCGTCCGCAGCACGTCCATGTGAATCGACCCGCTCCAGCTCCACCCGGCCAGGACCGACCGGTCGTGCCGGCGGGTCAGGAAGACCCAGGGAAAGGTCTGGAACCGGAACGTGGCCCAGGGCCCGTGGAGGGCGGCCTCGTTCGCGCGCGACGTGGGGTCGGCCATGATCGCCGCCAGCGCATCGCCGGCGCTGTGGGCAAACCGGAACTCCAGCTCGCCCAGGGCGGCCGCGATCAGGACATGCCCCATCTCGTGATGGACCCAGCGGCGGCTGTTGGCGATGCCCAGCGGCTGGGCCGGGCGGGGCGCGAAGGTGCCGTTCGGGGGCACGTCCCGGTGCCATTTGTTCAGGTTGGCCAGCGCCAGGTACATGTGCACCTGGCCGATGATCGGATCGGACAGCTCGCCGTCCACCGGCTCGATTTCGACCCGGGCATTGACGGTGCGCCCGTCCTTGCCGGATCCGGGCCGGATGCCGGACCGGTAATGCACCAGCAGCGGCAGTTTCGCCCGCGTGAAGATCGACGCGACGTCGATGCCGAAGCTGGCGATCATGTCGAAAAAGGACCGGCAGGCCACGAAGGCCGAGGCCGCGGACTGATCGTCGCTGCGCGCGACGTATGGGTGGGCCGGGTCGAAATTCAGCCTGCGAATGCCGTCGGCGGGCCCACCGTCATCCTGTTGCACGAAGCCGGGGCAGGTGCGGATCTCGAACTGGGGGGTCCTGAGGATGTTGGGCACATTGGCCGTCGCGCGGGCGTCGTTCAGATCGCCGGACGGGCGGAACTGGCCGAAATTGTAGGGCGGTGGATCCTGCAGGGTCATGTTGGAGGCCGGGTCCGTGCGAAACACCGGTACGTCGAACACCGGGTTCGCCCGCCCGCCGCCATCGGGCAGCGCGCTTGCCTGAAGCGGCCAGCGCTCCCGCAGTTGCGGGGGCGTGCCGGCAAAGCCGAACCGCGTCCTTGCGGCCACGCCCTGGCCCGCCGGGTCGGGTTCGGGCCCATGGGGAAAGTGGCTCATCAGGCCAAGGGTCGTCGCCTCGAACAGATGGCCGGTCTGACCTGTGCGGGCGGGATCGAGAAGGCGCAGGTCCTTGATCCGCACCGTGTCCTGCGCCTGTCCGGCATCCCGCGCGATGTCCGACAGGTTGTCCTGCAGGACGCCGTCGATGGTCTTGGAAAAATCCTCTGGCGTGAACGGGTAGGCGAACGGGCCCGAGTCTGTGCCGTTGTTTTCGATCACAAGGGTCGTTTCATAAGGGCCATAGGGCAGGTGGGCCGCGAACGAGGTGATGGCCAGCAGCCGGTCGGTTTCATCCAGCACCCGCAGGACGACGCGCACGCCAAAGCCGCTTTCGATCGGATCGCCCGCCACCAGGATGATCGTCCGGTCAGGGCCGCGTTCAAGGACGTGCGAAACGACGGGATTGCGGTCATGGGGGCTGCGCGCCGCGTGCGTCGGACGCCAGGAAAAGCCAAGCCCGCTGCCGTGCGGGCCAAGGGCAGCCATCCAGCTTTCCGGCAGGAAGGGCAGGGCCCGGTCCTTGAACACCGCCGAAAGCGCCGGCAGGTAATCCTGTGCGATCCGCACCCAGTCGTCGAAATCCAGGACATTGCCCCGGGCCTGGCCGATGAACGGCGCGGCCGCGTGGGTCGACAGGATCACCGGCCGTCGTTCGCCCGCGGTCTCGCTCTGGGCCGAAACCGCGACGGCATGGACAGAGGCTGGCCAGGGGGCCGGCCAGGGGGCCGCGTCCGATGGGTTCGGCGTCGAATGAATATCCATGCTGCTGCCCCGCAAGACCTGCACCCGGGACAGCATATCACAATCGGGCGCTTGCGGACATCCTGGGGTGAATACCCGGTTTGCGGGTCAACCGGGGGGGGCGGCGCGCTTGGGCGCCGGGCCGGATCAGCCCGAATGTTCCACGCTGCTGGACGACGGCGCGGCATCCGGGTCAAGCGCGCGCAGCCGATAGGCCGGGGCCTTGGGCAGCCAGTCGGCCAGCAGGTCGGCCAGTGCGTCCAGCGGATCGGCCGAGGCGTCGATGCGCAGGTCCACGTCCTTCAGCCCCTCGGCGCCCAGAACGACGACGGCGGCCGATTGCAGGGGATCGCGTTCGCTGCCCGCCGCTTCACCGGCGCGCAGGGCGGCGACCATGCGTTCCGCCAGCGACCCGGTGCCGGTTTCGAAGGCCTCGATCATCGACGGCAGCACATCGGCGCTGCCCAGGAAATTGCCAAGCGCCAGGCTGTCGGCCCCCGCAAGCCCGCCGCAATGGGGCAGGCAGCTGTCGCCGGTCAGGTGCAGCGCATCACCGGTGGCGGGCAGCACGCCCAGTTGCCGCCAGTGCGGCGCGACGGCGGCGGTGTGCATCGCATTCAGCGCCGCCTGCGCGCTGGCGGTTTCGGCCCAGGCCTTCAGGCCCACGGCGTGCAGGCGCGGATCGGTGCGGGCCTGCGAGAACACGACACAGCCCTCGGCCACGGCGCCCACGCGGGCGCCCACGCAGACCGACGACGTGGTCACGGCAAACCCGATGTCGCCCGTTTCGGGGCAGCGGCCGGCGATGGAGAAGGTCATTCGTCCACCTCGATCCCGGTCTGCGACGTGATCGGCCCGTAATGCTCGATCCGCCGGTGGCGGGCGAAATCGAAGACCGACCGCCGGATATAGGCGCCCAGGTCCAGGTCGCAGCTGAAGGTGATGACCTCGTCGTCCTCGGACGCCGCGCGGGCCACGACCTCGCCGGTGGGGGACACGATGGCCGATCCGCCGATCATCGCGAACCCGTCTTCCGATCCGCATTTCGCGGCGGCCATCACCCAGGCCGCGTTCTGGTAGGCGGCCGATTCCAGGCTCAGCCGGTGATGGAATTCGCGCAGGTGCGCCGGTTCGGGATGGTGGATGTTGCGGGTGGGGGTGTTGTAGCCCAGCATGAACACCTCGGCCCCGCGCAGCGCCATGACGCGGAAGGTTTCCGGCCAGCGGCGGTCGTTGCAGATGCACATGCCGAAGCGGCCGTCATCGGTGGGATAGGTGGGGAAACCCAGGTCGCCGACCTCGAAATACCGCTTTTCCAGGTGTTCGAATTCGATATCCCCGATGGGATCCTTTGTGCCGGGCAGGTGGATCTTGCGGTACTTGCCCAGGATCGCGCCATCCGGCGCCACCAGCACCGATGTATTGAACCGCCGCACGGCCCCGCCTTCCGTGATCTTTTCCGCGTAGCCCAGGTAGAACCCCACGCCCAGCCGTCTTGCTTCGTCAAACAGCGGCACCATCGCGGGCGACGGCAGGCCTTCCTCGAAGAAGGCGTCGTAGTCTTCGGGCGTGTCGTAGATGTAGCGCGGGAAGAAGGTGGTCAGCGCCAGTTCGGGGAAGGTCACCCAGCGCGCGCCGCGGCCATGGGCCTCGCGCAGCATGTCGACCAGGCGGGCGACGGTCTGCGCCTTGGTGTCGGCCAGGTGAACCGGCCCCATCTGTGCGACTGCGAAGACGACGTTGCGGCTCATCCGGCTCTCCTTTTGGCGGGGTTTCCTTTCATTGCTAGACAGGTGCAATATCAGTGTGAAATAAAATTTCATGCCATGCGAATAATCTTGGGTTATCGAAATGATCAATGCCAGGCAGCTTGAAGTCCTGTCGACCGTCATCGAAGTCGGCACCACGGCGCGCGCCGCCGAACTGCTGTCGGTCAGCCAGCCGGCGGTTTCCAACATGATCCGCCATACCGAGGACCAGGTGGGTTTTCCCCTGTTCAAACGCGAACACGGCCGGCTGGTCCCCACGCCCGAGGCGCTGCATATCGCGCAGGAGGCGCAGCATCTGTTCATGCAGCAAAAGCGCGTCGCCAACATCATCGAGGAACTGCGCGGCGGCACCATCGGGCGGCTGAACATCGTGGCGACCCCGTCGATCGGGCATGGCATCCTGCCGCGCGTGCTGGCCGATTTCGTGCGCACACGGCCGAAACTGCAGATTTCCATCGAACTGGGCAGTATCGAGGAGATCACCCGCCGCCTGCTGAGCGGGCGCGCCGATCTGGGTCTGTCGGTCACCGGCCCGCGCCGATCCGCCCTGTCGGTGCGTACTCTTGGGCGCGGCCGGCTGATGTGCGTCTGCCCGGTGGATCACGAAATGGCCCTGTCCGAACGGATCCGCGTGACCGACCTGAACCACGTGCGCCACATCTCCTACGCCAGCAACACGCCGCTGGGGCAGACCGTGGATGCGGTTTTTTCGGCGCAGGGGCTGGAGCGGCGCTATTTCTGCGAGGTGCGGCACACGGCGACCGCGCTGGAGATGGTGCGCAGCGGGCTGGGGGTGGCGCTGGTCGATACCTTCGCGCTGATCGGCAAGGTCAATGACGACATCGCCATCCGGCCCACCGAACCCGAGATGCCGCTGGATTTGCACGCGATCACGTCGAACCTGTTCCCGACCTCGAACCTGGCGATCCAGTTCCAGGAATTCGTCGCGGAATACCTGGCGGCCAACGTGCCGGTCGTGGGGCGGCCAGGTCAGCGCCTATAACTTGGGATTATTTTGATGGGCGAATATTTTATTTCATTGTATTGGCAGCCCGTGTTCCCCTGACGCTGTGACCGGCCGCGCCCCTGCGGGGACCGGCCTGCCAGCCGATCCGGGGATTTCATGACCACACCCATCCTTTCCGTTCAGAACGCCGTGAAACGTTATGGTGACGTGCATGCGCTTGACCATGTCAGCCAGGATATCGCTGACGGAGAGTTCCTGACGCTGCTGGGGCCCTCGGGGTCCGGAAAGACCACGCTGCTGAGCGCCATCGCCGGGTTCATCACCCTGGACGAAGGCCGCATCGCCCTGCGTGACACCGACATCACCCGCCAGCCACCCGAACACCGCGATTTCGGCATGGTGTTCCAGGGCTATGCGCTGTTTCCGACCATGTCGGTGCGCGACAACGTGGCGTTCCCGCTGAAGGTGCGCAAGAAACCCGCCGCCGAGATCGCGGCGCGGGTGGCCGAATGTCTCGACCTGGTGCAGATGGGCCAATACGCCGACCGCATGCCGTCGCAATTGTCGGGCGGTCAGCAACAGCGCGTGGCCCTGGCGCGCGCGCTGTCGTTCCACCCGCAGGTGCTGTTGCTGGACGAACCGCTGTCGGCGCTGGACAAGAAGCTGCGCGCCGACCTGCAGTGGGAACTGAAGGCGCTGCACGACCGGTTGGGCGTGACCTTCATCTACGTGACCCACGACCAGGAGGAAGCGTTGTCGATGTCTGACCGCATCGTCATCCTGAAGGACGGCAAGATCCAGCAGGACGGCAAGCCTGGGGAACTCTACAACCGCCCCGTCAACGCCTTTGTCGCCGATTTCCTGGGCAAGTCGAACTTCATCGACGTGACCGTCACCGGCACCGAAGGCGGGCTGCTTCAGTGCGCCGCGAAAGGCGCCAGCTTTGCCGCCATGCCCACCGAAACCGGGCCGAAATCCGGCGCCGCCAAGGTCGCGCTGCGCCCGGAGCGGCTGCGCCTGGGTGCCCCGGGCGAGGAATTCCTGCCCGCCCGCGTGCGCCAGGTCAGCTATCTGGGCGAACGCTGCCAGGTGATCGTCACGCACGAGACGCTGGGCGATCTGCTGGTGTCCTGCCCGACCTGGAAAAGCGGCATCACCCCGGTTCCCGACCTGCCCGTCAGCGTCGGCTGGGACCGCGACGCCTGTGTCCTGCTGAACCCCGAATGAACGCCATTTGAAGCCAGAATTCAAAGCCAGAACAGAGCCGGAAAAGGCCGCCACTCACGACACCGACCTGACAATGCCGACAAACAAGGCACCCACGACAAGGAGATCACACATGACCGATACCACCGATTTCGAAGCCAAGCGCGACATCGCGGAGATCGCGGTCGAACGCTACAGGCAGGGGCGGCTGACCCGTCGCGGCTTTGTCGCGGCGATGGGCGCGCTGGGGATTCTGCCGGCGCTGAATTCGCGCGCCATGGCCCAGGCGAAAGAGATCGTCGTCGTCAACTGGGGCGGCACCGCCAAGGACGTGCTGCAGGAAGTGATGTGCGACACCTACACCGCCGAAACCGGGATTCCGGTGGTTGTCGACGGATCGGGCCCTTCGGCGGGCAAGATCCGGGCGATGGTCGAAAGCGGTGCCGTGGTCTGGGACCTGTGCGACAGCGGCGCGGGGTCCGCCATCATCCTGGAACAGCAGGGCATGACCCAGCCCATCGACTATTCCATCGTCGACAAGTCCAAGGTGCTGGACGGCACGGCCTATACCAACGGCGTCGGCAACTACGTCTATTCCTACGTGCTGGCCACCAACCCCAAGATGCTGGGCGGCAACGTGCCGCAAAGCTGGGCGGATGTCTGGAACGTCAAGGACTTCCCCGGCATGCGCACCTTCCGCAAGTCGGTGCGCGGCATGCTGGAAAGCGCCACGATGGCACAGGGCGTGCCCCTGAACGAGGTCTACGAGGTGCTGGGGACGGATGATGGCATCAACGCCGCCATCGCCAAGTTCCGCGAGCTGCGCGACAACATCATCGTCTGGGGATCGGGCAGCGACAGCCAGAACCTGTTCCTGCAGGAAGAGGTCGCCATCGGCAACATCTGGTCGACCCGCGCGCACCTGCTGAAGGACCAGATGGACGAAGGCACCTTTACCGTGTCGTTCAACGGCGGCGTCATGGCGCCGGGTATCTGGGTCGTACCCAAGGACAACCCGGCCGGCACCGAGGAAGTGATGAAGTTCATCGCCCATGCCCAGGATCCCGCCCTGCAGGTCAAATGGCTGGAACTGATCGGCTCGGCGCCGATCAACCCGGAGGCGGCGGCCCTGGTGCCCGCCGAACTGGCGCCCTGGAACCCCACCAGCCCGGAAAACCTGGCGACGCAGATCCTTTACAACGACGAATGGTACGCGAAGAACCAGGTGTCGGCGGAAGAGAAATACATCGACGCGCTGATCAACTGATCGGTGCCCCGGGGCCGGCGTTCGCGCCGGCCCCGCGCCTCGAAGACCCTGAAGATCCCCCTGAAGATCCCCCAGACGATCCCGGAGATGCCATGCCGCGCCTTGGTGAAAAGACCCAATACTGGATGCTGATCCTGCCGGCCCTGGCGATCATGATCGTCTTCTACATCGTTCCCGTGCTGGGCATCTGGCAGATCTCGGTCACCGAACCGGCCGCGGGCTTCGGCAATTTCGCAAAGGCGGCCGGTTCGAGCGCGGTCAAGACCAGCTTCGTGCTGACCTTCCGCGTCGCGCTGGTGACCACCATCGGCTGCGTCCTGCTGGGTTATATCGTGGCCTACGCCATCAGCAATTACGCCGGGCGCCTGACACCGCTGATGCTGGCGCTGGTGATCCTGCCGTTCTGGGTGTCGGTCCTGATCCGGTCGTTCAGCTGGATCGTGCTGCTGGGCCGGTCCGGCCTTGTCAACGACACGCTGCGCAACGCGGGGCTGATCGACAGCCCGCTGCGCCTGATGCACAATGAATTCGGCGTGCTGATCGCCATGATCCACGTCATGCTGCCCTTTGCCATCCTGCCGATGCTGACCAACATGCGCGGTATTCCCGACGCTTACGTCAAGGCCGCGCGGGGGCTGGGCGCCTCTGAATGGACCGCCTTCCGGCAGGTCTATTTCCCCCAGACCCTGCCGGGGGTGTTGTCGGGCGCGCTGCTGGTCTTCGTGTTGTCGCTGGGCTTTTACATCACGCCGGCGCTGCTGGGCGGGGGCCGCGTGCTGATGATCTCGGAATACATCACCTACCAGATCCAGGAATTCCTGAACTGGGGCCTGGGCGCGGCCCTGTCGGTGATCCTGCTGATCGCGACGGCGCTGGTGCTGCTGGTGGCCGCCCGCTTCGTCAACCTGCGCAATGCACTGCTGGAGCGGAAATGATGCCCGTATCGCCCTTTCGGATCTTCTTTCAGACCGGCGCCTGGCTGGTCACCGCCTTCCTCGTGCTGCCCCTGCTGGTGGTCATCCCGGTGTCGCTGACCGACACCAGCTATATCGGCCTGCCCAAGGATCACCTGTCGCTGCAGCACTACGCCAATTACTTCGCCTCGCCCGACTGGCTCAAGGCGACGTGGACCAGCATCTGGATCGGCACCGTCGTGGCCGCCTGTGCCACGGCGCTTGGCACCAGCTTCGCCATCGGCTGCTGGTTCCTGTCCGACCGCGCGTCCGCCATCGCCCGCTGGGTGCTGATCACGCCGATCCTGGTGCCGCCGGTGGTGCAATCGCTGGGCTTCTACCGCTTCTGGGTCAAGCTGGGCCTGATCGACACCGACTTCGGCGTGATCCTGGCCCATACGCTGCTGGCGCTGCCCTACGTGTCGATCTCGGTCTTCGCGGCACTGGCCAACCTTGATCGCAACATCCCGCGCGCCGCCCGGTCCCTGGGCGCATCCATCCGCCAGACGGTGATGGCGGTGATCGTGCCCGCCGCACGGCCCGGCATGCTGACCGGCTTCGTCTTCGCCTTCATCGTCAGCTTTGACGAAATCGTCGGCGTGCTGTTCCTGACCGTGCGCCGGGTGACGACCCTGCCCAAGAAGATCTGGGAAGGCATCCAGGACAACATCGACCCGACCATCGCATCGGTGGCGACGCTGCTGGTGATCCTGACCCTGATCATCACCGCCATAGGGGCGCTGCGCCGCTCATGACCCGCCTATTGCTCAAGAACGCCCGCATCGTCAGCCACGACAGCGGGACGCCCGAAATCCGTGCCGCCCACGTCGCCATCGAAGACGACCGCATCGTCGCCTTGCCGGAAACGTTCACCGGCACCGATTTCGCCGGTTTCGAACCGGTCGACATGATCGGGCGGCTGGTGTCGCCCGGCCTGATCAATTCGCACACGCACGCGGTGCTCTTGGCCCTGCGCGGCACGATCGAGGATATCGAAGGCAACCTGGTCTACCAGTACATGGTTCCGGCCTCCTACCTGCTGGACCCGTCCGAACGCGCCGCCATCGCGAAACTTGCCTGTGCCGAGGCGATCCGGTCCGGCACAACGACCATGGTCGACCCCCTGCGCCACGTGGCCGATTACGCGCCCGCGATGATCGAAACGGGGATGCGCCTGTGGCTGGCCGAAAGCTGTGCAGATGCCGTGACGACCGAGGTGGCGGGCGGCGGATACCGTTTCGATCGCGACTTCGGCGAGACCTTCCTGGATCGGACCCGCGCCCTGATCGACCGCTTCCACGGGGCGGAAAACGACCGCGTGCGCGTGATGATCGCGGCCCATGCGCCGGACAATTGCAGCCCCTGGATGCTGGGCCAGCTGAAAGACCTGGCGCGCCGGCACGGGCTGCGCCGCACGGTGCACCTGAGCCAGATCATCAGCGAAAAGGAACAGGTGGAAAAGCTGCACGGCTGCACCTCCACCGAATACCTGGACCGCAACGATTTCCTGGGCGATGACCTGCTGGCCGTCCACTGGACCTTCTGCACCGAAACCGACGTGGCGCGGCTGGCGGAAACCGGCACCTGGCTGGCCCATTGTCCGGCATCCATGTCGGCCAAGGGACCGCATCCGCTGCCGATGAAGGCGATCCTCGATCACGGGGTCAAGATCACGCTTGGCACCGACAACATGACCGAGGACATGTTTCACGCCATGAAGATGGCCATGACATTGCATCGCGGCGCCTATGGGCGGTCGGTGACCCCGTCGCCGCAGACGGTGTTCGACTATGTCACCGTCAATGCGGCCAGGGCGCTGGATCACCCCGGCATCGGGCGCATCGCGCCGGGCATGAAGGCTGACCTGGCGGTGTTCGATTTGATGACCCCGGTGATGACGCCCCGCGTTTCGGCCATCTCGAACCTGCTGCATTACGGACACCCGGGGGTGGTGAGCGACACGATGGTGGATGGCCGTTTCCTGATGCGCAACCGCCAGCTGACGACCATGGACGAAACGCGGGTGGTTGCCGAAGGGCAGGCGGCGACGGAAAGCCTGTGGCGCAAGTTCGCGGCGGAAGACCGCGGCGTGCCATTGCCGGCAACGGATCCCGCGTAAACCGAGGGAGAGAGGACAATGACCTATTCGATCATCGGGCGCTGCGCCCGCACCGGCGCCTTCGGCGGCGCCGTCACCACGTCCGACCTGGCGGTGGGCAGCCGTTGTCTGCGGCTGGCCCATGGCAAGGGCGCGTTCCTGTCCCAGCACCGCACCGACAGCCGTCTGGGCGATCTGGGCATTTCCCTGCTGGCCGACGGGCAGACCGCCGATGACACCGTGGCCCGCGTATCGTCGTCTTCGGACGATATCGAATGGCGCCAGCTGGGCGCGCTGGATGCGCGGGGGCACGCCGCCGTCTACCACGGGCGGCGGATGTATTCGATATATACCCACAGCATCGACACCGACTGCCTGGCCATCGGCAATATCCTGGACAACGACCGGGTGACCGACGCCATGGCCGCCGCCTTCGTCGGCGCCGCCACGGCCCCGCTGGGCGAACGCCTGATGCTGGCGCTGGAGGCCGGGCGCGACGCGGGGGGGGAGGTGCGCGATGCGATGAAATCCGCCGCCCTGCGCGTGACGGGGGAACACGGGATCGACGCCATGGACCTGCGCGTCGACATATCGGATGGCCGCGCGATCGAGGATCTGCGCACGCTTTACACCGCTTATGGCGACCGGTCCCGGATGCTGCGGCAGGTGGCGCTGGAACCCGACGCGCTGCCGGTGATGCGCGCCCTCTTCGAGGCCAGCATCGACCGGATCGCCGAACTGGGGCTGGAAGCCCGCTTTCCCACCGCCCGCCAGCGGGCGAACTGGACGCTGAGGGACTGACCATGCGCTGCCCGCCGATCTTCTGGGATGTCGACCAGCCGGAACCGGCCTATGCCAGTGGCGAACCGCTGCCGAAACGGGTCGACGTTGCCATCGTCGGGGGCGGGTTCACCGGGCTGTCCGCCGCGCTGACGCTGGCGCGGGCGGGGCGCAGCGTGGTGGTCTTCGATGCGGGCCGGATCGGGGCGGGGGCGTCGTCGCGCAATGGCGGCATGGTCGGCCCCAGCTTTCACAAGCTGGGGTCCGCCGGGTTGCTGGCGCGGTACGGCGAGGCGAAGACGCTGGCGCTGATGCGCGAGGGCCTGCTGGCGCTGGATCATTTCGAGGCGCTGATCGCCGACGAAGGGCTGGACTGCGACCTGCAGATGCGCGGCCGCTTCCGGGGCGCGCGCACGATTGCCGACCGGGACGCCATGGCGCGCGAATGCGACTGGCTGCGCAAGAACCTGGGGCTGCAATCCGACATGGTCGCGCGCGAGGATCAGCGCGCCGAGATCGGCAGCGATTTCTACCAGGGCGGCGTGGTCTATCACCGTGACGGCGGCGTGCATCCCCGCAAGCTGGTGCTGGAACTGGCCCGTATCGCGGCCGAGGCCGGGGCCACCCTGATCCCGGATTGCCCCGTCACGGCGATGCGGCGCGATGGCGGCGAGGTCGAGCTTTCCACCCCAAAGGGCGCGCTGCGCGCGGGCGAGGTGGTGATCGCCACCAACGCCTATGCCGACCGCCGCACGTCGGTCATGGCGCAGCGCGTGGTGCCCATCGACACCTTCGTGGTGGCCACCGAGGACCTGTCGCCCAACCAGATGGCGGACCTGACTCCCAGGGGCCGGATGTTCGGCGAATCCGGGCGCATCTTCATGTGGTTCCGCCCCACGCCGGATGGCCGCCGCTTCATCTTTGGCGGTCGCCTCGGCCCGCCGGGGGCAGGGCCGGAGGCGCGCAAGCAGGTCTTTGCCAGATCCGTGCGCCGGGTCTTTCCGCAGCTCGACGGCATCCGCTTCGATCATTCCTGGTCCGGCCGCATCGCCTATACCCCCGACCACAGCCCGCACCTGGGCAAGGTCGACGGCGTCTGGCTGGCGGGGGGCTATTGCGGTTCCGGCGTCACCCGCAGCGTCTACCTGGGCAGCAAGCTGGCCCGCCGCATCCTGGGCCTGCCGGGGGCGGACACCGCGCTGGACGATCTGCCCTTCGACAAGGTCCCGTTCAGCCCGTTCTCGCGCCAGGGCGCGGCGCTGCTGACCCGCTGGTACGCCTTTCAGGACGCCCGCGACCTGCGCAGGGCCGCGCGCAAACAGGCATGAGCGGGGCAGGGCGCCGCCATCGTTAAGTCCTTGTGGACCGGGCGCCAAAGCGATTGACTGCGCCTGTCTCAACAGGAAGTCCGCCCATGCCCTCCGATCCCATGCCGCTGCCGTTCACCTGCCGGAAATCGCCCGCAAGCGGGTCGCGGGGCGTCGTCGTGACCAACCATCCGCTGGGCTCGGCGGCGGGGCACGAGATGCTGGCGTTCGGCGGCAATGCGGTGGATGCCGCCGTCGCGGCGCTGCTGGCGCTGACGGTGGTGGAACCGATGATGGTCGGCATCGCAGGGGGGGGCGTGGCGCATCTGCGCCTGCCCGACGGCACGCACACGGTCTACGATTGCCTGTCGCAGGCCGCCGCGGCCGCGCGGCCCGACATGTACCAACCCGTGTCCGACAGCCTGCCCGACTACATGGAAACCGCCGGCCGTCGCAACCTCGTCGGCCCGTCGGCCGTGGCCGTTCCCGGCAACCTGCGCGGCTGGTGCGACATGCACAGCCGTCACGGCGCGCTGCCCTTTGCCGACGTCATCGCCCCCGCCATCCGGCTGGCCGAAGGCGGTTTTCCCATCACCCGCTACCTGTCGTCCAACATCGACCGCCACGCCGCGGACATGGCCAACGACCCGGTGATCGCGGCGCTTTTCCTGCCGGGGGGCAGACCTGCCCAGCCGGGCCACCGGCTGGTGCAGGGCGATTACGGCGAAAGCCTGCGCCTGATCGCCACCGAAGGGGCCCGGGCCCTTCACGGCGGTGCGCTTGGCCAGGCTTTGGTCGACCGGCTTGCCACCGGCGGGGACGACGCCGGGACGGTGACGCTGGCGGACCTGGAAACATACACCGCCCGCCAGCGCGACGCGATCTTCGCCACCTACCGGGGCCACGATATCGTCGGCCCCCCGCCGCCGGCGTCGTCGGGCGTGCATGTCGCGCAGATGCTGAACATGCTCGAAGGCTGGGACCTGAGCGCCATGGGCTTCGACAGCCCCGAGCGCCTGCATCTTCTGGCCGAGGTCATCCGCATCGGTTTCGAAGACCGCCGCGCGGCCTCCGGGGACCCGGATTTCGTCGACATTCCCGTGGAACGGTTGGTGTCCAAGTCCTACGCCGAACACTGCCGCTCCCGGATGCGGCCGCTTGGCGGGGCCACCGACGTGCCCCCCGGATACGAAAGCCGCAACACCACCCATGTCACCGTGGCCGACAGCGACGGGCGGATCGTGGCGGCGACGCATACGATCAACGGCCTGTTCGGCGCGCGGTTCATGGTGCCGGGCACCGGCATCATCCCCAACAACTACATGTACAATTTCGATCCCCACCCGGGCAAGGCGCTGTCCGTCATGCCGGGCAAGCGGGTGCCGACGTCGATGGCGCCGATGATCGTGCTGAAGGATGGCGCGCCCTGTTTCGCGCTGGGTCTTCCCGGCGCGGTGCGCATCTTTCCCTCGGCGATGCAGGCCATCGTCAACATGATCGATTTCGCCATGACCCCGCAGCAGGCGGTCGAAGCGCCCCGGATCTGGACCGAAGGCGCGCATGTCGAACTGGAACCCGGATACGCCCATCACAAGCCCGCGCTGGAAGCGATGGGGCACGAGGTGACGCTGGTGCCCCATATCGGCGGCGGCATGAACATGATCGCTTTCGACGCCAGCGGTGAAATGACGGGCGCCGCCTGCTGGCGGGCCGACGGAACCGTGTCGGCGATGGGCGGCGGGCTTGCGGCGGCGGGCGTGGAATTCCACATCTGACACAGGCGAAGCCGGGGAGAAGATCAATGACCCAGAAGACATTGCTTCTGACGGGGGCCAGCCGGGGGATTGGCCATGCGACGGTCAAGGTCTTCCAGGCCGACGGCTGGCGCGTGCTGACCGTGTCGCGCACCGCTTTCGACGCGCGCTGCCCCTGGCACGCGGGATCGACCGACCATTTCCAGGGCGACCTGGCCGACCCGGACGCCCGCGCCGCGCTGGTGGCGCAGGTGCGCGCGGCATTGGGGCCGTCGGGGTTGCACGCCATCGTCAACAATGCCGGGATCTCGCCCAAGGGCGCGGACGGCACGCGCCTTGGCGTGGCCGACAGCAGCGATACGGTCTGGACCCAGGTGCTGGGCGTCAACCTTCTGGGCCCCGCCGCGCTGATGCGCGACCTGCTGCCCGAACTGGAACGGGCCAGGGGCGCGGTGGTCAACGTCGGGTCGATCGCCGGCAAGCGGGTGCATCCCTATGCCGGCGTGGCCTATGCCTGTTCCAAGGCCGCGTTGGAGGCGCTGACCCGCGAGGCCGCCGGCGAGTTGGGCCCGCGCGGCGTGCGCGTCAACATGGTCACCCCCGGCGAGATCGAGACCGAGATCCTGTCGCCCGGCACCGAGAAGATGGCCGACATCATCCCGCTGCGCCGTCTTGGCCAGCCCGACGAGGTCGCGCGCGTGGTGCTGTTCCTGTGTTCCCAACAGGCGTCCTACGTCAACGGCGCCTCGGTCGACGTCAACGGCGGGCAGCACGTCTGAGGCTCAGTACCCCCGCGCCGCATCCGCGATATCGGCGCACCTGCCGGTGTCCTCGAAGCACTTCAGGTTCGCCGCGATGATCCGCCCGCCGGTCGCCGCGTCGATCTGGGATGCCACGTGCGGGGTCACGGTAATGGCCGGGTGATCCCAGAAGACATTGTCCTGCGGCAGCGGCTCCTGGTGAAAGACGTCCAGCGTCGCCTGTTTGATCTGCCCGGTCTCCAGCGCCGCCAGCAGGTCGCCATCCACCAGGTGCGCGCCGCGGGCGCAGTTGATCAGGCAGGCGCCCGGCGCCAGTTTCGCCATCAGGTCCGCGTTCAGGATCCCGCGTGTGTCGTCGGTCAGCGGCAGCAGGTTCACCAGGATCTCGCAGCCCTCAAGGAAGGCGTCCAGCCCGTCGGGGCCGGAAAACGTTTCCACCCCATCGATGGCCTTGGCCGACCGTGACCAGCCGCGCGTGGCAAAACCCAGCCCCGTCAACGTCCGCGCCGCAGCCGCGCCGAGGTTGCCCAGACCCATCACGCCGACCACCCGGTGCGGCGCCACCGGCACGACGATGGCGTGCCAGTCCCGTTCGGCCTGCGCCTGCAACTGGCGGGGCATGTCGCGGTGATGGCGCAGCACGTGCAGCGCCACGTATTCGCGCATCCGCTGGGTCAGGTCGTCGCCCACGGTCCGGATGATCGGCACGCCCTTTGGCAAGTGCGTATCCGCCAGCACATGGTCGATCCCCGCGCCGATCGACGCGATGGCCTTGAGGTTGGCAAACCCCGCCAGCGCCCCGACAGGGGGGCGCCAGACCACGGCATACTGCACCGTGGCCGGATCGCGGACCTGGTCCATCGGCCGGACGTCCCAGCCGGGCAGCAGCCCCGACAGCATCTCCACCCACCACCGGGTGTTTTCGTCGCGGGGAAGGTAGACGGCGACCGTCATGGCGGTTCCTTTCAGGCAAGCCCGGCCGAGGTACTCCCGCCGCTACTGCGCCGCAACCGGTTCCGTCGCGCGCAGGCAGGCCACGCGCCGCCGGGGCGCCGGTTCGAACACCGGGGGCAGGGCGGCCGTGCATTCGGGCAGCGCAAGCGGACAGCGGGGGGCAAAGGAACAGCCGTCCGGTTTGGCCTCCAGCGCGGGGGGCGCGCCGGGAATGGCGTTCAGCCGCTGGCCCTGTTCCACGTCATGCAGGTTGGCCGCCAGCAATCCTTGGGTATAGGGATGGCGCGCCTCGCGGATGATCTCGCGCGTGGTGCCTTCCTCGGCGATCTGGCCGGCGTACATGACCGCGACGCGTTCGGAAATCTCCACCGCCACGCCGATGTCATGGGTGACAAAGATCACCCCCATGCCGAATTCCTTCTGCAGCTCCCGCAGCAGCAGCAGGATCTGGATCTGCACGGTGGCATCCAGCGCCGTCGTCGGTTCGTCCGCCAGCAAAAGGCGCGGCCGGCAGGCCAGCGCCAGCGCGATCATCACCCGTTGCCGCATGCCCCCCGACAATTCGTGCGGGTAATTGTGCAGCCGCCGGTTGGCCGAGGGGATGCGCACCCGGTCCAGCATGTCGAGCGCGGTCGACATCGCGTCATCCATGCTGACGCCCTTGTGGCGGCGCACCGATTCCGCGATCTGGCGGCCCACGGTGAACACCGGATCCAGCGCCAGCGCCGGTTCCTGGAACACCATCGACACCTCGCCGCCCCGGTATTGCTGCAGCGCCTTGCCCTTCAGCGCCAGAACGTCGGTGCCGTTGACGTGGATCGATCCTTCGATCTCGGTCCGTTTCGGCGGCAAAAGGCCCAGCAACGCCTTCAGCGTCACCGACTTGCCCGACCCGGATTCCCCCAGCAGCGCCAGGGTTTCGCCCTGTTCCATCGCCAGCGACACGTTGTTGATCGCATGCACCGTCCGCTTGCCGCGAAAGCGCAGGGTCAGGTTGCGGATGTCCAGAAGCTTGGTCATGCCGGCACCCCCTGGCCGGCCTTGGGATGGCCGGATGCCGGATCGTGCAGGTGGCAGGCCACCAGGTGGCGGGTGTCCTTCGAAAGCCCGGCCAGCTTCGGCGTCTTGGCCTTGCAGACATCGCTGGTGAACCGGCAGCGCGTGTGGAACCGGCAGCCCGAGGGCGGGTTGATCGGGTTCGGCGGATCGCCGGCAAGGGGCGGCTCCTTGGTGCGGTTGTCGGGGTCCATGGACGGCATCGCGGAAAACAGCGACCGCGTGTAGGGATGCGCCTGTTCCGCCCAGATCGACGCCACCGGCGCGACCTCGACCACCTCGCCCAGGTACATCACCAGGATCCGGTCCGAGATATAGCGCACCACGTTCAGGTCGTGGCTGATGAAGATGTAGGTCAGCCCGAATTCGGCGCGCAGGTCGTTCAGCAGGTTCAGCACCTGCGCCTCGACCGACTTGTCCAGCGCCGACACGGCCTCGTCCAGCACCACCAGGCGGGGCGACATGGCCAGCGCGCGGGCGATGTTCACCCTCTGGCGCTGGCCGCCCGACAGTTCATGCGGATAGCGATGGGCAAAGCGCGCCGGGTCCAGCCCCACGCGGTCCATCAGCTTGCGCGCCCGTTCCTCGGGCTTGTCCAGCCCCTGCACGCGCGCGCCAAAGGCGACGCTGGCCTCGATCGTCATGCGCGGGTTCAGCGTGGCATAGCTGTCCTGGAACACCATCTGCACGCCGCGCCGCAGTTCCTTCAGCGACAGCCGTTCGCCCAACGCCAGACCGTCGAAGATGATCTCGCCCTGGTCCTTTTCGGTCAGGCCGATCAGCAGCTTGGCAGTGGTGGACTTGCCGCAGCCGGATTCGCCCACGATGCCCAGGGTTTCGCCCTTGGCCACGTCGAAGGACACGCCGTCCACCGCCTGCACCTGCGCCTGGATCCGGCCCAGCGGGCCGCCGCGCACGGGAAAGTACTTGCGCAGGTTCTTGACCTTGATCAGGGGCTGCGCCGGGCCTCCGGTATCGGGAAGGGGATCGTAGCCCAGCTTTTCAGTCGCGGACATTCATTGCACTCCTCAGACCGTCGCTCAGCAGGTTCAGGCACAGCGAGGTGATGAAGATCATCATGCCAGGCAGCGCCGAGAGCCACGGGTTGATGTAGATGGCCGACCGCAGCGTGTTCAGCATCAGTCCCCATTCCGGTTCCGGCGGGCGCACGCCGATGCCAAGGAACGACAGGCCGGCGGCCAGGATCATGCAGACGCTGGTCAGCGACGTGGCATAGACAAAGATCGGCGACAGCACGTTGCCGATCACGTGGACGCGGATCACCGTCCAGTTGCTGGCCCCCGTGGCGCGTGCCGCATCGATGTAATCGAGCGAGCGCACGCCGGAGGTCACGGCTTCGGCGACGCGGGTCAGGGGCGGGATGAAGACGATGGTCAGCGAGACCAGCGAATTGACGATCCCCGCTCCCAAAGCGCCGGAAATCGCGATCGCCAGCAGCACCGAAGGGAAGGCGAAGAAGACATCGACGGTGCGCATGATGATCGTGTTGGTCATGCCGCCGACGTAACCGGCCAGGATCCCCAGGAACGATCCGATGAAGAAGGCCAGCACCACCGGCACCAGCCCGATGAACAGCGTCAGCCGCCCGCCATAGATCAGCCGGGCCAGCATGTCGCGGCCCTGTTCGTCGCTGCCCAGGATATGGCCGGGCGTGCCGATGGGTTTCAGGCGGGCGATCATCGACCCCTTGTAGGGATCCTGCAGCCCCAGCCAGGGCGCAAAGATCGCCGACAGGATCAGCGCCAGGATGACGGCCAGGCAGGCCATGGTCAGCGGGTCGCGCACCAGCCGTTCGCCCACGCCCGCCCAGTAGCCCTGGGGCTTTTCGGCGGGCGCCGGTTCGGCATCTTTCATCATGTCGGGTTCGGCAAGGGCCATGGCTCAGGTCCTCTGGACGCGCGGGTCGATCGCGGCCTGGGCCACGTCGACGATCAGGTTCATCGCCACGAACAGCAGCGCCAGCACCAGGATGGTGCCCTGCAGCAGCGGCAGGTCGCGCTGGAAGATGGCGTTCGACAACAGGAACCCGGATCCGGGCCAGTTGAACACCGTCTCGATCAGGATGGATCCGCCCAGCAGGTAGCCCAGCTGCAGCCCCATCACCGACAGCGCGGTGGCGGCGGCATTGCGCGCCACGTGCCACAGCACGTCCATCCGGGTCATCCCCTTGGCATACAACGCCTGCACGAAATCCTGGGTCAGGATATCGCCCGCCAGCGCCCGCACCGTGCGCGCCACGATGCCGATGGGCACCACCGACAGGGTCACCGCCGGCAGCACCAGGTGGCGCATGTGCAGCCAGTTCCAGTGCCAGTCCTGCGACCCGCCGGGACCCGCGCCCATCGACGGCAGCCAGCCAAGGTTGACGGAAAAGATGATGACCAGGACGATGCCCAGCCAGTAATTGGGCAACGACACGCCCGTTATCGACGCGGCCGTCACGGCCCGGTCGATCCAGGTGTCGCGGAAATAGCCGGCCAGGAACCCCAGGAAGATCCCGATGGGAAACGCGATCACGGCGGCGCTGAACGCCAGCAGAAGCGAATTCTTGACCGCGCCGAAGACCTCGGTCGACACCGGGCGCCCGGTGGCGATGGACTTGCCCATGTCGCCCTGGGCCAGGTTCGCGATCCAGATGCCGTATTGCACGGGCAGGGGTTTATCCAGGCCATAGGCGGCGCGCATGGCGGCCTGTTCCTCGGCGGTGGCATCGACCGGCATGATCGCGGTCAGCGGATCGCCGGGCGCGATCTGGACCAGCAGGAAGCAGATGATCGACACGCCGAAGGCCACGGGAAGCACAAGTATGATGCGGCGGATGAGATAGCTGAGCACGGGGAGGTACGCCTTGCTTTGCAGGGGCCCCGCCGCGCGTGCGGCGGGGCCGTTGGTCTTAGTCTTCGATCGTGATGCCAGAGAAGTTCTGGTACCAGTTCTGTGCCTGCACAAAGCCCTTCACCGACGGCTTCATCGCCCGCGGCGCCACGTCATGCGTGACGAACAGGAACAGCGCGTCGTTGACGAACTTCTCGTGCGTCTTCTGCAGCACCTTGGTCTGTTCTTCGGGATCGAAGGTGGTCTTGATCTGTTCGAACAGGTCCTGCATTTCCGGATCGCAGTAATGGCCCCAGTTGGTGCCGTTGGGCGCGATCAGGTTGCAGTCCAGGTGACGGATCAGGCCGGTGAACGGATCCTGGATGAAGTAGGTAAAGTTGATCGACTGGGCGCCTTCGACCGCGGGATCAGCCGCGCCGGCACGCCACAGGTTGATCATCTGGTTCCACTCGACGACCATGAAGTCGACGTCGATCCAGATCTCGGCCAGGCTTTGCTGGATGTATTCGTTCATCGGCAGGGGCAGCATCTGGCCCGACCCCGACGGCGAAATCAGCGCCTTGACCTGCAGGTGGTTGTCGGGGCCGTAACCGGCTTCGGTCATCAGCTCCTTGGCGGCGTCCAGGTCGTAGGTCACGTCGAAGGTCGGGTTGCCGAACCAGTTCGACGACGGCGGCAGAAAGCCCTTGGCCGGGATCATCAGCCCACCCAGCAGCGGCGCCATGCCTTCGCGGTCGATGGCCAGGTTGGCGGCCTTGCGCACACGGATGTCGTTCCAGGGCGATCCTTCCAGGCGCGACAGGTGCCATGTCCAGTTGTGCGGATAGGCGTTGGACGAGATGACGAAGCCGTTGGCCTGCATCGCAGGGATGGTGTCGGGCGCGGGCGCCTCGATCCAGTCGACCTGGCCGGACAGCAGCGCGGCGGACCGGGCGTTGGGTTCGGGCAGCGGGATCAGCACCATCTTGTCCAGCTTCGGAATGCGGGTGTCATCCCAGTATTCCTTGTTGGGCACCAGTTCGGCGCGCTCGCGCGGCACGAAGGTTTCCAGCTTCCAGGGGCCGGTGCCGGACGGCGAACCCGCGACCTTTTCCCAATCCTTGTCCATCGCTTCCCAGTTGGCGCGCGACGACATCAGCACCCAGGTCATCTGGTAGGGCAGGGTGGCGTCGGGTTCCTTGGTGGTGATTTCCACCGTCAGCGGGTCGATCACCTTGTAGGACGCCACGGCGGGGATGCGCGACTTGCCCTGCGCCGACTGGCGCGGGTCGTATTGTTCGGATGTGTCGTCCAGCAGCTTGTCGATGTTCCACACCACGTCTTCGGCGGTAAAGTCCGACCCGTCGTGGAATTTCACACCGTCGCGCAGCTTGAACGTCCAGGTCAGCTGATCGTCGGCCACCGACCATTCGGTCGCCAGGCCCGGGACCAGCGTCGATGCCTTGTCGGCGCTCGTCAGGTCCCATTCGATCAGGGAATCATAGACGGTGTAGCCCATGAACCGCATGCCTTCGCCGCCCTGGTCGGTCTGGCCGGTGGTCAGCGGAATATCGGCCGCCGTCATGCCCACGCGCAGGGTGCCCTGCGCCTGTGCAAGCGAGCCGCAGGCGATCGCGACCGCCGTCGCGAGGATCGCCGCGCCCTTACCCAGTTTCGACATCATTCTCTCCGTGTTGTCCCATGTTCTTCTGGTCCGGCTATGTCCCTGAGTGATGGGCTCCGCCTGGGGGGCGCAACCGCGGGCATGCCGGCGCGCTGCAGACTGGCAAGGCTGCGAAACGGCTTGCCAGTCGATACGTGTCACAGGGCAACGCTTGGCCGCGGGCGCACAGATACGCGCCGCATGGCATGTTGTTTGCTTACGGATTAATCGAATTTCACATGGATGCGGCGATGAGGCGGCCACTTTGGCGCTGCCGGGTGCGCGCCGCCGCGTGTCCTGCCATGGCCCGGACGGGGCCGTGTTCCGGCGGCGGGGCGGCCGGAAAAGGTGCACCGGGCCGCGCCACAGGCGGGCCCGGTGCGCGGGTTCAGCTGACGCCGGCGGGGTTTTCGACGTCGCGGCCCAGGGCCTTCAGGTCGGAATAGCGATCGCCGATCCGGTGATGCGGCCGCCCTCCGGTCGCGGCCCCCAATGCCACCACGACCTCGTCCGCCGCCGGTGCGTCGTAGATCGAAAACTGCACCGTCAGGTAATGCGACCGCCGCCCGGTATCGTGCTTGTCCATCAGCGGGATCTGGATCTGCGTATTGGCCGGGCCGCGCGTGTTGGTGAAGCCCAGGTAGCTTTTCGCGCCCACCGCCTCGCGGTAGAAATTGCCGAACTGCAGCGTGTGGATCAACGCGCTGGCATGTTCCAGCTCGCAATCGGTGCCCGCCACGCAGGCCTTGCCATAGGCCTCGATCGCGTCGCCCGACCCGGCCAGCGCGATCAGCCGGTCGCTCAGCATCTGCCCCAATGGCGGCGCCAGGCGGCGGATCTCGGGGCCCAGGTCTTCGATATATTCGTTGCCGGCCCATGGGTTGCGCAGCACGGCGGCCACGCCGATCATGCGCAGCACCGGATCGGCGGCGCGATAGCCTTCGCGGTGGATGTCCTCGTCAAAGGTCACGATCTTGCGGAGTTCAGGAAACATGTCGCTGTCTTTCTTCTGTCATGTCTGGATGGGGGGCTTGGATGCGGTTTTGGACGGCGCGCGGTCGGTCACCCGCTGCACCAGCCCGCGGGTTTCGTCGCCCTGGTAGATGCCGAAATTGCCATGCTGGAATTCGTCGATGAACCGCGACAGCATGCTGCGTTCGGCCGGGTTTGCGACCTTGGCCAGGGGGATGTCGATCAGGCCGATGAACCGGTAGCCCGGCGGCGTCAGCCCCGCCACCGTGCCATGGTAGAAGATGCCGTGATGGCCCGTCACGCTGTCGCGGTAGATCGCGTACAGGAAATCCAGCTTCGGGCGCATCCCCAGTTGTTCCAACTCGCCGTTCAGCGCCGGCAGGCCGGGCCGCTTGCCCGGTGCCTTGGGCAGGCCCAGCTTGCCGTCCGGTTCCAGCTTCATCAGCAATTGCCGCCCGCGCACCAGCAGCGCGCCGATCTCGACCGCGCCGGCCCGGGTCGCGGCGTTCACCAGGTCGTCTTCGACCCCGACCGAGAAATACGAGCCCTTGAAGAACCCCAGCGGGCGCGCGCTGGTGCCGGTGGTGTGGTCGATGACGCGGCCCAGAAGGATCACGTGATCACCCGCATCCACGGCCCTGTCGCGGGCGCAGACGATGCTGGCCAGCGTGTCCTTCAACACCGGCATCCCCGCCGCCCCGCTGTCCCACCCGACCCGGTCGAACTTGTCGGGATCGCGCGACGCAAAGATGCCCGACACCTGCGTCTGTTCCTCGGCCAGGACGTTGACGGCGAAATGCGGCGCCTCGACGAAGATCGCGCAGCTTAGGGCGGATTTCGCCACGCAGACCAGCACCATGGGCGGATCCAGGGACACCGAGGTGAAGGAATTCGCCGTGAACCCCCGGGGCGTGCCGTCGGGTTGCAGCGTCGTCACCACCGTCACGCCGGTGGCAAAGGCGCCGAAGGCATCGCGCAACGCGCGCTTGTCGGCCTCCGACATCGGCATCGGCGGCATTTCCGACAGGTAGGTATCGGTATCGGCCCCGATCCGTGGCGGGCCCTGGATCTCGGGCGCAGGGTTCTGCGAGAACCGCAGGGGGGCCGGGATGTCCCATCGCTCACCCTCCGGTCCGGTGGTCGCGTCGCTGGCCTGCAACGTGTCGCCGGCCAGGTCGACAACCTGTCCCTTTCCCGTGGCTTCGGACTGGCGCAGCGCGGCGATCAGGCCAAAGGCCATCATCATGCCCGCGTGCCTGTCGTCCCCGGGATCTTCGGCCGGTCCCACGCGCGGGGGAATGGCCCCGTAGACAAGCGCCGGGTTCACCTGTGCCAGCACCTCGTATTCCAGGCCCAGCCGCGCCATCTCTCCGGGCGCAAGGCTCTCGACCACCACGTGGGCGGTGGCGGCCAGGCCAAGCAACGCGTCCTTGCCCTCGGGCGTGTCCAGCGCCAGCAGGACGCTCTTCTTGTTGCGGTTCAGGCTGGCCGGGCGCGGCGTCTCGCTGGTGGTGTCCACCCGGATGACGTCCGCGCCGTGATCGGCCAGCATCATCGTGCAATAGGGCCCCGACAGCCTGTCGGTCAGGTCCAGCACCCGCACCCCGGAAAGGATCCCGCCCGTCATCCGCCGATCACCCTGTCCAGGAAGGCCCGCAAGGGCCGGTTCATCGCGCCCGGATCCTCGGCCAGCGCCATGTGGCGCAGCCCCTTCAGGATCACCACCTCCGCCCCCGCGATCTCGGCGGCGATGGCGCGGGTCATCTCGGGCCCGTTGCCGAAATCCTCGTCGCCGGTGACCACCAGCGTCGGCGCGGTGATCGCCGGGTCGGGCGCGACGATCTCGTCGATCCCCTCCGCCAGCACCAGGTAATTGCGGTGATAGACCGCGATGTCATTGGCCAGAACCCAACGCCGCACCAGGTCCATCATCTGCGGGTTCGCCGCGCGGCAGGGGCCCGTGAACCACCGCTCCAGCGCCGCTTCGACCGTCGATCCCGATCCTTCCCGCCGCGCCTGCGCCACCCGATCCAGGATCGCCTGCTGCGCGGCCTTTGTCCGGCGATGCGGTGAATGCAGAATCCCCAGCGCGCTGACCCGTTCCGGCGCATCCTGCGCCACGCGCCGCGCGATCATCCCCCCCAGCGAGAACCCGACGATGGCGGCCCGTTCAATCCCAAGTGCATCCAGCACGCCGGTCAATTGCCGCGAAAACAGGCTGAGCGACGGCTCTTTTGGCGGGTCCGGGCTGTCGCCATGCCCGTAAAGGTCATAGGTCACCACGCGGTAGCGATCCGCCAGCGCCGGCACCTGCCATTGCCAGACCTCGCGGCACAGCCCCAGCCCGTGGATCAGCACGACCGCCGGCGCATCGGCGGGGCCATGGGTTTCGGTGACGGTTCCATCGGGACAGGTGGTCATTCAGTTCCCTTTCGGCAGCGGTTTGTAGGCAATCACTTCGACCTCGACCCGGACATCGACCAGCAGGTCGCTGACGACGGCGGACCTTGTCGGCGGCTGATGCGGGAAATAATCGCCGTAAACCGCGTTGAACCCGGGGAAATCCGCGCGATCGCGCAACCAGACCATCGCCTTGACCACATCGTCCAGCGTGCATCCCGCCTGGGCCAGCGTCTCGCGGATATCGCGCAGGATCGCATGGGTCTGATCCTCGACACGGCCCGTGGTCATCGGAACGCCGTCCTGCATCGGCACCTGGCCCGTCAGGAACACGAAATCCCCCGCCCGGATCGCCCGCGACAGCGACAGGACCCGCCCGCCGATTTCCAGCGGTCCGCCGATGATCTGCTTCTTCGATGGGTCATGTGTCATTGCCGCGCTCTCCCGGTTTTTTGCCAACCTCGCCGACCTTGGCTGACAATATCACGGAATTTTCGACGCAAGATGACGAATAATCGGCGTTTTCCCGGCCAAAACCCGGAACAATGGGAATCAGGACCACGGGCGCAACGACAGGGGATGCCATGATGACCGATATCCAAAGCTACCGGATGCTGATCGACGGCACATGGGCCGACGCCTCGGACGGCGCCACCTTCGACAGCATCAACCCCGCCACCGGCCAGGTCTGGGCCCGCATCCCCGAGGCGACCGAAGCCGACGTCGACCGCGCCGTCACCGCCGCCCACACCGCATTCACCACCGGCCCCTGGGCCACCATGACGCCCACGCAGCGGGGCAAGTGCCTGTACCGCCTGGGCGATCTGCTGGCCGGGAAATCGGAATCCCTGGGGCGCACGGAATCCATCGACACCGGCAAGATGCTCAAGGAAACCCGCTGGCAGGCGACCTATATCGCCGAATACTTCCGGTTTTACGCCGGTTGCGCCGACAAGATCAGCGGTGAAACCCTGCCCATCGACAAGCCCGACCTTTTCGTCTTTACCAAGCGCGACCCCCTTGGCGTGGTCGCCGCCGTCGTGCCCTGGAACAGCCAGCTGTTCCTGGTCGCCGTCAAGATCGGCCCGGCCTTGGCGGCGGGCAATACCGTGGTGCTGAAAGCCTCCGAACATGCCTCGGCCGCGATGCTGGAATTCGGCGAACTGGTCGAGGAAGCGGGCTTTCCCCCCGGCGTCATCAACATCGTGTCGGGCCACGGCGACCCCTGCGGCCGCGCGCTGACCAGCCATCCGCTGGTCGCCCGCGTGTCCTTCACCGGCGGCCCCGGCGCGGCGCGCCATGTGCTTGAAAACTCGAAAAACAACTTCGCCGAGGTCTCCTTGGAACTTGGCGGCAAATCCCCCTTCATCGTTTTCGACGACGCCAATATCGAAAGCGCCGTCAACGCCTCCATCGCCGGGATTTTCGGCGCCACGGGCCAAAGCTGTGTCGCCGGATCGCGCCTCTACCTGCACGAGGATATCGCCGACGCCTTCCTGTCCCGCATGGTCGACCTGGCCCGCACCATCCGCATCGGCGACCCGCTGGCCGACGACACCCAGATGGGCCCGCTGTGCACCCAGGGCCAGCTGGACCACATCCAGGCCGAAGTCGCCCATGCCCAGGCCGAAGGCGCAACCATCCTGACCGGCGGCAAGCAGCCCGACGCCGGCGGGTTGTTTTATGAACCCACCATCATCGACTGCCCCCGCCAGGACCTGCGCATCGTCGACACCGAACTGTTCGGCCCCGTCCTGTCGGTCCAGCGCTTCAAGACCGAAGCCGAGGTCATAGCGCTGGCCAACGACACCAGGCACGGGCTGGCCGCCGGCATCTTTACCCGCGACAGCGCCCGGTCGCTGCGCGTGTCCAACGCCGTGCGGGCCGGCATCGTCTGGGTCAACACCTACCGCGTCGTGTCCCCCATCGCCGAATTCGGCGGCATCAAGGGATCGGGCTATGGCCGCGAAAGCGGCTTCCAGGCGATGTACGACTACACCCGCCCCAAGACCATCTGGATGAACACCTCGGACGCGCCGCTGGCCAATCCGTTCGTGATGCGCTGACGCGCGACCCCAAGGAGCATTTCATGAAGTTTCAACTGGCGATCAACATGGAGAGGATGGACGACAGCCTCGACATGACCGACGTGGCACGTCACACGATCGAAATGGTCCAGATGGCCGAAGCCGGCGGGTTCGACATCGCCTGGGCGGCCGAACACCACGCGCTGGAAATGACCATCGCGCCCAATCCCTTCCAGATCCTGACCTGGTGGGGCGCAGAAACCAGCACGATCCGCCTGGGCACCGCCGTCGCCACCGCCGCCTACTGGCACCCCATCGGCCTTGCGGGCGAGGCCGCGATGGTCGACCTGCTGACCGGCGGACGCCTGGAATTCGGCATCGGGTCGGGCGCCTACCAGCGCGAATTCGACCGCATGCACCCGGGTCTGAAACAATCCGACGGCTGGCGCTACATGCAGGAAATGCTGCCCGCCGTGCGCGCCTTGTGGGCCGGCGATTACGCCCATGATGGCGACTACTGGACCTTCCCGGTCTCCACGTCCGTCCCCAAGCCCGTGCAGCCCGAAGTCCCGGTCTGGGTCGCCGCCCGTTCGCCCATCACCTATGACTACGCCATCGCCAACAAGTGCAACGTCAACTGCTGGCCCCTCACGCGCCCCTTCTCCGAGGCCGAGCTGTACAAGCGCCAGCTTGACGACGCCATCGCCAAGGCCGACAACGGCTTCGCCCCGCGCTTCGCGCTCATGCGCCACGCCTGCGTCTACGACAATGACGCAGGCCGGGCCGAGGCCATCGCCGCCATCCGCACCGTGCTGGGCCAGTTCGAAAACCTCTTCCGCAATGCCGGCGACGTGGTGAACGGCTTCCCCAAACCCCTGCCTCTGGAAGACATCGAAGGCCGCGACCAATACGATCCGGCCATGCTGGAAGAAAACCTGATGTTCGGCACCCCCGACCAGGTCATCGCGAAACTCAAGCGCTACCAGGCGCTTGGGATCGATGAATTCATCTACTACGCCTCCATGGGCCTTGGGCATGACGCGCAGAAACGCTCGCTGAAGCTGTTCTGCGACGAGGTCATCCCGGCGCTGTCCTAATCCCCCCTTTCAGGAGTTCGCCATGGACAATGGTGTGAAGGTCGTCCGCGACGGCCACGTGCTGGAAATCACGCTTGACCGGCCCAAGGTCAACGCCATCGACGTGCCCACGTCGCGGGCCCTGGCCGAAGCCTTCAAGGAACTGCACGACGATGCGCACCTGCGGGTCGCCATCCTGACCGGCGGCGGATCGAAAATCTTCTCCGCCGGATGGGATCTCAAGGCGCTGAACGCCGGGGAAATGCAGCTGAACAACTGGTGGGAAACCGATGACTACGGTGCCGGCGGCTTTACCGGGCTGACCGAAAACTGGTTCCTCAACAAGCCCGTCATCGCCGCGCTGAACGGCCATGCCATCGGCGGCGGGCTGGAAATGGCCATCGCCTGCGACCTGCTGATCGCCGCCGATCACATGGAATTCGGCCTGCCCGAAATGCCCCTTGGCATCGTCCCCGACGCCGGTGCCCTGCAACGGCTGCCCCGTCGCATCCCCCACAACATCGCGATGGAAATGTTCCTGCTGGGCCGCCGCATGCCCGCCGCCGAAGCCGCCCGTTACGGGTTGGTCAACAAGGTCGTGCCCGCCGATCAGCTGATGGACGCCGCCCGCGAATGGGCCGCCGCCATTGCCTGGTCCGCGCCTCTGGCCATGCAATCCGTGAAGGAGGTGCAGCGCGCCATCGAATGCGTGCCGCTGGAATCCGCCTTTCACAAGATGCGCACCGATCCCATGCCGACCTACCGCAGGATGCTGCAATCCTCGGACGCGTCCGAAGGCGTCGCCGCCTTCGTCGAAAAACGCGACCCCGTGTTCAGGGGCGAATAGATGTACCCCGATCCCCATTCCATCACCCGTATCGCCAGCATCGGCGGCGGCCCCATCGGCGGCGGCTGGACGGCGCACTTCCTCGCCCGCGGCTACGACGTCACCACCTACCTGCACGACGCGTCCGAAATCGACGCCTTCCGCGCCATCCTCGACACCGCCTGGATCAGCCTCACGGGCCTCGGCCTTGCGCCCGGCGCCTCGCTGGACCGGCTGATCATCGTCCACGACCTGGACCAGGCCATCGACGGTGCCGGGTTCATCCAGGAAAGCGCGCCGGAAAACCTTGCCCTCAAACAGGCGCTTTACACGCAACTGGGCGATCTGGTCCCGGCCAACGTGGTCATCGGCTCGTCAACCTCGGGCCTGATGATGACCGACATCCAGGCCCATTGCGCCACGCCGGAACGCACCGTCATCGGCCACCCGTTCAACCCGCCGTACCTGCTGCCGCTGGTCGAAATCGTCGGCGGCGAACGGACCGCGCCGCAGGCGGTGACATGGGCCGGCGACTTCTACGCCATCGCCGGAAAATCGCCGCTTCTGATGAAAAAGGAAATCCCCGGCTTCGTTGCCACTCGCCTGCAGGAGGCGCTGTGGCGTGAAGCCCTGCACATGGTCGCCAACGGCGAAGCCACGCCCGCCGACATCGACAACGCGCTGATGAACGGCCCCGCGCCGCGCATGGTGGCGCAGGGTCAGTGCATGGCCTTCCACGTTGCGTGCGGGGCAGGCGGCATGGCCACCAACCTCGACCAGTTCGGCCCGGCGCTGAAACTCCCCTGGACGCGGCTGGACGCGCCGGAACTGACGCAGGAGTTGCGCGACCGCATGGTCGACGGCTGCAACGCCATCGCCGGGGACCAGCGGTTCGAAGACATGGCAGCCCGCCGCGACCGCCAGATCGTCGCCGTCCTGCGAGCCCTACGCGAGACCGTCTGACGCCTGCCGTTCCACCCGCCGCTTGGCCCGGATCGTATCCAGGAACGTCGCCAGCGTTCCGGGCCAATGTGGCTCGACCTCCTGCTCGGGCCAGGCCTGGCGGTAGTCCCTCGGCCGCTTGCCGAAACATTCCTTGAATGCATAGGCAAAGTGGGACAGCGAATTGAACCCCGACGCGGTGGCGATCTCGCGAATGCTCAGCCCCGTGGAAATCAGCAGAACCCGCGCGTGCTGCAACCGCATCAGCAGCCCGAACTGCACCACGCTGCAGCCCATCTCCTTGACGAAAAGCCGTTCAAGCTGACGCTGTGACAATCCGACTTCATCAGCGATATCAGGTACTTTCAACGGTTCATTGATGTTGTTCTCGATCAGGCTGACGGTCCGGCGCACCGCTGTGGGCAAGGAGTCCGTTCCGCGCCCCAGCGTCACCCGCTGCGGCGTATCCTCGGGCCGGATCGGGTGGTGCAGCAACTGGTCCGAAATCTCGCCCGCCAGCCGTTTGCCATGCGCCTGCGCGATCAGGTACAGCATCATGTCCAGCCCCGCGGTGCCCCCGCCGCAGGTCATGAACCGCCCGTCATCGGTATAAAGCTGCTCGACCGCCACCAGGTCGGGAAACCGTTCCTGGAACCCCGACAGGTAGCTCCAGTGCGTGGTCGCCTTCTGTTGCGACAACAGCCCCGTGCGCGCCAGCACATAAGCGCCCAGCTCGATCCCGCACAGCCGCACGTTCCGCCGCGCCTGCAGCCTGAGCCAGGACATCAGCTTGGGGTTCCGGTAATGCTCGCTGCCCCAGCTGCCGAACACCAGCACGATATCGTCGCGGTCCAGCTTCTCGGGGGCGGGGTCGCACGCCACCTTCAGCCCGTTGCTGGACGTCACCACGTCGCCGTCGAAGGAATGGAACGACGGCTGGTACAGCGGATCCTGCGACAGGTAATTGGCGATCCGGGGCGGTTCCAGAATGCCGTTCAACCCCAGCATGTTGAACCGGGGAATCAGGACACAGCGCAGCCGCGTGGCCGGGACGGTCGGGGCAGGGGCATCCATGGGGCGGGCTCCGTTCACTTTTCATCTGCAGAACAGATTATCCGTCATTGCCATGACCGGGATGACGAAAAATCGACATCCGCGCAAGAAATTCCTCTCAAGATCGGGACAAGCCAACAAGGAGCATCCAGGTGAATCGCGACGTCATCGTAACCTGTGCCGTGACCGGAGCCGGCGATACGACCGGCCGCAGCCCCCACGTCCCCGTCACCCCGGAAGAGATCGCCAATGCGGCGATCGAGGCCGCGAAGGCCGGCGCGGCTGTGGTTCATATCCACGTCCGCGACCCGGAAACGGGGAAGGGTTCGCGCGACCCCAAGCTGTTCCGGGAAACGGTCGACCGGGTACGCGACAGCGGCACCGACGTGGTCATCAACCTGACCGCCGGCATGGGCGGCGACTGGGTGCCCGACGCCGCCAACCCCGCCATGCCCGGCCCCGGCACCGACATGATCGGCCCCGAGGAACGCCTGGCCCATATCCACGACTGCATGCCCGACATCTGTTCACTGGATTGCGGTACGCTGAACTTCGGCGATGGCGACAACATCTACATCTCGACCCCGCCAACGCTGCGCCGCATGGCCGAACTGACCAAGGAATGGGGCGTCAAACCGGAACTCGAGGTGTTCGAACTGGGCCACATCCGCTTTGCCCGCCAGATGATCGACGAAGGCCTGATCGCCGCGCCCCCGATGTTCCAGATCTGCCTCGGCATCCCCTGGGGCGCGGACCAAAGCGTCGACACGATGAAGGTGATGAAGGATCACCTTCCGCCCGACGCCTCCTGGGCCAGCTTCGGCATCTCCCGCATGCAGATGCCCATGGCCGCCGCCGCCGTGGCGATGGGCGGCAATGTGCGCGTGGGGCTCGAAGACAACATCTGGCTCGACAAGGGTGTGCTGGCCACCAACGGCGCGCTGGTCACCCGCGCGATCGAAATCATCGACCGCATGGGCGCCCGCGCCGTCACCCCGCAAGAGGCGCGCAACCGCCTGGGCCTGCGCGGGGCCAACTAGATGGCGGGGCAGGCCCACATCGGCAGCCTCCAGCTGCGCAACCTGGTCAAGACCTTCGGCACCTTCCGGGGGGTCGACGATGTCTCGCTGGATATCAGGCAGGGCGAATTCCTGACGCTGCTGGGCCCCTCCGGGTCGGGCAAGACGACGCTTCTGATGATGATCGCCGGGTTCCTCGACATCACCCAGGGCGACATCCTGCTCGACGGCACCTCAATCGCCAGGCGCCCGGCGGAAAAGCGCAATTTCGGCATGGTCTTCCAGGGCTACGCGCTGTTCCCCCACATGTCCGTCCGCGACAACGTCGCCTATGCGCTGGACGTGCGCAAACGTCCCCGCGCCGAAATCGACGCCCGCGTGGACGAGATGCTGAAACTCGTCCAGCTCGAAGACTTCGCCGACCGCAAGCCCGCGCAGCTCTCCGGCGGCCAGCAACAGCGCGTGGCGCTTGCCCGCGCCATGAGCTTTTCGCCCCCCGTCCTGCTGCTCGACGAACCGCTCGGCGCGCTGGACAAGAAGCTTCGGATCGAGGTGCAGGAACAGCTGAAAGACATCCACAAGCGCGTCGGCACCACCTTCATCTACGTCACCCACGACCAGGAAGAAGCGCTGTCCATGTCCGACCGCATCGTCATCATGCGCGACGGGCGCATCGAACAGGTCGGCACGCCGCTCGACCTCTACGAACGCCCCGCCACCCGTTTCGCCGCCGCCTTCCTGGGCAAAAGCAACTTCCTGAACCAGCCCGACGGCACCTATGCCCTGCGCCCCGAAAAGATCGACATCTTCCCGGCAGGCCGGGGCCCCGGCACCGCCAACATCAGCGGCACCATCCGCCTGATCACCTATTTCGGCTCCATGCAGCGCATCATCGTCGCGCTGCCCGACGGCGAAACGCTTGAGGTCGATATCGACAGCTGGCGCGTGCGCGAACCCTTCCGGGAACGCCAGGCGGTGGACCTGCACTGGGCGCACGACGCCGCCGTCCGCCTGCTCGACGACCCGGACCCACAACAAAGAAGCGCCTGACAACGGGCGCCACTCGCGGGCCACCAGCCCACCCCCCAACAAGGAGAAACACGATGAATGACAAGGGATTCATGGCCGAAACGCTGCGCGACGGCGCCACGGCCTTCACCCAGGGCCGCCTCAGCCGGCGCGGTTTCCTGTCGCTGTGCGCGGCGGCCGGGTTCATCACCCCGGCGGTTCTGGCCGGCGACGCGCAGGCGGCGGCCGAACAGGTGGTGATGTGGAACTGGGGCGGCCAGTCCGAGGAATGCCATGGCCGCGCCATCGGCGACCCGTTCACCGCCGAAACCGGTATGCCCCTGCGCTTCGACACCTCCGGGCCCCTGCAGGGCAAGATCAAGGAGATGGTCCAAAGCGGCAATGTCACCGCCGACGTCTGCGACGCCGACCTGTTCGACGCCATCGCCCTTGGCCCCGACGGCATCCTTGAACCCATCGACTACGCCATCGTCAGCAAGGACAGGACCCTGCCGCAATACGCGCTGGAATACGGCGTCTCGATCATCCTTTACGGCTATGCCTTCGTCTACGACACCGAAGCCTATGAAACCGCGCCCACCGGCTGGGCCGACTTCTTCGACACCGAAAAATTCCCCGGCATGCGCTCGCTTTACAAATGGGCCAACGGTTCGCTGGAAGCGGCGCTGATGGCCGACGGCGTCGCCAGGGATGCGCTTTATCCGATCGACATGGACCGCGCGTTGGCCAGGATCAAAGCCATCAAGGACGACACGCTCTACTGGGGCTCGGGCTCCGAAGCGCATTCCATGGCCGTCAATGGCGAGGTGTCGATGGGCATGGTCTGGCAGAACCGGGGCAAGAACATCGAACAGGACACCGACGGCCGCTTCAAGCTGGTGATGAACCAGGCGCTGGCCATGCCCGGCGCCTACATCGTGCCCAAGGGCAACCCGGCGGGGCGCGACGCGGTGATGAAATTCATCGCCACCGCCCAGTCCGTTCCCGCACAGCTCGAACTGCTCGACTGCCTCGGCATGACGCCGTCCAACCCCGAGGCGTTTTCCCAGATCCCCGAAGGTCAGATCCCCTATGCGATCACCTCGGCCCCCAATATCGACAAGGTCGCCTTCAACGACCCGGTCTGGTGGGGCGAAAACAGCGACATGGCTGTGAACGCCTTCCTCGAAGCGATCAGCTAAGCCCAGACCCAAAGGATCCGGCGGCCCACCCGCCGGATCCCGGCCCCCACCGTCCTCCTTCCGGAGCCCCGCCTTGCCCCGTCTCCAGATCCCGAAACTCCACCCCGGTTGGCTGCTTGTCGCGCCCTTCCTGATCCTGCTGGCGGCCCTTTACCTGGGCCCGATCCTGAACATCGCCTGGCTCAGTTTCACCGACCCCGAACCGGGCCTTGGCAATTACGAAAAGCTGGTCACCAGCGATGCGCTGGCCCGGATCCTGTGGACCACGTTCCGGATCTGCCTGGTCACCACGGCGTTCAGCGTCACGCTGGGCTATTGCATCGCCTACGCGATGATCCACGCGGGGCAGGGCGGGCGCAGCCGGATGCTGGTCCTGCTGCTGGTGTCCTTCTGGCTGTCGGTGCTGGTGCGCACCTTCGCCTGGCTGATGCTGCTGGGCAATCACGGGCTGGTCAACGACACGCTTGTCGGCACGGGCATCATCACCCGCCCCATCGCCTTCATGCGCAACGAACTGGGCGTGCTGATCGGCATGGTCCATTACATGATCCCCTACGCCGTGCTGCCGCTGCTGGCGTCCATGCAGACCATGGACAGCCGCGTCATCGCCGCATCGCGCAACCTTGGCGCCACCGGGGCGCAGACCTTCTGGCGCATCTACCTGCCGCTGACCCTGCCGGGTGTCGCCGCCGCGTCGATGCTGATCTTCATCCTGTCGCTTGGCTTTTACGTGACACCCGCCGTGCTGGGCGGGGGCAAGGTGCTGATGGTGGCCGAATACATCTCGGTCCAATTGCTGGTCACCCTGCAATGGGGCACCGCCGCCATGCTGGCCGTGCTGCTGCTGCTCGGCGTCCTCGCGCTCCTCTGGCTGATGTCGCGCTTCATGAAACTGTCGGTCGTGTTCGGCGGATCCACCCGATGAAGCCCGGCCTCCTCTCCCGCCTGAACTCCGCCTGGGCCTGGGTGCTGCTGCTGTTCCTCGTGGCGCCCGCTCTCATCGCCATACCGGTCTCGCTCACGGCGAAACGCTTCCTGTCGATGCCGAACGGCACCTATTCCCTGCAGCATTTCCACAATCTCTTCACCAGCCCCGAATGGCTGTCCAGCTTCGCGCAATCGGCGGTCATCGCGGTGTCCACCTCCGCGCTTGCCACCGTCCTCGGCACGCTCTGCGCCATCGGCCTCTGGCGCATCTCGTCGCGGTTTTCCGAACTCGTCCGCGCCGTGCTGCTGCTGCCCCTGATCGTGCCGCAGATCATCTCGGCCATGGCGTTCTACCGCCTCTGGATCCCGCTGGGCCTGCTTGACAGCTACCCGGGCCTGATCCTCGCCCACACGATCCTGGCGACCCCCATGGTGCTCATCACCGTCTCCGCCAGCCTCGCCAATTTCGACCCGAAACTCGAACAGGCGTCGCGCAACCTCGGCGCCTCGACCGGGACAACCATCCGCCGCGTGATCCTGCCGTCGATCCGCCCCGGCGTCATCGCCGGCGCGCTTTTCGCCTTCATCCTCAGCTGGGACGAAATCGTCGTCACGCTCTTTCTGTCGAAATTCAACGTCTACACCCTGCCGCGCCGCATGTGGAACGGCATCCGCGAAAACACCGACCCCACCGTCGCCGCCGCCGCGGTCGTGCTGATCGCCATCACGCTGATCGCTTTCGCCCTCTCCCTGATCCTGTCGCGCCACCGCGCGAAGGCCCGCCAGAATTGAACAAAGGTCTTCACCCCATGCAAACGACCCACGAAAACGACATGCTGCTCGCCACCGTCCGCAGCTTCATGGAAGCCGAGATCTTTCCCCACGAAGACCTCGTGGACCGCCTGGGCCACGTCCCCGAAGAGATCGGCCGCCAGATCGAAGCCCGCGCCAAGGACATCGGCCTCTACGCCTCGAACCTGCCCGAAGACGTCGGCGGCGGCGGCCTCAACTACTCCGCCATGGCCGTCGTCGAACGCGAATACGGCAAGACTTCGCACGCCCTTCACAGCTGGATCGGCCGCCCCACCGAACTGCTGCTGGCCTGCGAAGGCGACCAGATCGCCCGCTACCTGACCCCTTGCGTCACCGGTGAGAAACGCGAGCTTTTCGCGCTGACCGAACCCGAGGCCGGATCGGACGTCATGGGCATGAAGACCAACGCGCGGCGCGACGGCTCCGACTGGATCCTGAACGGGCGCAAGCACTTCATCTCCGGCCCCTGCATGCCCGACTTCGCCATCGTCTTCGCCGCGACCGGCACCGATGACACCCCGCGTGGCCCCCGCAAGCGCGTCACCGCCTTTCTGGTCGACGTGGGAACCCCCGGTTTCGACTGTCGCGAAGGCAACAAATGCGTCAGCTATCGTGGCTACAAGACCTTCGAACTCACCTTCGACGATGTCCGCCTTGGCCCCGACCAGGTGCTGGGCGAAGAAGGCAAGGGGCTGGAACTCTCCGGCAAATGGCTTGGCATGGGCCGCATCTGGGTCGGCGCCACCTGCTGCGGCAAGGCCGAACGCCTGATCGGGCTGGCCACCGACTGGGCCGCCAACCGCCGCCAGTTCGGCAAGCCCATCGGCACTTTCCAGGCCACCGGTTTCCGCCTGGCCGACATGGCCATCGGGTTGCGCACCGCCGACCTGCTGGTCGCCGATGCCGTGGCCCGCGCCGACGATCACCGCCTGCTCGACCAGGACGCGGCCATGGTGAAAGTCTACTGCTCGGAAATGCTGAACCGGGTCGCCGACGACACCGTCCAGATCTACGGCGGCATGGGCCTGATGGAGGAACTCCCGATCCAGCGTCTCTGGCGCGACAGCCGCCTGGAACGCATCTGGGACGGCACGTCGGAAATCCAGCGCCACATCATCACCCGGTCCATCCTCAGGCCGCTCGGCGCATGACACCCGCCCGAACCGCCAATTTCGACCGGCTCCTGGCGCCCCGGCACATCGCCTTCATCGGCGGCGCCGACGCCATCGTCGCCATCACCGAAGCCCGCCGCCGGGGCTTTGCGGGCCAATACTGGCCCGTCAACCCGCGCCGCCCCGACCTCGCCGGGATCCCCTGTTACGCCACCATCGAAGACCTTCCCGAACCGCCCGACGCCGTCTTTCTCGCCATCCCCGCCGCCGCCGTCATCGACACGGTCGCGCGGCTGGCACAGATGGGGGCAGGCGGCGTCGTCTGCTATTCCGCCGGCTTCAAGGAGGCCAGCCGCGAAGGCGCCCGCGCCGAAGACGCCCTGCGCGAGGCCGCCGGCGACATGGCCCTGATCGGCCCCAATTGCTATGGCCTCATCAATTATGTCGACCGCGCCGCCCTCTGGCCCTTTGCCCATGGCGGCGACTGCCCCGGCTACGGCGCGGCCATCATCACCCAAAGCGGCATGCTGTCCTCCGACATCACCATGTCCCAACGCTCGCTGCCGCTGTCCTACATGATCTCGGCCGGCAACCAGGCGGTGCTGGGCATCGAAGACTTCGTCGACCTGCTGTGCGAAAAGCCCGCCGTGCGCGCCATCGGCCTGCATATCGAAGGCCTGCGCGACCCGGTCCGCTTCGAACAGGCCGCCCTGAAAGCCCTCAAGGCGGGCCGCCCCATCGTCGCTCTCAAAACCGGCCGCTCCGCCATCGGTTCGGCGCTGACAATCTCCCACACCGGATCGCTGTCGGGCACCAACGAACTCTACCAGGCGCTTTTCGACCGGCTCGGCATCATCTCGGTCAATTCTCCGACCCAGCTGCTGGAAACGCTGAAGTTCCTCTGTGTCGCGGGGGCGCCCACCGGCAACCGCATCGCCGGCTTCACCTGTTCGGGCGGCGGCGCCACCATGCTGGCCGATCACGGCGAAACCATCGGTATCGACTTCCCCGCCTTCGCCCCCGCAACCGCCAGGGCCTTGCGCGGCCTGCTTCCCGATATCGCCACGGTGTCCAACCCGCTCGATTACACCACCCCCATCTGGGGGCAGCCCGATCGCACGCTGCCGGTCTTCACCGCCGCCATCACCCGCCCCGACATCGACGCCGCAATCCTGGTGCAGGATTATCCCGCGCCGGGCCTCGATGAATCCCGGATCTATTACCGCAACGACGCCATGGCCTTTGTCGACGCCACGACAGACCGCGCCATCCCCGCCGCCATCTGTTCGACCCTGCCGGAAAACCTCGATGCGAAAACCCGCGCGCTGCTGGTGACCCGTGGCGTCGCCCCCATGCAGGGCCTGCACGAGGCGCTGAACGCCATCGCCGCCGCCGCCTGGTGGTCCGCCGCCCGCACCCGTATCCTGGCATCAACCCTGCACCCGCTGGCCCCCGCGCGCGCGCGCAACCTCTGCCCGCTGGACGAAGCCCAGGGCAAGGCCTGGCTGTCTGCCGCCGGTTTTCCCGTGCCCCCGGGCCTCGTCGTTTCGGGCACCGGCATCGCGGTCGCGGCCCAGGCCCTTGGCGGCCCCGTCGCGCTGAAGATGATGGGCCCCAAGCTTCTTCACAAGACCGAAGCCGGCGCCGTCGCGCTCAACCTGTCCACCCCCGACGCCATCGCCCGCGCCGCCGCGCGGATGCGCCAGGACGTCGAAGCCTATTCCCCGGGCGCGGCCACCGACCGCTTTCTGGTCGAAGCCATGTCGCCCGCGCCCCTGGCCGAACTGATCGTGTCGATCCGCCATGATCCGCAATTCGGCCCCGCCCTGACCCTCGGTAGCGGCGGCATCCTGGTGGAACTCATCGCCGACGCCGCGACGCTGTTGCTGCCCGCGTCGCCAAGGGACATCCGCGCCGCTCTGGAAAAGGTCCGCGCCGCGCGCTTGCTGCAGGGATTCCGGGGCAGGGCGCCCGCCGATCTGGACGCGCTGGCGCGCAGCCTGCATGGTCTGGCCACCAGGGTCCTGGACATGGATGGTAAGGTGGCCGAGATCGAGATCAATCCGCTGTTCGTCTACCCCGACCACGTTGTCGCGATCGACGTCCTGATGCACGTGGCCACCCCGTGACCAACCGTGTCCCCAACCCCGAACTGCAGGTCGGCCCCGACAACAAGCAATGGTGGAACCGCGCCGAAAACCGCCGCTTCGGCTTTCACAACGCCCACATCCTGTTCCGCCGCGCCCACATGGTGCGCGCCCGCCACGTCCTGCCCTTGTCGCCCGCGCCGGATGCGACGCTGGCCGCCCTGCCGGCGGTGGCCGACCTGACCGGCCACCCCGCCTTCTCGGCGCTGGTCTGCGCGCGCGGTACGGACATCCTCTACGAACGCACCGCGCCTGATTTCGGTCCCGACCGGGTGCACTCGATCCAGTCGATTTCCAAGATGCACCTGCACCTGATCGTCGGCCGCCTGCTGCAACGGGGCCTCATCGACCTGTCGCGCCCCGTCGGATCCTACCTGCCCGAGATCGGGCCGGGCTATGCCGCCGCCCCGGTTCAGGCGCTGCTCGACATGAACGTCACCAACGCCTTCTGCGAAGATTATTCCGACCCTCTCTCGGATTGCTACACCGAGGAAATCGCCCTTGGCTGGCGCCTGCCGGACGGTGACGCGCCCGAACCCACCATGCGCGACTTCGCGCGGGGCATCGCGGCGGCGGGGCCGGGCGGACTGTCCTCGGAAAATGTGTACAAAACGGACAAACCGGAGGTGCCGGTTCAGTACAAATCGGCCAATTCGGACGTCCTGACCCTGATCTGCGCCCGTTTGTGCCCCACCGACCTGCGCGCCGAGATCGAGGCCATCGCCGACGCCGCCGGCTATTCCGGGGCCTTCCACATCAGCCTCGACGCCGAGGGCCTGCCGGCCTTTTCCGGCGGCGGCTGCCTCAGCCCCCGCGACCTCGCGCGGTTCGGCCTGCTGTTTCACCGCATTTCGGGGGGCGATACGTTCGGCAACCCCGAATTCCTGGCCCGCGCGCCGCTGCGCGACGCGCCACGTTTCGATCCGCCCCGGGAATTCATGTATTATTCCAACCACTTGATGACCGACGGCCGGTTCGTGGGCCACGGCGGATACGGCGGCCAGTTCCTGATGGTGGACCTGGCCACGGGGCTTGTCTGCGCCTTTCTCAGCGTGCTGGACAACGACGCGGGCTATGACACCGGCTACATGACCCGCGTGATCCTGGCGTTGAAATCCATCTGCCACGCGGCCCCGTCCCACCCCGCCTGACCTGGCCCACGTTCACCCGGCGCCGTATGACCGCGCCACCGGGGTCAAGATACTGATATAGCTGCATAAATCTGGCGGCGCCGCGAAGGATCAGATCATCCGGGCCACCGGCGATTTCAGCGCGTGCCAGTCGGTATCGGCCTGAAACGCATCGGCCACCTTCAGCACCTTGCCTTCCGCAAAGGGGCGTCCGGCGATCTGCAGGCCGATGGGCATGGCGTTTTCATCAAAGCCGCAGGGGACCGAAACGGCCGGAAGACCCAGGTAATTCAGGGGCCGCGTGTTGATCGACACGTTCATGAAAGTGTCGATCGCGTCGTCCCCGCCGGTTTCCATGCTGGACGCCGCAAGCGTGGGCGTCCGCCAGCGCAGGGTGGGCGTGGCCAGCACGTCGCATGTGCCAAAGACCTGGGCCGCGAAGGCCCGCAGGATCGCGCCGCGCCGGGCCAGCGCCTCTATATATTGTACCGCAGGAATGGCAAAGCCCGCGTACATGCGTCCGCTGAGGTGGGTGGCATAGTCTTCGGGACGCTCGCGCATCCACTGGGCGTGGATGGTCGCGCCCTCGCACCGGCTGACGATTCCGCCATAGGTCGAAACGGCTTCCATCTCGGGCAGGGTCACCGATACGATCTTGGCCCCGCGCGCCTTCAGCACGTCAAGCGCCGTGGCAAAGGCATCGCCGATCTCGGGCGAGGCGTCGTCGAGGAAGTAGGTTTCCGGCACGCCCACCTTCAATCCCCGGATGTCACCGGTCAGCATGGCCGCGTAATCCGGGACCGGTTCGGCGGCCGAGGTCGGATCCATCGGGTCGTGCCCGGCAATGACCGACAGGATCGCCGCGCAATCGCGGGCGGTGCGGGCCAGGGGGCCGACGTTGTCGCAGGAAAACGACAGCGGCATGACCCCATGGCGCGACACCCGCGTCTGGGTGGGTTTCAGCCCGGTGACACCGCAGATCGCCGCCGGAAGCCGGATCGACCCGCCGGTGTCCGAGCCGAGCGCCGCCGTGACGCAATGCCCGGCCACGGCCGCGCCGGAACCCGATGACGAGCCGCCGGTGCAATAGTCCAGGCCCCAGGGATTGTGGCAATCGCCGTAGTGGACGTTGTGGCCCGTCGGGTTCTGCGCGAATTCGGCCATGTTCAGCCCGCCCAGCGTCAGCGTTCCGGCGGCGTGCAGCCGGTCGATCACCGTCGCGGTATAATCGGGCCGGAAGTCGGCGCGGATCTTCGATCCGCAGGTCGACAGCTTGCCGGCCTGGTAATACATGTCCTTGTGCGCCAGCGGCACGCCGTGCAGCGGGCCAAGCGGCGCGCCGGCCTTCTGGCGGGCATCCAGGCTGGCGGCGGTGTCCAGCGCCGCGTCGCGGTCCATCCAGATGACCGAATTGATCTGTCCGTCGCGCAGATCGAAGGCGGCCAGCGCGGCTTCGGTCAGCTCGACCGAGGTGACATCGCCCTTGGCCACGGCCTCGGCCGCCTCGGTCAGGGTCAGGTCGCACAATGTCGACACCTGTGTCGCGGCGATGTTCATTCCGTGCCCTCCTTGGTGGCCTGCAGCGCGGCCTCGAAGCCGGACGGTTCGTCTTCGAACGCCATGCGGCCCTGTTCGGCGGCAAAGCCGGCGACGGTCTTGGCCATCTGTCCCGCCATGATGACTCCCGGCCGGTTGGGTGGGCGCACCTGGGACCAGGTGGCGGCAACCTCTTCGATGAGCGTGGTGATCTCTTTGGTCATGGTCGTGTCCTGTCATGCGATCCCGCGTGCGCAGGGCGACGACGGGGGCCGGCACGCAGGATCGATCTGTTGATGCGTATAGTAAGAATTACATTAATTGCCGATGACAGTATCAGGTGACGCAATCGGGGCGCCCCGATGCCGGTCGGGTGAAATTTGCATCCGTTCCGATGCGCAAGCCCAAATACTGATCGAAGTGCGCCACCTGTCTGGCAGAGGGACCCTGGAGCCGCAGGATCCGTCCGACGATGTTCGGCTGCACGTCGGTGTCATGGCATCGCGCCCGTCGCGCCCTTTTGCATATTTCCGCGCCACCCGTCCGTCCGGGCGAAATAAACGTCCGAAGGTTTGCTTGATATGCCCCGTGTCGGCGCGGGTCATGCGCCAGATCGCTCTAAACCTATTCATTTGATTGACAATTTTGGGCCCGAGGCCGGGACGTTCAGCCACGACGCAGCGCGGCCCATACAACGCATGCAGCCGCCATGCACCGCTTTTCGGGCCGCCTGAAGGGGAACGCGATTGTTGACAGCGTGCCGGATCGCCTGCTGAGATGGTCACAGATAGGAACATGGTTCACATATATGAACGGTCAAGTCAAGTCCGCCGCACGCATCCTCGACGTCCTCGAACTTCTCTCGGGTCGGGCCGAGCCGATCCGCCTGAACGAGCTGGTGGCCGAGCTGGGTATTCCGAAGTCCAGCGCGCATGGCCTGCTGTCGACGCTGGTGGCGCGCGGCTACGTCTCGAAGGACAGCGCCGACCGCTATGCCATCGTCGAGATCTTTCGCCAGGGGTTCGGCTGGGTCGGCGGGGTCGAGGGGCTTCTGACCTCTGCCGCCGCGCCGCTGGTCGAGGAGCTGCGCGACCGGCTGGACGAGACGGTGTTCGTCTGCGTGCGCACCGAACAGCAGAACGCGCGGCTGATCACCAAGGCGGTCAGCCGCCAGCCGATCCGCTATGACGCCTCGGACCAAAGCTCGCTGCCCGGCTACGGCACGGTGATGGGCCGGGTCCTGCTGGCGTGGCAGAAACCCGAAATCGTGGATGCCTACCTGGCCCGGACCGAATTTCACGCCTTCACCGACACGACACCGGTGACCGAAGCCGAGATCCGCGCCGCGCTGGAGAAGATCCGCGCCGACGGCTACGGCACCATCGTCGATGAATACGCGGTGGGTGGCGCCGGGATCGCGGCGCCGATCCGCAATGCCGCGGGCGAGGTCGTCGCGGTCATCGACGTCGCCACGGTCACCGCGCGCTATGAACAGCGGCGCGAAGACATGCTGGCCGCTGTGCTGGAAGGCGCCGAGCGGCTGAGCGCGCGGCTGGGCTATCGGCCCGGGGCCGGTGCGCGGGGCACTACGGAACAGCAATCACAGGGGGGCGCGTGATGGGATATCGCGTGGGCGTGGACATCGGCGGCACCTTCGCCGATTTCTGCGCGATCGACGAAGCGGCGGGCAGCATCGGCACCGTCAAGGTCCTGACGACGCCGGACCGGCCGGGACAAGAGGTCATCGACGGGCTGAAGGCGCTGGAGGACCGGTTCGGCATCGCGCCTGAACAGATCTCGTATTTCACCCATGGCACGACGGTCGGGATCAACGCGATCATCATGCGCAAGGGCATCCGCCTGGCGATGTTCACCACCCGAAACTTCTGCGACGTGCTGGAACTGGCGCGGCTGAAGATGCCCGATCCCTATCACCTTCTGTCGTCCCGGCCGGAGCCCCTGGTCACCCGCGACCTGGTCTTCGGGGTCGGCGAACGCATGCTGGCCGACGGCACGGTGGACCAGCCGCTGGACCCGGACAGCGTGGCCGAGGCGGTCGCGGCGGCGCAGGCGCGCGGCGCCGAGGGCATCGTGCTGTCCTTCCTGCATTCCTACCGCAACCCGGCCCATGAACGCGAAGCCAAGCGGCTGATCAAGGCGCTGGCGCCCGATCTGCATGTCTTCTGTTCGCACGAAATCCGCCCGATCATCCGCGAATACGAACGGTCTTCGACCGCCGTCATCCATGGCTACGTGCAGCCGCCGGTGTCGAAATACCTGGGCGCGCTGGAAGACGCGCTGACCGGGATCGGTGTGACGCCGGACCCGATGATCACCAAGTCCAACGGCGGCATCATGTCGGTCGAGGTCGGCAAGACCGCCTGTGTCGAGATGTTGTTGTCGGGCACCGCCGCCGGCGTCATGGGCGCGGCCTTCGTGGCGCGCGAGGCGGGCGAGGACAAGGTGCTGAGCCTGGATATCGGCGGGACTTCGGCGGATGTGGCGATCATCACCGGCGGCCAACCCGGATACGGCATGAACGAAACCGTGGGCGATTTCCCGATCTACGTGCCCACCGTGTCGGTGACGTCGATCGGCGAAGGCGGCGGGTCCATCGCGCGGGTGGATGCCGCCGGGATGCTGGGCGTGGGCCCCGACAGCGCCGGGTCCACGCCGGGTCCGGCGGCCTACGGGCGGGGCGGCACGCAGGCGACGATCACCGACGCCTTCGTGACGCTGGGGCTGCTGGATGTCTCGGCCCTGGGCTACGGAATGGTGTCGGTGGATCGCGACAAGGCCATCGCGGTGATCCAGCCGCTGGCCGACCGGCTGGGCGTGTCGCTGGCCGAGGTAGCCGAGGGGATCATCGGCATCGCCGTGTCGGGCATGTTCCGCGAGGTGACGAAACTCAGCTCCCGTCGGGGCATCGACCTGCAGGAATTCAGCCTTCTGGCCTTCGGGGGCGGGGGGCCGATGATGGCTTGTTTCCTGGCCCGCGACCTGGGCATGAAACGGGTCATCGTGCCGCCATCGCCGGGCGTGCTGTCGGCGCTTGGCGGGCTGACGGCGGACGTGCGCAACGATTTTACCGAAACCGCCTATTACGACCTGGCGCCGGAAACCACCGCGCGGATGGGCGACACCATCGCCCGGCTGAGCGACCGCGCGCGGCGCTGGATGGTGGACGAACAGCATTACGACGGCACGCCCGCCTACCAGGCCAGCGGCGAGATGCGCTATCGCGGGCAAAGCTTCGAGATCGAGGTGCCGATCGACCCGGCGGCTTTGGCACGTGGCGACGCGATGTCCATTGCCAAGGCCTTCCACGCCGAACACCGCCGCCTTTACGGACATGCCGACACGGACGCACCGATCCAGGTCATCGCGATCAACCTCGTGGTCACCGGCCCGTCGTCCAAGCCGACCCTGCCCAGGTACGACCCGCAACCGCGCGACGTGGTGGCGACCAAGTCCCTGACCGCCTGGATCGACGGGGCAGAGCGTCACGTGGCGCTGTTTGCCCGCACCGACCTGACCGCCGGTGCGCGGTTCGCCAGCCCCTGCGTCATCGCCCAGGACGACACGACCACCATCGTGCCGGCAGGCTTTGACGGAACGGTCGACACGCATGGCAACCTTATCCTGACCTTTACGGAGGTGTCCCATGCGGACTGATCCCGTCACGCTCAAGGTGCTTGAAAATCACGCCCAGGCGGTGGCCGAAAGCATGGCCTTCACGCTGTTCCGCACCGCCCATTCGACCTTCGTCAAGGAGACCGAGGATTTCACCACCGGCCTCGTGACGCCGTCGGGCATGACCTTTGCTAGCCCACGCGACCTGGGGGCGACGTGGTTCATCGGGCTCGACTACAAGGGCGCGCTGGACATGATCGCGGACTACGAGGAAGGCGACATCTGCGTCACCAACGACCCCTATTCGGGGTTCGTCTGTACCCATACGCCCGACATGCACATCTGGAAGCCGATCTTCTGGGAGGGCGAGATCATCGCCTTTGCCGTCGGCCACATCCACAACACCGACATGGGCGGCGCGGTGCCTGCGTCGCTGTCGCGCGCCAATACCGAGGTGCACCAGGAAGGCATCCGGTTCAGGCCGACCAAGCTGATCAGCCGGGGCGTGATGAACGAACAGTTGATCGAGACGATGATGCTGAACGTGCGCATGCCGGACCAGAACCGGGGCGACCTGAACGCCCAGATCGCCGCCGTGAACACCGGCGAAGCCAAGATGCACGAGATGATCCGCAAGTTCGGCGTCGACGTGGTCCGCAACGGGATCGAGGATCTGCTGGACGTGGCCGAGGCGCGCGCGCGGGCGGTCATCGGCGGGCTGCCGGACGGGGATTTCCGGTTCGTCGACTACCTGGACGAAGACGGGCCATCGGGTGTGCCGGTGCGGCTGGACCTGACGCTGAAGATCCGGGGCGACGAGGTGATCATGGATTTCACCGGATCGGACCCGCAGTTGAAATCGGCGCTGAACATGCCCACCGGGGGCAACCCCCGGCACATCCTGCTGATGGTGGGGTACAATTACTGCCTTTATACGCTGGATCCCTCGATCCCGCTGAATGGCGGGATCCTCAGGGCCGCAACCTGCATCGTGCCCGAGGGCACGGTGCTGAACCCGCAATATCCGGCCGCCGTCGGCATGCGCTCGCTGACCTGCGGGCGGCTGCAGGGCGTGGTGATGGGCGCGTTCCATGCCGCCGCGCCCGACCGGCTGCCGGTGGGGGCCGCGGGCGGTGGCGGGATTGTCAACGTCAAGACCTTCGATGCGGCCAGCGGCAAGCTGGCCATGGCGTCCATCGACCCGGTGACGGGCGGGGCGGGGGGATCGGCGCTGGGGGACGGGACCGACGGGTCGGGGGCGAATTCGTCGTTCCTGAAGAACACGCCGGTCGAGATCAACGAGGTCGAGGTGCCGATCAAGTTCCGCCGCTACGGGCTGGTGCCGGATTCCGGCGGCCCGGGCCGCGCGCGCGGCGGCATGGCGACGGAGTTGGAGGTCGAGGTCTTTACCCCCGACACCGTGGTCACGGCGCGCAACCGCGACCGCACGATCTTTGCCGCCTGGGGCGGCGCGGGTGGCCTGCCCGGCGCGCCATCGATGTTCACGCAGTTCACGCCCGATGGCGAACGGATCGACCTGGGCAACACCGACGTGGTGCCGCTGGGCCCCGGGGACGTCTTCAACCTGACATCGGGCGGCGGCGCGGGCTTTGGCGATCCGTTCGACCGCGATGTCGATCTGGTGGTGCGCGATGTCCTGCGCGGCTCGGTCACGCCAAAGGCGGCGCGCGACAGCTACGGCGTGGTTGTCGACGCGGACGGGCAACTGGACGCGGAGGCGACGCAGGCCCTGAGGGCCGCCCATGTGGCGCCCGCGCCCCAGACCTACAGCTACAACGCCAGCCGAAAGGCGTTCGAGGTCTCCTGGACCGACGCAAATTACGCGGCGCTGACGACGGCCCTGTCACAGATGCCGGTGCACTGGCGCCACTTCGTCAAGCGCGAGGTGTTCGACCGGATCGCGGCGATGCCAAAGGACACGCTGCGCGGGGATGGCAGTGACGTGTGGGCGGCGATCGAGGCTGTGAAGACCCGGGTTCCGGGGCTGGTCCGGTCGATGGCGGCGAAGGTGGCGGCGGAATGATCAGCTTCGATTTCTCGGGCCAGACGGTGCTGGTCACCGGCGCGGCGCGCGGCATCGGCGCGGGCATCGCGGCGGAATTCCTGGCCGCCGGCGCCGACGTGGTGGCCGCCGATATCCTGGGCGACGACCTGGCGCGGTTCGCCGACGCCCACCCCGGCGCACGGACCGAGGTCATCGACCTTGGCGACCTGGAGGCGGTGAAGGGCCGCTTCGGCACACTTGCCCCGGACGTGGTGGTCAATGCCGCCGGTGGCGTGCGCGGCCAGCAGATGAAACCGCTGGAACAGGTGACGGATGCCGAATGGCTGTCGATCTACGACGGCAACGTGATGTCGGCGCTGAACCTGATGCGCGCGGTCATCCCGGCGATGAAGGCGCGCAGGTCGGGGCGGATCGTCACCATATCCTCGGGCGCGGGGCTGAAGCCCAGCCTGACCGGCGTGCAATCCTACTGTTCCGCCAAGCACGGGCTGATCGGCCTGACCCGGCAGATGGCGCTGGAACTCGGGCCCTTCGGGATCACGGTGAATTCCATTGCGCCGGGCTTCATGCGGACATCGCCCGATTACGAACGCAACTGGGACGGCTACGGCGAAGAAGGCCAGGCCCGCATGGTCGCCAACATCGCCCTGCGCCGTCTGGGCGATCCGTCCGATATCGCCGCCGCCTGCGCCTTTCTGGCGTCGGACCGGGCGGGGTTCATCACCGGGCAGGTCCTGCCCGTCACCGGCCATCCCTTTCCCTGAGGATCCAAGGAGCTGACACATGACGATTTCCGAAAACCCGTGGGAATGGCCCGAAGAGGTCTGGCGCGCCAAGGTCGACCGGGTGCGCGCCGGCGACAGCCTGAAACCCGCGACCTGGCCGGGCGGCGCCAAATGCGCGGTGGCGATGTCGTTCGACGTGGATCATGACAGCAACGAGTTGCGCGACGGCGGTACTTCCATCGGCGCGCTCAGCCGGGGGCAATACGGCCACCGCCAGGGCATCCCTCGCATCATGGACGTCATCCGCCGCCATGACATCAAGGCCAGCTTCTATGTCCCTGCGGTGGTTGCGAAACTTTACCCCGACGAGATCCGCATGTTTGCGGGGGAAGGCCACGAAGTCGGCATCCACGGCTGGATCCATGAACGCAATTCCGTTCTGCCTCCGGACGTCGAACGCGACCTGCAGATGCGGTCGGCCGACGTGCTGGAAGAGATTTCCGGCCAGCGCCCGGTGGGGATCCGCACGCCGTCCTGGGATTTCTCGCATATCACGCTGGAAATCACCCGGGACATGGGGCTGCTGTACGACAGCTCGCTGATGGCCGATGTGGATTGCCACAAGCTGCTGCTGGATGGCGAAGATACGGGCGTGATCGAACTGCCCGTGGAATGGATCCGCGACGATGCGGTCTATTTCAACATGAACCGCTTTTCCGCCCTGCGCCCCTATACGCCGCCCGAAGCCGTCTTCGACGTCTTCCGCCGCGAATTCGAGGCCGCTTATGCCGAGGGCGGGGTCTTTCAGCTGACCATGCATCCCCATGTCACCGGCTACCGGTCGCGCATCTGGATCTTCGAGGAGATGGTCCGCCTGGCCAAGGCCAAGGGCGACGTCTGGTTCGCGACCCATGCCGAGATCGTTCAATGGGCCAAGGCCCACGGCTGACGCCTGTCACCACCCAAGACCAAGACCCGATGAACCCGGCCCGTCAGGGCCCCTGCCGTCCCGAAGCCCATCGGTGCGGCCAATACGAACAAAGGCAAGACCGACAACAGACCCAACAGAGAGACGCGTGATGAAACATACCGTACTGGCGTTGTGCTCCGCACTCGCCCTGGCACTGCCAGCCCTCGGGCAGGCGCAGGACCGTTACGTCCATGCCAACAACTCTGCCTATGACACGCTGGATCCGCACACGGTGCGGGACGTGGCGCGGGTGGCCAGCCGCCTGAACTTCTACGACGGGCTGTACCGCTGGGTGGACAACCCGCCCCAGCTGATCCCCTGGCTTGCCACCGATCACACCGTGTCCGACGATGGCCTGACCTGGACATTCAACCTGCGCGACGACGTGCCGTTCCACGACGGCAGCCTGATGACGGCCGATGACGTGGTCTATTCCTTCGAACGCATGCTGGAGCTCAAGCGCGGGGCCGGGTCGCTGTTCCTGCCGATGATCGACCCGGGCAGCACCGTGGCGGTCGACGACCACACCGTGGCCTTCACGCTCAAGGAACCCTCGGCCATCTTCGCGGCGCTGGTGCCCGACATATTGGTCGTCAACAAGGACGTCGTGCAGGAACACGAGGTCGACGGCGACATGGGCCAGGCCTACCTGATCGACCACGTCGCGGGATCCGGGTCCTATACGCTCAAGCGTTACGATCCGGCGCGGGGCTTTGTCGGCGAACGCTTTGCCGATCACTTTGCCGGTTGGGGCGACAAGTATTTCGACGAGATCGAATTCCGCACCGTGCTGGAGACCAACACGCGGATCCAGGGCCTGATGCGGGGCGACTACCAGGGGCTTGACGGCTATCTGGCGCCCGACCAGGTCGACCGGCTGCGCGAGGACGAGGACGTCCAGATCATCGAGGAGGAATCCATGCGGGTCTTCCACATCGCGATGCACAATGGCCGTGCGCCGCTGGACGACAAGAACTTCCGCATGGCGATGGTGCATGCCTTCGACTACGACGGCTATATCAACGAGATCATGCAGGGCACCGTGGCCCGCAACCCCACGATCGTTCCGGGCAACCTGTGGGGCGCGCCGGACGTGCCGGGCTATGATTTCGACCTGGACAAGGCCCGCGAATACCTGGACGCCTACAAGGCCGAACATGGCGACGAGATCCGCACGCTGAAGATCGGCACGCTGGCGGGATTTTCGGAAACCGAACAGGCGGCCGCGCTGATGCAGAACGGGCTGTCGCAGCTGGGCATCGAGGTCGAGATCGAAAGCTCCCCCTGGCCGGTGATCTCGTCAAACATGCAGAACCCCGAAACCATGCCCGACATGGTGCCTTACTGGAAATCCACCTACTACGTGGATCCCAACAACTGGGTCGGCGAACTTTACGCCTCGCGCTATGCGCCGACGCGCAACGTGTCGGACTACCACAACGCGCAGGTCGACGAAGAACTGGAGAAGGCGTTGGTCATCACCGATCAGGATGAACGCGCCGAATTGTACAAGGCCGCCACCAAGCAGATCTACGACGATGCCGCCGGCATCTGGATCTACAACACCAAGTGGTTCGGCCCCTATGCGTCCAACGTCAAGAACGTCCGCTTCTGCCCGGTCGGCAACGGCCAGGACATGCGGTGGGCTTACCTCGAACACTGATCCCGTCCTGACAACCGGGCGCCGCCGACCTGACGGGGGCGGCGCCCGATCCCCGACATTTTCGCCAGAATTCCCAGCCTGATCGGAGCCTCCTCATGCGAAGACTGGAAATCATCCTGTCGCGCCTCGTCTGGTTCATTCCGACGCTCTTCGGCCTCGTCTTCGTGGTCTTCTTCATTTCGAACGTCATCCCGACCGATCCGGCCCGCATCATCGCCGGTGAAAACGCGACCGAAACGCAGGTGCAGGCGCTGCGCGCCGAGATGGGGCTGGACCAGCCGCTTCATGTCCAGTTCACCCGCTACGTGCGCGACTTGGCCACGGGCGACCTGGGCCAAAGCCTTTATACCCAGCGCGCGATCTCGGACGACCTGCTGCACCGGCTGCCCGCCACGCTGGAACTGACCATCGCCGCGATGATCATCGCCATCGGCCTTGGCGTGCCGCTGGGGGTGGTTTCGGCGGTCAAACGCAACACGATGATCGACCAGACGCTGCGGGTGCTGTCGGTGTCGGGGCTGGCGGTCGCCAGCTTCTGGCTGGCGATGGAACTGCAGATGTATTTCTCGACCCGGCTGGGGTGGACGCCGCTGAACGGGCGGGTATCGGGCTGGGGCCCCGAAGAGATCACCGGCTTCTACGTCCTCGATTCCATCCTGACCCGCGACTGGGAGTCGCTGGGCGACACGTTCCACCATATGCTGCTGCCCGCGATCACGCTGGCGCTGCCGGCCGCCGCCACATTGGTGCGGTTTTCGCGGGCCGGCGTGCTGGAGGTGATCAATTCGAACTTCGTCCTTTATGAACGCGCCATGGGCTTTCCGGCGCCACTGATCATCTGGAAATACGTGCTGCGCAACGCGCTGATTTCCACGGTCACCCAGATCGGCCTGATCTTCGGGTCGCTGTTCGCCGGCGCCGTGGTGGTCGAGGCGGTCTTCGACTGGCCAGGCCTTGGCACCTATGCCGTGCAATCCATCCTGCAATCGGACACCAAGGCGATCCTGGGATTTTCCATCATCGTCGGCGTGGTGTTCATCGGGGTGAACCTGCTTGTCGACATCCTGCACACGTTCATCGACCCGAGGACCCTGAAATGACCCCGCTGAAACGGCTTTTCGCGGACCGGGCCGCCGGTTTGGGCGCCGCCATCATCCTGGCCCTCGTGCTGATCGCGATCTTCGCGCCCTGGATCGCGCCGTATCCCGGCGACGTGACCGACTTTCACCTGACCGACCGGCTGCAGGCGCCGTCGGCGCAGCACTTGTTCGGCACCGACCGGATGGGGTCGGACGTGTTTTCGCGCATCCTGTTCGGGGCGCGCATCACCATCACCATCGCGGTCATCGCCGTGGGCGTGTCGGTCGCCATCGGCGTGCCCATCGGCCTGCTGGCGGGCTATTACGAAGGCTTCCCCGGCGGGTTCCTGATGCGCACCTCCGACGTGTTCCTGGCGGTGCCCCAGATCGTGCTGGCCATCGCCATTGCCCAGACGCTGGGGCCGTCGGTGGAAAACGTCATCCTGGCCCTGTCGCTGACCTACTGGCCGTTCTGGGCGCGGCTGGTCTATGCGGAAACCCGGTCGTTGAAGGCCCAGACCTTTGTCGAGGCGGCACAGGCGCTGGGGGCGTCGGACTGGCGGGTCATGGTGCTGCACATCCTGCCCAACACCGCGTCGGCCATCATCGTGCGCACATCCATCGGCATGGGCGCCACGATCCTGACCGCCGCCGCCCTGGGGTTCCTGGGCCTTGGCGCACCGCCGCCCACGCCCGAATGGGGACGCATGATATCGGAGGCGCGGGAATTCCTGCCCGAGGCCTGGTGGTATGCCGCCGCGCCGGGCCTTGCGATCTTCCTCGTGGTGATGGGCTTCAATCTGCTGGGTGACGGGCTGCGCGACATCCTTGACCCCAAGCTGAGAAAGGGAAGCTGATGGCCGACGCGCTTCTGACCGTTCAGGACCTTTCGCTTGGCTTTCGCGGGGATGGCGGGTTTGCCCATATCCTTGACGGGGCCAACATGTCGATGCGCCGGGGCGAGATCGTCGGGCTGGTGGGCGAATCCGGTTGTGGCAAGACCACGCTGGCCCGCGCGATCCTGGGGGTGCTGCCGCGCAACGCGCTGGACATCCGGGGCGGGCGGATCGACTTTGACGGGGTCGACATGCTGGGCAAGGCAAATGCCGCCCAACAGGAGGCCGTGCGCGGCCGCCGCGTGACGTTCATCCCGCAGGATCCCTTTACCTCGCTCAACCCGGTGTTCACCATCGGCCAGCAGATCGACGAGCTGCTGAAATGGAAATCGCCGCGCCGCGCGCCGGGCCGGTCCCGGATGCCGGCGCTGCTGACACCCTATCCCCGGGCGCGGCGCCGGCAGGACCGTGACAAGGTGATGGAGATGCTGAACCTGGTCCAGTTGCCGCGCCCCGAACAATTGCTGTCCAAATACCCGCACGAGGTGTCGGGCGGACAGCGCCAGCGGCTGATGATCGCCATGGCGCTGTTGCCCGAACCGGACCTGATCATCGCCGATGAACCGACCACGGCGCTGGACGTGACGATCCAGGCGCAGATCCTGGGCCTTTTGCGCACCCTTGCCACCGACCGGGGCGTGGCGGTGATGCTGACGACCCACGACCTGGGATCCGCTTACGAGATCTGCGACAAGATCACCGTGATGTACGCGGGCCAGGACGTCGAGGCCGCGCCGGTGGCCGAGTTCTTCAACCGACCCACGCATCCCTACACCGCCAAGCTGCTGGCCTCGCTGCCCGAAGGCGGCGGGGGGATGACCGGGATCCCCGGCGAATTGCCCAGCTTCTACGCGCCGCCGCCGGGCTGCCGGTTTCAGACCCGATGCGATCGCGCGACAGACGCCTGCCGCTCGCGGCCCGACGCCCACCTGGCGGGGCCGGGGCACCTGGTGCGCTGCGTCCATCCGCTTGCCACCGCGACACCAGCCCACAAGGAGGCCCGGGGATGACAGATACCGCCCTTCTTTCCGTCACCGACCTGAATGTCCGGTTCGACATCCGTGGCCCGTTCAACCGCAAGCTGGGCCAGATCCGGGCGCTGGACGGGGTCAGCTTTGACCTGGCCCCGGGCGAGATCATGGGGCTGGTGGGCGAATCCGGCTGTGGCAAGTCCACGCTGGGCAAGACGCTGATGGGCATCCAGGCCCCCAATTCCGGATCCATCCGCTTCGAGGGCAAGGAAATCGCCGGCCGCACCCCGCGCGAGGCCCGCGCGTTGCGGCGGCGCCTGCAATATGCCTACCAGGACCCCGGCGCCTCGCTGGATCCGCGCTGGAAGATCGGCAAGTCGCTGGAAGAACCGCTGATCATCCACACCGACCTGCCGCGCAAGGAACGGCTGAAGAAGGTGGGCGAGATCCTGACGTCGGTCGGTCTTCCGGCGGGCCACGCGGATCTGTTCCCGCACGAGATCTCGGGCGGGCAGCAGCGCCGCGTGGGACTGGCGCGGATCCTGATGCTGAACCCCGAGGTGGTGATCCTGGACGAACCCACCGCCGGTCTGGACGTGTCGGTGCAGGCGACAGTGCTGCGGCTGTTCCGCGACCTGCGCGATACGTTCGACCTGACCTATATCTTCATCTCGCACGACCTGTCGGTGGTGCGTCTGATGTGCCACCGGGTGGCGGTGATGTACCTGGGCCGGATTGTCGAGGTCGGCCCGGTGACAGACCTGATGGACAATCCCAAACACCCCTATACCCAGTCCCTGCTGGCCGCGATCCCCAAGGTGAATGGCCCTCGGGTGACGGAAAACTTCTGGCTGGAAGGCGAACCGGCGGACGCCTCGCGCCTGCCGCCGGGCTGCCGGTTCCAGGGCCGTTGCCCGCATGTCCAGCCGATCTGCCGCGCCGCCGACCCCGAGGACCGCACCGTCGGTTCCCAGACCGTGGCCTGCCATTTCGCGGGCGAGGTGTCGCCGCCGAAACCCAACGACAAGCAGAAAGAAGGCGCATGACCAAGACAGCAATCGTCACCGGCGGCGGGCGCGGCATTGGCCGCGGCTGCGCGCATGAGCTGGCCCGGCAGGGCTGCGATATCGTCCTGGTGGACCTGATCCCCGAGGACCTGGCCGCGACGAAGGCCGAGATCGAGGCCTTGGGGCAGGGCTGCCGCACCTACCTGGCCGATGTCGCCGATTTCGCCCGCGCGCATCAGGTCGTGGCCGAGGTCGAGGGCGAAACCGGCCCGGTGGACGTGCTGGTCAACAACGCCGGCAAGTCGAATGCCGAAGGCATCACCGAGATTACGGAAGCGTCGTTCGACCGCACCATCGCCATCAATCTGAAAGGTGCCTTCAACTGGACGCACGCGGTGGCGCCCGGGATGATGAAGGCCGAGGCCGGGCGCATCGTGATGATGTCGTCGCTGAACGCCCATACGGGCGGGGTGACCAGCGCGGTGTCGAAATTCTCCTACACCACGGCCAAGGCGGGGCTTCTGGGCATGACACGGGCATTGGCCAAGGAGATGGCGCCGCATGTGCTGGTCAATGCCGTCTGCCCCGGCGTGATCGAGACGGAGCGATCCAACGACATGATCCGTGCCCGCAAGGACGAACTGGTCAGGGGAATATCGCTTGGCCGCACGGGCACGCCGGCGGATGTGGCGCAGGTCGTCGCCTTCCTGTGCCTGTCCGATCCCTGTTTCGTCACCGGGCAGGACATCAAGATCGACGGGCTGCAATGGGTGTCCTGACCCAGGCACGCGCCGCCATGAACCGGGTCTGAGGAGCGTTTCATGTCCGACATCCGCACGGCCGAACCCGTCTCTTGGGTGCCGCTGGTCGTCACCATCACGCTGGTGCAGGCGGTGCTGGCCCTGATGAGCCGCACGCTGCCGCTGTTCGGCATGCCGCTGACCGCCGCCTCGGGGATGCGGCCCGAAGCGGTCGGGCAATTGTCGTCGGCCACCAGTTTCGGGTCGATGATCTTCTTCCTCTGGGGGCCCACGCTTCTGGCGCGGTTGCCGTCGCTGCGCCAGTTGCAGCTGGGTTGTGCCACCGCCGCCGTGGCGATGCTGTTCTGCGCCATCGGCCGGTGGGAAAGCATGTTGCTGGCGGCTTTCGTGATCGGGCTGGGCTACGGGCCGTCCGCACCGGCGGGGTCGGACCTGTTGATGCGGATCACGCCCAGGGCGCGGCGGGCGACGATCTTTTCGATCAAGCAGGCGGGGGTTCCGCTGGGCGGTCTGGCGGCCGGTCTGGCGCTGCCGGCCATCGCGATCTTCTTCGGCACGATCTCGGCCGCGCTGGCCGCCGCCGGGATGCTGGCGCTGGCCTCCGCCGCCGCGCTTGGCCAGTGGAAGGGCGCCGTGGACGACGCGCCGCCCCCCCGAGACAAGCCACCGTTCCGGGACCTGCTGCTGGCGCCCGTCCGTCTGATCGTCCTGCTGCTGCGCGAGCCCCGGATGCGCCTGATCACCGCCGCCGGGTTCAGCCTGGGCGTGGCGCAGGGGGTGATCATGGGCTTTTTCCCGGTCTTCCTTTCGGATCACGCGGGCTGGTCGCTGCCGGCGGCGGGCGCGGCATTCGCGCTGTTGCAGGGGCTGGGCGTCGGCGGGCGCGTCGTCATGGGATGGGTGTCGGACCGGCTGGGCAATGCCATGCGCGCGCTGTCGGGCCTGTGCTTTGCCTCTGGAACGACGATGCTGTTGCTGGCCACCATCGGCCCGGGCTCGCCGATCCTGTGGATCGTGCTTTTGTCGGCGCTGGCGGGGATCACGGTGGTGTCCTGGAACGGCGTCTTCCTGGCCGGCCTTGCCGAAACCGCGCCCGATGGCCGGGTCGGAGAGATCACCGCCGCCGGGACCTTTGTGCTGTTCAGCGGCTACGTGTTGTGCCCGCTGTTGTTGCAGGCGGTGTTTTCGGCGACCGATGGCTATGCGGTCGGTCTGATCCTGGCCGGCCTCGCGCCGATGAGCGCGGGCGCGGCCCTGCTGTTGAGTGGTAGGCGATAGCGCAGCACATCCGCCGCCTGGCGGTCCGGCGCGCATTAGGAAAGACACGTGACATGACCAACTTTTCCAAGACCCAGCTGATCCGCAAGGACGTCATCTGGACCGACGGCGGCGTCGTCGCCTCGCAGCACCGCAAGGCGGCCGAGGCCGGCGCGGCCGTGTTGGCCGCCGGGGGCGACGCGATGGATGCGGCGGTGGCGACGTCGTTCGCGGTGGGGGTTGTCGAACCCTGGATGTCCGGGCCGATGGGCGGCGGGATGATGACGCTCTGGCGGGCCGGTGAACAAAGGGCCGAGACCATCGAATTCGGCATGCGCGCACCACGGGGGCTGAAATTGGAGGATTACCCGCTGGAACCGGAACGTCGGGCCGGGGATCTGTTCCCCTGGATCCGGGTGACGGGCGACCGCAACATCTATGGCGCCACCGCCGTGGCCGTGCCGGGCGTGGTGGCGGGCATGGAGCTGGCGCATCAGCGATATGGCACCAGGCCCTGGGCGGACCTGCTGGAGCCCGCCATTGCGCTGGCTGAAGAAGGTATGCTGCTGGACTGGTACGGTTCGCTGATGATCGCCTCGGCCACGCGGCAGCTGGCGCAGGATCCGGACGCGGCGGCGCTGTTCCTGGTTGACGGGCAATGGCCCAACATCGCGGGCTGGACCGCGCTGTCGGATGCGCGGCTGGACCAACGCGCCCATGCCGCCACGCTGCGCCGCCTGGCCGACGCCGGTCCGCGCGATTTCTACGAGGGCGACATCGCCCGCATGATCGCCGAGGATATCCGGGCCAAGGGCGGCAGCCTGACGGTCGAGGACCTGGCAGCCTATCGCGCCACGGCGGCCGCGCCCCGGACGATCCGCTACCGCGATGCCGCGATCCACGCGCCGTCGGGCCTGTCGGCGGGGGCCGAGCTGGTGTCGACGCTGCAGCAGATGGAACAGGCGTTCACCCCGGGCGACGCCCCGTCGCCCGACAGCTACGCCGCGCTGGCCCAGGCGCTGCAGGCGGCCTATCGCCATCGGCTGGAACATGGGGGCGATACCGGCGAAAGCCCGCAGGCCCCGGCCTGTACCACCACGTTCTCGGTCGTGGATCGCCACGGCAACATGGCGAACGTGACCCAGACGCTGCTGTCGATGTTCGGCAGCCACGCGGTGTCGCCGCAGACCGGCATGCTGATGAACAACGGGATCATGTGGTTCGACCCGGAACCGGGCAAGCCGAATTCGCTGGCGCCGGGCAAGCGGTGCCTGATGAACGTCTGTCCGACCGTGGGTCAGGCCGGCGACCGGATGTTCGCCATCGGCGCCTCGGGCGGGCGCAAGATCCTGCCGGCGGTCGCCAACCTGATCAGCTTCATGGCCGATTTCGGCATGGATCTGGACCAGGCGATCCACACCCCGCGCATCGACGCCTCGGGTGCCAGCGGCGTGGTTGCGGACGAGGCACTGCCGGCGCAGGTCTTCGAAGCGCTCGCCGGTCTTGGCCCGGTGACGCCGGCCAGGCGCACGGTGCATCCCTATGCCTTTGCCGTGCCGGCGGGCGTGATGCGCCGGGATGGCCGCAACTGCGGTGCGACCGAGATCATGACGCCCTGGGGCGACGCCGTGGCGGAATGACCGTCCCGGCCGGGGACGATGTGCGCGCGACCTTCAGGTGCGCGGCTGAAAGACGGTTTCGCCGATCCGCATGCCGTTTTCGGTGAATTGCGTGACGATGTCGGGCAGGGGCGTGACCCGGGGATCGACCAGCCCGCATTTCCCCAGCGCCTGGCGCAGGTTCGGCGCGGGGCCCAGCGGCTCCCACACGGTGCGCACGCAGGAAATGCCGTGCTCGCCCTCGGGGCGCAGGTTCATGATCAGCCCCGACAGGTAGGTCGGCGCGCCGTAATCGCTGCCATACAGATAGCTGGTGAAGATGCTGCGCCCCGGTGCCTGTTCGCGTTCGACCACCACGATCCGGTTGAACCCTTCAAGGACCACACCGGTGTATTTCAGCGTGGAGGGCACCAGGTAATGCTTGCCCAGGTGCCGGTCGACCGTCTTGGACAGCCACCGTTCGCCCTCGCGGTAGATCCGCGTCAGCGAACACAGGTAAAGACCGCGTTGCGGATCGGCGTGGGAATAGCTGTGGTAATAGCCTTCGTGCCGGGCCAGCAGACCCGAGGACTCTGCGCTGAGGGAAGCCAGGTGGTCGACCGTCTGGTCGAACAGGTCCGGTGCGGCGCCCAGCCGGGGCGGATGCAGGCGGACCAGGTCGCGGAAGGCGCGCCGGTCCATCAGCAGTTCGTGTTCGTCCACCCCGAAGAAATCGCAGAGCCGCCGCAGCACCGGCAGCGAAGGCCGCGTATGCCCATTGAGATACTTGTTCATCTGCTGACGGTTGATGCCGCAGCGCCGGCAGATGTCCGAAACAGAACGCCCGTAGCCGCACAGAACCCGCAGGTTTTCGGGAAGATCCTTCAATGCCATGCCGATCTTATGCCAGTTTATGCCGATACGCGTCAAACAGCATAACCACGGTCTGCGGTCTTTCCTGTCATTGCCGGGGCGTCCGGGTCATTTTCGCGCTGACACGAAGCCGCCGCATCCTGCGGTCACGGGCTGATTGGCTCGAAATGGACATGCTGATGCCGGACGGAACTTACCTGCGACCGCTTGCGTTGGCCCGCGCGGTCGTGCTGCTGGTGCTTGTCGCCGCAGGCGCGGTCGGCGCGTTCGGATCGGGGCATGGCCTCCAGACACTGCGCGCGATACCCTCGGATCCCGGCGTGCTGGACCCGGTGTGCCGGGGATCGACGGTCGACCCGATCCTGATCCACTACCTGTTCTCCGGGCTGGCCAGGCAGGCCAGGCAGGCCAGCGACGGCGACAGGTGGACGACCGGACCGGATGGCGCGGAAACGGTGAACCTGTCCAACACCGACGAGATCGCGTTCGAGCTGACGCCCGGCATCATGTGGAGAGGCGGTTGCGGCGAACTGACCTGCGACGCGGGCGAGATCGACTATTTCCGCCGCGCCGCCGCCAGTTACGACGCGCTGAAGGCCATTCCACCGATGCATGCCAATATCCGCCGGGTGCGCGCGATCGACCCGTTGTGGGTGGGGCCGAACATGACCAATGACGTGTCGCACATGAAGACCAACATCAGAACGGAGACGCATTTCGCCGTTCGGCGCGTGCCGGACGCCGGCGCCATCGTTCCTGCCCGCGCCACGACGCCCGAATTCTCGTGCCGCGCGATCATCTATGCCTCGTTGCATCGCACCATCCTCACGCCCTGAGACCTGCGGCACACCAGCGGCGGGTCGTCGGGCGGATTGGTGGCCGCGCTGTCGGCGGGGTGGGTCATCGGGGGCAACGGTCTGCCCCCCCGGCGTGCTGATCGTCGCCCGCCATGTCCGCGACGCCCGGCCGCCGTCCGGTGATCTGATCCGCCGGGCAGGACAAGCAGGAATTCCGCGATGCTGACCAACCGGACCGATCCCGCCGAAAAGCTGCGCGCGCCGAGGGCGTGCAGGTCCGGGACAGCGAAGGCCGGGCGCACCTGGATGCGCAGGGCGGGCTGTGATGCGTGAACCTGGGGGACGGGCGGCCCGAGATGGCCGAGGCGATCGCGCGCCAGACCGGGACCAGGCCGGTCTATACGATGTTCGACGTCCGCATCAACGACCCCGCGACGTGGCTGCCAGCTGGGCTAGGGCTTCTGGAACGGGCCCCGTGGCGGGACGAACCCGCTGGCGGTGCGGATGAACCGGCGCAGGATCCCGCGATCCGCCGCCGGGCGGAAGGCCAGGATCACGCGCAGCGGGCGGATCGGGTCGGCAAGTTCCACCGTGGCGACATGGCCGCCGCCATAGGTGACGGGCGAGGGCGGGCGCACCGCCAGCAGCGTGTATCCGAACCCCGCCGCCACCGCGCTGCGCACCGCTTCCATCGAACTGGAGGTGTAGGAGATCGCCGGAAAGATCCCGGCGTCGGTCAGCAGATCCTCGAAATACCGCCGGCTGCCGGAGCCTTCGAGCATCACGTAGGGCTCGCCGTCCAGGTCGGCGAAGCGGATCGTGCCCCGTGCCGCAAGCGGATGGTCGGCAGGCAGCACCACGACCGGGCGCAGCATGGCCAGTTCGACCTGGGCAAAGCCATCCAGATCCGCGCCCTGGTCATAGGTCAGCGCGATGTCGATCTCGCCCGATGCCAGCGCGGCGGCCAGGTCGGTCAGCGGCATTTCCCGGTGCGATACGACCGCCTCGGGGTGGCTGTGGCCGAACAGTTTCAGCAGCGCAGGCCCATAGAACGGCGACAGGGTCCAGAAGACGCCCAGCCGGATCTCGCCCGTCTCGCCCATGGCCAGCGCGCGGGCGTCGCGTTCCAACTCCTCGGCCTTGGCCTCCAGCTCGATCACCCGGCGCAGGAAATCGCGCCCCTGCAGCGTCAGTTCCAACCCGCGCGCATGGTGGCGGTCGAACAGGGCAAGGCCCAGGATATCCTCGAGCTTCTTCAGCGCCTGCGAGATCGAGGGCTGCGAGATGTTCAGCGCCCGCGCCGCCTGGGCGATGCCGCCGTGTTCGGCGACGGCACGGAAATAGGCCAATTGGCGCAGCGTGTATCGAGCCATATTTTGCCTGCCCTCATCTTCGGAAAATCAAGTTTTTGCCTAACCGTGTTTCCGTCTATCCTTGCGCTTGTCAATCCGGTTCCCCCGACCGGGCGGGCGCGATCCCCCATCACGAAAGGCAAGTCGCAAGATGCAGACGAATGTGGTCACCGAGCTTTTGACTGCCGCGCGGCGTCCGTTCCAGGACGCGGTGGCGATGCCGCCACCGGTCTATATCAGCGAGGACTTCCTGGACCTGGAACTGACCAGCATCTTTGCGCGCGACTGGGTCTGCGTCGGCCGCGCGGGCGAGATTGCGAAGGCCGGCGATTACCTGACCTACGACCTGGCCGGCCAGCCGGTGATCGTGCTGCGCGACAACGACGGCGGGATCCGGGCGTTTTCCAACGTCTGCCTGCACCGGATGTCGACCATGCTGGACGGCACCGGCAACACCCGCACCATCGTCTGCCCCTACCACGCCTGGACCTATGGTCTGGACGGCCGGTTGCGCGGCGCGCCCTTCATGGCCGAAACGACGGGCTTCTGCAAATCCGACTACAAGCTGCCGCAAGTGCGCTGCGAGGAATGGCAGGGGTTCATCTATATCACGCTGGACAAGGACCGCCCGTCGGTGGCCCAGGACCTGGCCCCGCTGGCGAAGCTGATTTCGCAATACCAGGTGGAACACTACGTCCAGTGCTTCCGCGAGACCCACCTGTGGGACACCAACTGGAAGGTGCTGGCCGAGAATTTCATGGAAAGCTACCACCTGCCGGTCTGCCACGCCAAGACGGTGGGCGGGTTTTCTCGGCTGGAGGAAATGGAATGCCCGGCCGGGTCCGACACGTTCAACTATCACTGGATCACCAAGGATGCCGCGCTGGCGATCGGCAACGCGCATCCCGACAACACCCGGCTGGACGGGCACTGGCGCAAGACCACCGCGCTGATCTCGATCTACCCCAGTCACCTGATCACGCTGACGCCGGGCTATTTCTGGTACCTGTCGCTGCATCCCAAGGGGCCGGGCCAGGTGGAACTGCTGTTCGCCGGGGGGCTGGCGCCGGAATTCATGGCCGATCCCAAGGCGCAGGACTACATCGACACGCTGAAGACGCTGCTGGACGAGGTCAACGACGAGGACCGGGGCTGCACCGAGAAGGTGTTCCGGGGGCTGAACGCGCCGACCGCGCAGGCGGGGCACCTGTCCTACCTGGAACGACCGCTCTACGATTTCATGCACTACATCGCCGACCGGACCGCCGGGTTCGAACGGCGCTTTGCGGCGGAGTAAGGGCATGGACAAGATCGCGCGGATGAATGCGCTGCTGCACGAGCTGGCCGCGCTGCCCGATGCCGAGGGGCAGTGCCTGCCCGGGGCCTTCTACACCGATCCTGATTTCTTTCGCCACGAGGTCGATACCTTCCTGTCGCGGGAATGGCATTGCCTGGGCCGGGCGGACGAACTGCCGAAACCGGGCGATTATTTCACCACGCAGCTTTTCGACGAGCCGCTGTTGGTGGTGCGCGACGGGGAAGGCGCCATCCGGGTGCTGTCGAACCTCTGCCGCCATCGCGGCATGCCCTTGGCCGAAGGCCGGGGGGCGACGCGGCGGTTCGTCTGTTCCTACCACGCCTGGAGCTACGAGCTGAACGGCATGCTTGCCAATGCGCCAAGGATGCGGGACCGGGGCGTGACCCCGGGCAGCTGCCGTCTGCACGGGTTCCGGTCCGAGATCTGGAACGGCTTCATCTACGTCAACCTCGACGATCAGGCCCATCCGCTGGCCCCCCGGCTGGACCGGTTGCAGGCGTTGCTGGGCCATTACGGCACCGACACGATGCGCCACGTCGAGACCTTCGAGGAGGAGTGGCAGACCAACTGGAAATGCCTCGTCGAGAACTTCATGGAGGCCTATCACCTGTCGGTCGTCCACCCCGAGACGCTGCATCCCTACACGCCCACCGGGCTGTCGCGGAAGGCGATGGCCGATGACAGCTTCACCTCCTACTGCGCCAATTACCCGACCACGGCCGAAACCCGTGGCATGGGCGCGCCCGACCTGACCGAGGACGAGCGGCGACGGTCCACCCTGTTCAACCTGTTCCCGACCCAGGTGGCCAGCCAGGCGGCCACGCTGCTGGTGTCGTTTTCCATCCAGCCGCTGGCGGTGGACCGGATCCGCGTGCGCTGGACGTTGTCCACCCATGACGAGGAACTGACCCAGGACGAGCTGAAGGCGCGCATTGCCTTGTGGCACGAGGTCAACCGCGAGGACCGCGAGAAGCTGGAGCGGATGCAGGTCGCGCTATGTTCGCGCCATGCGCCGTCGGGGCCTCTGGCGCCGGCGGACCTGGAAGGCACGATCAAGGATTTCTACGGCTACCTGTCCCGGATGACCGGTTCGCCGGGCACGGTGTCCCTTGTCAGCGTCGCCGGATGACGTGACAAACGAAGGACCGCAGCGCGCCAGGAGACAGCCATGAAACCCGATCCGATCACCCCGGCACCGCAGGACGCCGAGGCCCGACGCGCCGTGGAACCCGTGATCTGCTATCCCGTCGACGGGCTGCCCCGGCCGGACCTGGACGCCTATCGCGCGGTGCGCGAAGCCATGACGCTGGTCAAGACGGTGACGGTGCCGCCGCGCGACGCCGCGACCTGGACGGTGCCGGCGGGGCATTTCTGCCGGATCCAAAGCGTCGAAGGTCCGCAGGTGGGCGATTTGAACCTTTTCAACGCGCATGACCTGGCCGAACGGCTGTATACCGGCAAGACACGGGCGCTGTCCGGCACGCATGTGGGGCTGGGCGACCAGCTGTATTCCTGTTTCCCGTTCCTGCGCCCGATGGCGACGATCACCCATGACACGCTGGACTGGTACGGGTTCGACGCCTTTGGCGGCGCCGTCCACGACGTGATCGGCACCCGCTGCGACCCCTATACCCATGCGCTGCTCAGCGATGGCGGCCAGTACCATCATTGCTGCCATTCCAACCTGACCCGGGCGCTGGCACGGGCCACCGGCCTGCCGCCGACCGAGGCGGAAGCCCATGTGCACGATGTGCTGAACGTCTTCATGTGCACCGGGTTCACCCGCGACACGGGCCAGTACTTTATGAAGGCCAGCCCTGTGCGCCCAGGCGATTACCTTGAATTCTTTGCCGAAATAGATCTGCTGGGCTGCATGTCGGCCTGCCCTGGCGGGGATTGTTCGGCCAGCCATTCCTCGGACGTGGCGGCCTGTTTCCCGCTGCTGGTCGAGGTGTTCCAACCCGCCCGTCTGCCCGAGGCCTGGCAGCCGCCGCAGGTCAGTTCATATGATCGTAACCACGGTCTGACCGGCGCGTAGACGCCACGCACAATGCCACGCTACACCGCCGGGGTGCCCCCGGTCTTCCCGGCGTGCGCGACGTCGGGGCAATTGGGTTGGCGGCATTGCAGCCATTGCAGGGCTTGGCATCTTGACCGTGGGCTCAGACTTGTTACTTAGCTAACGATTAGCGAAGTAACGAGATGCGGTGGAGCGATGGATCCGGTTTACAAGGCCTTTCTGACCGAAGTCTTCGGACTGGTGCGCGGGATCCGCAAACGCTTCAACGCGCGCGCCGCGGCGATGGACATGACCTATGCGCGGGCGCTGGCGATCAGCCATGTGTCGCGCGAACCGGGGCTCAGCCAGGCGGAACTGGCCGATCTTCTGGACATCCGCACGCCGTCGATGAACCGCACCCTGGATCAGCTTGAGGAAGCGGGCCTGATCGAACGGCGCAGCGATCCGCAGGACAAGCGGGTCCGGCGGCTGTTCCTGACCGACCGCGCCCATGATCAGGCCGAGAAGATCATCGGTTTCACCGAAGACCTGCGCCGCGAGGCCTACCAGGGCATCCCGGCCGACGAACTGGCCCAGGCGCTCAAGACCTTGCAGCGCATTCAACAGAACCTTGACAGGATGGAGGACTGATGTCGGACCAACCCGCGCAACCTCCTCGTCCCGATTTCGTCCCCAAACCGCCGCTTTTAGCGGCGGCTTACATCTTTGCCTCTGCCTTCATCGCCCTGTCGCAGTCGCTGGGGCAGGGGTTCCTGTCGGCGAACACGCAGACGCTTGGCGGCGAACTGGGCGCGACCCAGACCGAAACCATGTGGCTGATGGTGGTCTTCATGGCGCCCCGGGCGGTGATGCCGCTGATGCTGATCAAGATCCGCATGCAGTTCGGCCTGCGCCGCTTTGCCGAGATTTCGATCGTCATCTACGCCATCGTGGCGCTGATCAGCCTGCTGGCGGGCGACCTGCGGTCGGCCCTGGCGACGGAACTGCTGTCGGGGATCTCGGCCGCGCCGCTGTCGACGCTGGCCTTCCTTTACATGCTGGAACCGCTGCCGCCCGAGAAGAAGCTGACCGTGGGCCTGCCCATGGCGCTGACCTTCATTTCGCTGGGCACGCCGCTGGCGCGGGCGATCAACCCGCTGATCATGTTCGACGGCAGCTGGACCAACGTGCTGATGCTGAAGCTGGGCATGTCGATGGTCTGCCTGTTCCTGGTCTATCGCCTGCCGCTGGTCAGCGGGCCGACCATGAAGGTGATCAAGGGCATGGACCTGACGAGCTTTGCGCTGATCGCGGCCTCGTTCAGCGGGTTCGTGGCCTGTTTCACCACCGGCGCCACCTATTGGTGGCTGCAGACGCCCTGGGTCGGCCAGCTGATGGCGGGCAGCCTGGTGGCGTTGGTGGTGGCCCTGGTCATCGAACTGCAGCGCAAGGAGCCGCTGATCGACGTGCGCTGGCTGCTCTCTCCGGCGATGCTGCACCTGACCGCCGCGCTGCTGATCTTCCGCTTCATCCTGGCGGAACAATCCGCCGGTGCGCCGGGGCTGTTCCAGACGCTGGGGTTCTCGCAGGATCAGATGGCGCCGCTGTTCTGGTGGATCACGCTGGGTACCTTCGCCGGCGGGGCCGCCTGCGCGCTGGTGCTGCGCCCGGACCGGGTCCCGATGATTCATATCGGGGCGCTGCTGCTGATCGCGGCGGGCGCCGGCATGGATGCCCATTCCAACATGACCGTCTCGCCGCGCGACATGTTCCTCAGCCAGAGCCTGATCGCCTTCGCGTCGATGATGTTCCTGCCCTCTGCCATGGCCAACGGCCTGCTGACCGCGCTGCAGAAGGGGCCGACCTACCTGCTGAGCTTCATCATCATCTTCCTGTCCAGCCAGATCCTGGGCGGGACCATCGGGGCGGGCCTGTTCCGCACCTTCACCGCGGCGCGCACCACCGCGCATACCGAATGGATCAAGGAACAGCTGGCCACCGGCGACCCATTGGTATCGGCCAGGATCGCGCAGTACATGAGCCAGCTTTCCGGCTCCCTTGTCGACACCGTGCAGCTGAAGACGCAGGCCGTCGTGCAGCTGAGCACCGTGGTCACCCGTCAGGCCACGGTCGCCGCCTACAACGATGTCTATACCGCCATCTGCTTCATTGCCCTGGCCGCTCTGGCGATGCTGTTGGGCCACCTTCTTCTGAACACCCTGCGCGCCTGGATGGCCGACCCGGCCCCGGCCGCGCAATGAGGACGACCAAATGCATATTCTGAAACACCATTTTCCCACGTTCCTGATCATCCTGATCGGCGCGCTTGGCGTCGGCCTTGTGCTTTGGGCCTGGCATCTGCCACCTTTCGACGGCGGCGACATCCGCACGGCGAATGCCTATGTGCGGGGCAGCGTCACCACGATCTCGGCCCAGGCCGCGGGCGAGGTGACCGAAGTGCCGGTGTCCGATTTCGCCACCGTCAAGAAGGGCGACGTGCTGGTCAAGCTGGACGACCGCACCGCCCAGCAGGCGCTTGCCCAGGCCAGCGCGCAACTGGAACAGGCGCAAGCCGCGCTTGAAGCCAATACACAGGCGATCCATTCGGCCGAGGCGACGCTGGCCTCGCGCCAGGCCGCCGAAAAGGCGGCGGAGGCGGCGCTGGACACCAGCAAATCCACCTGGGACCGGCAGCACAAGCTGCAGGACAAGGGGTTCGTCACCAACAGCGATGTCGACGACGCCGACCTTGATCTGCGCCAGGCCGAAGCGGCGGTGACCGAGGCGCAAAGCAATGTCGAAGTCGCGCGCGAGGCCGTGGCATCGGCCAAGGTGCAGACCAAGACGCTGAACGCCCAGATCGCCAGCGCCAAGGCGGCTGTCGAACTGGCGCAGATCGACCTTGAGCACCGGGTGGTGCGCGCGCCCTCGGACGGGCGTCTGGGCCAGATCGGCGTGCGGTTGGGGCAATACGTGACGGCCGGCACCTCGCTGGTGTCGCTGGTGCCGCCCAAGGTCTGGGTCATCGCCAACGTGAAGGAGACCGAGCTTGCCGGTCTGCGCCAGGGCCAGCCGGTGCGGTTTACCGTCGATGCCCGCGACGACCAGGAATTCACCGGGCGGATCGCCGAATTCTCGCCGGCCACGGCGTCCGAATTCACCGTGCTGGGCAGTTCGACCGCCACCGGCAATTTTACCAAGATCGCCCAGCGTCTGCCCGTGCGCATCGAGATCGACCCCGACCAGCCCGACGCATCCTATCTTGCGCCCGGCATGTCCGTCGTCCTTTACGCCCCGCGCGCGGGCTCCTGAGGGGGGGGGCTGCTCGGCTCCAGTCAGGCCCCGGCCCGGCGACGGTCGGGCAGGGGCAGGGCCGGACGATCCGGTCCTGACCCAAGACGAAGGGCCGGGACATCGGTGCGGCGGGGGCCATTGGTGCCTTCGCCTGACGCCTCTGGCGAGGGACGGGCCAGGGTCAGCGTCCGCGCCAGCGCGTCGTCCGCGATGTCCGACAGGCGTTCGCGGGCGACGGTCAGGATATCGGCCAGAAAGATTTCGATCTGCGGCGATATCGGGCGGTGGCGCGGCAGGACCACGTGCACCGTCAGCGGGATCGCGGGCGCAAAGCGACGCAGGACCACGCCGTCGACCCCGTCAAGCAGCCCGAAAGGGTGCAGCAGCGCCACGCCCAGCCCCCGCGCCGCCAGGTCCACCGCCATGACCGACTGGTTGATCTCAAGGAAATTCGACCGCTGCGCATAGCCCGGCGGCAGACCCATCCGCAAAAGCGACCCGACGGTGGAATCCGCCGACGGCGCGATCAGCCGTTCGCGGGCGATATCCCCGGCCGTCACCACGGCCTGCGCGGCCAGCGGATGACCGATGGGCAGGACACAGACGATCTCGCCGTGCAGTAACGGATCCAGCCGCAGGTCGGCATCCTCTTCGGCGGCGACGGTGAACCCGATGTCGGCGATCTCCATCCGCACCTGGTTCTGCACCTCGGGCGCGGCCGCGTTGCGCAGGCTGAACCGCAGCGCGGGCCGGTCGGCCAGGAACCGCTGCGCCGCGCCGTTGATCAGCCAGGTCCCGATCGGCGGCATGGTGGCCACGGTCAGGCGACCGGCACCGATGCCCTGCATGGTCTCGACCTCGGATTCCAGCTGGGTGAGCTGTGCAAAGACCCGTTCGATGGCCGGCAGGATCGCCTTGCCCTCGCTGGTCAGCCGCAGCCGGTTGCCAACCCGATAGAACAGCTTGATCCCAAGTTCGGTTTCAAGGTCCCGCAACGTATGGCTTACCGCCGATTGCGAGACGTGGATCATCTGGGCGGTGCGCGTGACGCTGAGCGTGGTCGAAAAGAGGCGGAAGGCTTCGAGCTGGCGGAGCGAGAACCGCATGAACATTTCCTCATAGGCTGTCGAATTCTTTGTATTGGACCTGCGGCAAAATGCGCAGCAACAATCAGTCCATCGCGCGACGCTCATCCCGAATGCTCAACAATTCGCCAGCCCCAGCGGCCGGCGAGGAAAGAAGAGGACGCGCATGTCCGTTCCACCGCGCTCCATGGTCCTGGGGCTTCTCGTCAATGGCGTCGGCCAGCACCAGTCCGCCTGGCGCATTGCCGACAGCCGCGCCGAAGACGCCTATTCCTTCTCGCTTTACGCCGATGCGGCGCGGATGGCGGAAGAGGCCAGGATGCATATGGTGTTCCTTGCCGACAGCGCCGATCACGACCAGGAAAGCCTGCGCACCCGGCCCAAGCGGTTCCTGGAGGCGCTGGCCACCGCCTCGGCGCTGTCCTCGATCACCTCGAAGATCGGGCTGGTCGCCACGTTTTCGACCACCTTCACCGAACCCTACAACGTCGCCCGCCAGATGTGCACGCTGGACCACCTGTCGAACGGGCGGTCGGGTTGGAACATGGTGACGTCCTATGGCGGGGCCGAACATTACAGCGACACCGGCATGATGGATCACACCCTGCGCCACAAGCGGGCGGCGGAATATGCCGACATCATCCGGATGTTGTTCAACAGCTGGGACGGCGATGCGCTGGTCGTCGACCGCGCGTCCGGCATCTATGCCGATCCCGACAAGGTGCGGGTCGAACGCTATGACGGCGAGGTCTTTCAGATCGCCGGGCCGTTGAACATGCCGCGCCCGCCGCAGGGTCGCCCGGTGATCGCCCAGGCCGGCCAGTCGAACGCGGGCAAGGACCTGTCGGCGCGCCATGCCGACATGGTCTATGCGCAAGGCACCTCGATGGAGGAAAGCCAGGCGCATTATGCCGATCTGAAGGGCCGGATGGCCCGGTTCGGCCGGCACCGGGACGAGCTGAAGGTGCTGCCCGGCTGCGTGCCGGTCATCGGCGAGACCGAGGCCGAGGCGCGGTCGATGCAGAACCAGCTGAACGACCTTCTGGACATGGACGCCGCGCGGTATGAGCTGCAGAAGCGACTGCCGGGCGTGCCGCTGGAGGAGTTCGGGCTGGACGACGTGCTGCCCGAAAGCGTGTTTCCCCCGGTCGAGACGGTGCAGACGATGCAGACCCGGTTCGAGATCTACAAGCACTGGGCCGTCGACAAGAACTATACCGTGCGCAACATCATCGAAAAGATGACCACTGGCGGCGGCCACTGGTCGCCCTGCGGATCCGCCGAACGCATCGCCGAGGAAATGCAGGAGAGGTTCGTCAACGACGCCTGCGACGGGTTCAACGTATCCTCGATCTACCAGATGGGCGGCACCGAACGGATCTGCAAGCTGCTGGTCCCGGCGCTGCAGGCGGCCGGCTATTACCGCACCGAATACCAGGGCGCGACACTGCGCGAAAACATGGGACTGCCGGAACCGAAGGTGACGGCACTGACGGAGGCCGTCTGATGGCGGCTCATTCACTGACAGGGAAACGGGCGGCGAAGCCGCATCAGAAGGAGCCACGCATGACCAACGGGATCACACGACGCACGACACTGAAGATGGCCGCCGCCAGCCTGGCCGCCGCCGCCGCCCCCGGCGCGCTGCTGGCGCAATCGGGCACGCCGCTGGTGCTGGCCGTCGACGCGATCACCACGCTGGATCCGGCCTTTACCCGCGCAACGGGGGGCAACCTGTCGATCTGCTCGCAGGTCATGAGCTCTTTGACGACGATCACCGCGACCGGTGAACTGGTCGGCGACCTGGCCACCAGCTGGGAGGTGGATTCGCCCACCCAATTCACCTTTCACCTGAACCCGGATGCGAAATTCGAAAACGGCAAGCCGCTGGACGCCTCGGTCATCGCCTGGAACTTCGCCCGGATGATGGACCCGGACCTGAAGGCCACCGCCGACACCGATTTCGACCTGATCGACCGGGTCGAGGCGCCCGATCCGCACACCGCCGTCTTCTACACCAAAAGCCCCTGGCTGGAACTGCCGCGCCGGATGTCGTGGTTCTTCTTCCTGGAACCGGAATGGGCCGCCAGCCACAATCCCAAGGTCGAGGTCATGTCATCGGGCGCCTACAAGGTGGTCAGCTTCGATCCCGGCGGCGACGTGGTGCTGCAAGCCAATCCCGGTTTCCACGGCGCGGCGCCCTCGATCCCCAATGTCACATACCGGTCCATCGGCAATGCCGCCGCTCGCATCTCGGGCCTCAGGGGCGGTGAAATCCATGCCTCGCTGCGCATCGACCCGATCGACCTGGCGCAGCTGCAGGGCCTGCCGGACTACGACGTCGGCGCCAAGGAGGGCCAGCGCTATCACGTGATGAAGTTCCACTTTGGCCACGAGCCGCTGCAGGACATCCGCGTGCGCCAGGCGATCAACTACGCGATCAACAAGGACGCGATCACCAAGGCCGTGTTCCGCGGCTATGTCGGTCCCGGCACCACCCAGGTGCTGAATCCGCAGACGCCCGGTTTCGACGACACGATGACACCCTGGCCCTATGACCCCGAAAAAGCCAGGGCACTGCTGGCCGAGGCGGGGTATGGCGACGGGCTGAAACTGACGCTCAAGACCTCGGCCGAGGGATCGTCGCTGTCGGTGTCGCCGATCACCCAGATCGTCGCGGCGCAGCTGAAGGAGGTCGGCATCGACCTGGAGGTCGTCCTGCTGCCCTATTCCGCCTACCTGGCCCTGCGCACCCAGCCCGAAGAGGCGCCGGACCTGACCTATGCCGGCTACGTGTCGCAGTCGAATTCCGCGATCGAACTGTTCGGTCAGTACAGCCAGCAGGGCCCTTATGCCTGGGGCGAGTATCCGCCTGCGTTCGGCGAGGGCATCGAGGCGGCGCGGTCCGCCACCGACGAGGATACGCAGATCCAGACAATCAAGGACACCAGCGGCGTGATGCTGGATACCGTGATGGAGGTCTTTCTGTGGATCCAGCCGCAGACCTACGCGATCCACAAGAAGCTGAACTGGATGGCCCGGACCGACGACTGGATCAAGGCGGCGGACATGAGTTGGTCCTGATCGGCGTGGTGGACGCGACACGGACGGGCGGGGCGCGCTGCCCCGCCAAGGGGCGGGCGGCATGACGGACAATTCCATGCCCGGATCCACGCCCACGCCTTTGCCCACGCCCTTGCCCGGCGGCAGCGTCTCGTGGCTGCAGGCGCGGCTGGCCACGGCCCGCGCGCCCGTCACCGGCAGCTTTCTGGCGCGCCGCATCTTCGGCGCGCTGATCGCGGCCTGGGGGGCGGCGACGATTGTCTTCGTGATGATCTTCTCCACCGGCAACCCGGCGGTATTCCTGGCGCCCGAAACCGCCTCGGTCGAAGATGTCGCCGCCTATTCCCGTGCCTACGGCTTCGACCGGTCGATCCCGGAACAATACCTGTCGTTCATCTGGAACACCGCGCAGGGCAACTTTCCACGTTCGCTGTTCACCGACCGGCCCGCGTTCCAGGAGGTGCTGCGCCGCGTGCCCAACACCCTGCTGATCGGGATATCGGCCGTGGTGCTGGGCGCCGTGGTGGGGCTGGCCGCCGGATATGTCGCCGCGATGGGACGGCACCGATGGCTGCGCGGCGTGCCGATGAAGGTGCTGATGGTCTTTCAATCGACGCCCAGCTTCTTCCTGGCCCTCGTGCTGATCCTGGTCTTCTCGCTGACCCTGCGCTGGTTGCCCACGGGCGGCACCGGGTCCTGGCAACACGCGATCCTGCCGACCGTGACACTGGCCGCCTATGTCGCGCCGGGCGTCGCGCGCCTGTTCCGCGCCGCGATCCGCGAGGTGGAATTCGAAGACCATATCCTGACCGCCCGCGCCATGGGCCTGCCGGAACGGCGGGTGCGGCTGAAGCATATCGCCGTCAACGCGCTGGGGTCGGTGATCGCCCTGCTGGGCCTGCAGGTCGGCGGGATCCTGTCGGGCGCGGTGATCGTGGAAAGCGTCTTTGCCTGGCCCGGCGTCGGCGAATTGCTGGTGCGATCCGTCAACAACCGCGACTTCCCGGTGGTGCTGGCGGCGGTCATGCTGATCTGCCTGGGCTACGTGATCGCCAGCCTGCTTGTCGACGTGGCGGTGGCCATCGTCGACCCGCGCGCCAGGGATGACCGATGACCGCCCCGATGAGGAAATTCACCCTGTCCAAAGCCGCATCCGCCAAGCCCCGCCTGCGCTGGCACGCCGACCTGGTCGCCCCGCTGATCCTGGGGCTGATCGTGCTGGCGGTGATCGGCGCGCCCTTGGTGGCGCCCTATGATCCTTATGCGCAGGACCTGATGCACATGCTTGAAGGTCCGTCCGCCGCGCATCCCTTCGGCACCGATATCCTGGGGCGCGACGTGCTGTCCCGGGTGATCTGGGGCGGCTGGCCGCCGCTGGTGGTCGGCGTCGGGTCCGTCATCATCGCCACCGCCTTCGGCACGCTCTGCGGCATCGTCGCGGGATTCCGGGGCGGGGTGTTCGACAGCGTGGTCAGCCGGATCGCCGACATCCAGATGTCGATCCCGGGCCTTGTCCTGGCTCTGCTGGTGCTGGCGCTGTTCGGGTCGGCCATCACCAACCTGATCTTCATCATCGCCATCGAAAGCTGGCCGCTGCATTTCCGCGTGGTGCGCAGCCATGCCCGGTCCGTGCGCGGGCTGGCCTATGTCGAGGCCGCCGAACTGGCCGGGCAGGGGGCGGCGAAGATCCTGCGCCGCCATGTGCTGCCGTCCACGATGCCGCTGCTGGCGGTGACGGCGACGGTGAATTTCTCGACCGCCGTGCTGGCCGAGGCGGGGCTCAGCTTCCTGGGGCTTGGCATCCAGCCGCCGACGGCCGATTGGGGGATGATGGTGTCCGAAGGTCAGACGCAGCTGGGGGCGGCCTGGTGGATGTCGGTCTTTCCGGGGCTCGCCCTGCTGGTCGTCCTGCTGTGCGCCCAGACGATCGGCGACACGCTGTCGCGGCGCACATCGGTGAGGGCCGAGGGATGAACGTTCTGACCTTGCGCGACCTGCGGGTCGAAATCGACGGGCCGTCCGGTGTGGTTCGGGCGGTGCGCGGCGTGTCGCTGGACATCAACGCGGGCGAGGTGCTGGGGCTGGTGGGGGAAAGCGGGTCGGGCAAGTCGATGACCGCGCTGTCCATCGCCGGGCTGACCCCGCCGGCCGCGCGCGTCCGGGTGGGCCACCTTGAAGTCGCGGGCCAGACCCTGGCCGCCACCGCGCCCGAGACCTGGCGTCGCCTGCGGCGCGACGCCCTGGGCTTCGTCTTTCAGAACCCGATGCGCGCGCTGAACCCGCGCCTGACGGTGGGTGCCCTGATCCGCGAGGCGCTGTCAGGGGACGAACGCGACCTGCGAACCGCGCATATGCGCGCGCTGGAGCTTATGGACCAGGTGGGCATCGACCGGGCGCGGGACCGGCTGTCGCAATTCCCGCACGAACTGTCGGGTGGGTTGGCGCAGCGGGTGGTGATCGCCCTGGCGCTGGCGCGCCGGCCCAGGCTGCTGATCGCGGATGAACCGACGACGGCGCTGGATGTCAGCGTGCAGGCGCAGATCCTCGACCTGATCGACCGGTTGCGCAAGGATCATGGCCTTGGCGTGCTGCTGGTGTCGCACGACCTGGCGGTGATCGGCGACCGGGCCGACCGGGTCGCGGTGATGTATGCCGGCGAGATCGTGGAGACCGGCCCCGCCGACCGGGTCATCGACGCGCCCGAACATGGCTATACCCAGGGGCTGCTGGCCGCCGCCCCGGGGCGGCTGATCGCGGCGCGCGGCACGCCGCCGCCACCACCCGAAGCCCATCCGCGCCCGCTGGTCGAGGCGGTGAACGTCTCGCGCAGCTTTTCGCTGGGCGGGCTGCATCTGCCATGGCGGCAGGGGCGGCGGCGCGACGCGGTGATCGGTGCGAATGTGCTGGTGCGCCCCGGTCAGTCCTTGGGCATCGTCGGTGAAAGCGGGTCGGGCAAGACCACGCTGGCGCGGATGCTGGTGGGGCTGGAGGTGCCGACCGAAGGGGCGATCCTGTTCGACGGGCGCGACGTGTCGGGGTTCGGTGCGCAGGACCGCGCGCGCTGGCGACGCGAGGTGCAGTTCGTCTTTCAGGACAACGCCGCCGCGCTGGATCCGCGCCACACCGTCGGCCAGAGCATCTGTGAACCGCTGCTGACCCATGGCCTGCCGCCCGCCGAGATCGAGGCGCGGCTGCACCGGGTGCTGGGCGAGGTCGACCTGCCCGCCGATTTCGCCGCCCGCCGCCCGCACCAGCTGTCGGGCGGTCAGCGCCAGCGCGTCGGCATCGCCCGCGCGCTGATTTCCGATCCACGGCTGATCATCGCGGACGAACCCGTCTCGGCGCTGGATGTGTCGGTGCAGGCGGTGATCATGTCCCTTCTCAATCGCCTGCGGGCCGAGCGCGGGGTAAGCTACGTGGTGATTTCCCACGACATCGGGGTGATCCGCTACGTCTGTGACCGCGTCGTCGTCATGCGCCGCGGCCAGATCGTCGAGGCGGGCGAGGCCGAGGCCGTCTTTGCGGCGCCCAAGCACGCCTACACGCGGCAATTGCTGGCCGCGGTTCCGGGCGCCAGACGGGTGGCATGACCATGAAATTCCTTCTGGAACGGTCCCTTGCCGATGTCGCCGACACGTACCTGGCGGGTCACGAGATCACCGCCTTTGACACGGGGACAATGACCCGCGAGGCCTTTGCCGACGGTATCCGCGCGGCCGACGCCTTCGGCTTTCGATGGCAATTGCCGTTCCCCATCGACCGCGCGGCGCTGTCGGGGGCGCCGCGGCTGGCCTATGTTCACAAGTCCGGCGCGGGGCTGGAAAACGAACGGGTCATCGACCTTGAGGCGCTGCACGATTTCGGCATCCTGTTCGGCAACAACGCCGGCGTGAACGCCGACGCCGTGGCCGAACATGCGCTGATGCTGTCGCTGATGGCCCTGCGCCCGCTGAGCCTGGCGCAGATGACCGCCGCCCGCGACGGGCACTGGGGGGCGACCCCGCAGTCCATCGGGGCCGAAACCATGCCCGCGCCGCGCATGCTGCGGGGGCGCACACTGGGGATCCTGGGGATGGGGCGCATCGGCGTGGCCATCGCGGAACGGATGCGCGCCATGGGCGTCAGGCGGATCCTGGGCTACCGGCGCAGCGTCTTCCCGCCCGACGCCGCCGCCCTGGCCGAACAGGCCGCACTGGACGAAGTGCTTTCCGAGGCCGACCTGCTGATCCTTTGCCTGCCCATCGACGACAGCACCCGCGGCCTGCTGAACCGCGACCGGATCGACCGGATGCGACCCGGCGTGACGCTGGTCAACGTGGGCCGTGGCGCGGTGATCGACGAGGCGGCATTGTACGGCGCGCTGACCAGCGGCCATATCCGTGCGGCGGGGCTGGACGTGCTGGCGCAGGAACCGTCCGACAGCCCGCTGATGCGCCTGCCCAACGTGGTCGTCACGCCCCATACCGGCGGAACGGCGATCGAGGTGCAGAAAGCCCAGATCCCGGCCGCGCTGGAAGCGCTGGCCGATTTCGCCGACCGACGCATGCCGCCGCGCCTGATGCGGCCCGCCACGCTGTCCTCGCCGTCGCTGCGCGCCGCCTGGCTCAAGGCCGACTGACCGCGGCCTCTTTCCCTGGTGCTCAATCCTCGGGCGGCCGCGTGTGCGGGCGCTCAATCCTTGGACATGCGTGGATATCCCCGGGGTTTGTCGCAACGCTCTGTTTGGGATCGGCAATTTTTTTGACTATTCGGTCAAAAACCCCATGCGGAGACACTGATCATGGAAATCGGAGTATTCATTCCCATCGGTAACAACGGCTGGCTGATCTCGGAGACCTCGCCGCAGTACATGCCGACGTTCGAGCTGAACAAGACGGTCGCGCAAACGGCTGAAAATTACGGGCTGGATTTCGTCCTGTCGATGATCAAGCTGCGCGGTTTCGGAGGCAAGACCGAATTCTGGGATCACAACCTGGAGAGTTTCACGCTGATGGCGGGCCTTGCCGCCGCGACGACCAAGATCAAGCTGTACGCCACCGCCGCCTCGCTGGTGATGCCGCCGGCGATCGTGGCGCGGATGGCGTCGACCATCGATTCCATTTCCGGCGGGCGGTTCGGGGTGAACCTGGTGACCGGCTGGCAGAAACCGGAATACGAACAGATGGGGATGTGGCCGGGCGACGAATTCTTCGGCACGCGCTACAAGTACCTGGCCGAATACGCCACCGTCCTGCGGGACCTGTGGGATACCGGGCAGTCGGATTTCAAGGGCGACTATTTCACCATGAACGACTGCCGGCTCAGCCCGCGTCCGCAGGCCGACATGAAGGTGATCTGCGCAGGGTCTTCGGATGCCGGCATGGCGTTTTCGGCCCAATACGCCGATTACAACTTCTGCTTCGGCATGGGGGTCAACACGCCCACCGCCTTCCGGGAAAACACCGAACGCCTGATGAAGGCGACCGAGAAGACCGGGCGCGACGTGCAGTCGTTCGTTCTGTTGATGGTGATCGCGGATGAAACCGACGAGGCCGCCATGGCCAAGTGGGAGAGATACAAGGCCGGGGCCGACCAGGAAGCGCTGGAATGGATGGGCCTGCAGGGCGCGGCGGACAAGACGTCGGGCGACGACACCAACGTGCGGCACATGACCAACCCGGTCTCGGCCGTGAACTTCAACATGGGCACGCTGGTCGGATCCTATGCAAGTGTCGCCAGTATGCTTGACGAGATAGCAGAGGTGCCCGGTGTGGGCGGCGTTATGCTGACCTTCGACGATTTCATTGAAGGAACCGAGACATTCGGGGCGAAGGTCCAGCCGTTGATGGCATCGCGCCAGGATATCCAATTGGAGGAAACCGCATGACAACCGCCACAGCCGTGCCCGAGAATTTCGATTTCGATCCGTCCGATACGGCGCTGATCGTGGTCGACATGCAGAACGCCTATGCCTCGCGCGGGGGCTACATCGACCTGGCCGGGTTCGACCTGACCGGGGCCGAGGCCTGCATCGGCAACATCCAGACCGCGATCACCGCCTGCCGCGAGGCGGGCGTGCTGGTGACCTTCCTGCAGAACGGCTGGGATGCGGGCTATGTCGAGGCGGGCGGCCCGCTGTCGCCGAACCTGACCAAGTCCAACGCCATGAAGACCATGCGGCGCAAGCCCGAACTGATGGGCACGCTGCTGGCCAAGGGCGGCTGGGATTACGACATCATCGACGCGCTCGACCCGCAGGAGGGTGACCTGGTCATCCCCAAGCCGCGGTATTCGGGCTTCTTCAACTCGATGCTGGATTCGGCGTTGCGTTCGCGCGGGATCCGCAAGCTGGTCTTCGTGGGCATCGCCACCAACGTCTGCGTGGAAAGCACCCTGCGCGATGCCTTCCACCTGGAATACCACTGCCTGATGCTGGACGACGCGACCCATCATGCAGGCCCCCAGTTCGTCCGTGACGCCGCCGTCTACAACGTCGCCACCTTCTTCGGGTGGGTCGGCAGCACGGCGGATTTCTGCACCGCCCTCACCACCACCCAGAAGGACAGCATCGATGCCTAAGACCCCCGTCATTCCCGAAGGCACCGGCAAGCCGCTTGCCCCGTACCTGCCCGGCGTTCTGGCCGATGGCGTTGTCTATGTCTCGGGCACGCTGCCCTTCGACAAGAACAACGACGTGGTGTACGTGGGCGATGCGGCCGCCCAGACGCGGCACGTGCTGGAGATCATAAAGTCGGTGATCGAAACCGCCGGCGGCACCATGGACGACGCGGTGATGAACCACATCTTCGTCACCGACTGGGCGAACTACGGCGCGATCAACGAGGTCTATGCCGAATATTTCCCCGGCGACAAACCGGCCCGCTTCTGCGTGCAGGTCGGCCTGGTGAAACCCGACGCCCTGGTCGAGATCGCCACGGTCGCGGTCATCAAGTGATGAAGTTCACCCATCTGACGTCCGGGCGCGAAGGCGCCCGGACTGTTGTCCTGTGCTCGGGGCTGGGCGGATCGTCGGGGTACTGGAAGCCGCATCTGCCGGCCTGGGAACAGGATTATGACCTTATCCTTTATGACCAGCGGGGCACGGGGCAGAACATGCAGGCGTTGGGGCCGACGTCGATCGCCGACATGGCCGACGACATCCTGCAGATTTGCGATGCGGCCGGGGTGGACCGGTTCGACCTGATCGGCCACGCGCTTGGCGGGCTGGTGGGGTTCGACCTGGCGTGTCGCGCGAACAGCCGCCTGGACAAGCTGGTCGCGATCAACGCCTGGCCAGTGATCGACGCCCATACCGCGCGCTGTTTCGACATCCGCCTGAACACGCTGGCGGGGCAGGGGCTGAAGGCGTTCGTGGCGCTGCAGCAGAACTTCCTGTATCCGCCGTTCTGGATTGCCGGTCATCCCGACGCCATCACCGCCGAGGAAGCCCATGCCGCCGCCCATTTTCAGGGGGCGGAGACCCTGACCGCCCGCATCAACGCGCTGCGCAATTTCCGGCTTGGGGATTGGCCCGATGGGGGGACAGAGGTGCTGCTGATGGCGGCGACGGATGATGCGCTGGTCGACGTGGCGCAATCGCACCGGCTGAAGGAGCTGATCCCGGGAGCGCAGCTGATCGAATATCCCCAGGGCGGTCACGCGATGAACATCACGGTGCGCGACCGGTTCGAAAACGACGTGCGCGCCTTTCTGTAAACCGATCCCCGCGACGGACAGCCCGTCGCGGGGTGTCCGTCAGGCCACGTCCTCGCCCAGGTAGGCGCTGCGGATCTTGGGGTTGGCCAGCAGGTCCTTGGCGGGCCCTTCCAGCACGATCCGCCCGGTCTGCAGCACATAGCCGTAATCGGCGATGCGCAACGCCATGGACGCGTTCTGTTCCACCATGAAAATCGACACGCCGGTCTTGTTGACCGTCGCGATCAGGTCCAGCACCCGGTCGACGTACTTGGGCGACAGCCCCATGGTCGGTTCGTCCATGATGATCAGCTTGGGCCGCCCCATCAGCGCGCGCGCCATCGCCACCATCTGCTGTTCGCCGCCCGACATGGTCCCGGCCTTCTGGCGGATGCGTTCCTTCAGCCGGGGAAACAGTTCCAGCACGCGGTCGTAATCCTTTTCGATCGCGGCCTGGTCGTCGCGCACATAGGCCCCCATCAGCAGGTTTTCCCGCACGGTCATGTCGCCGAACAACCGCCGCGCCTCCGGCACGGTCGAGATCCCGGCGCGCACGATTTCCGATGTCGGCGCGCCGGTGATGTCCTTGCCTTCCATCGTGACGGTGCCGGTCTTGGGGATCTGCAGGCCCAGGATCGTCTTCATGGTCGTCGATTTGCCCGACGCGTTGCCCCCCAGCAGGCAGACGATGGATTGTTCGGGCACCGTCAGGGACACGTCGAAATGCACCTGCACCGGCCCGTAGAACGAATTGCAGTTCTTCAGCTCAAGCAATGGCTTCTTCATTGCGCACCTCCCATGGCGGGCATCAGGTCTGCCTCTGCCGGCTCATCCCCGCCGATGGTGGAATGGCCCAGGTAGGCCTCGATCACCTTGGGATCGTTGCGCACCTGCGATGGCGTTCCTTCGGAAATGACCGTTCCGTTGTCCATCGCCATCACCCGGTCCGACAATTGCATGACCATGTTCAGCTTGTGTTCGATCAGCAGGATCGTCCGCCCCTGCGCCTTCAGCTCGCCGATGATCGCCTGCATCTCGGCGGTTTCGCTTTCGTTCATCCCGGCTGTAGGTTCGTCCAGGATCAGGATGCGCGGCCTCAGGGCGAGGGCGCGCGCGATCTCGACCCGGCGGCGGTTCGCGTAGGACAGCGAATAGGTCGGCTGGTCGATGCGCGGCGTCAGCCGTTCGCCAAAGGTCGCCACGATCTCGCGCACCTCGGCGCGCATGGCCTCTTCCTCGTCGCGCACCGACTTGGGCTGGATCAGCGCCTTGAGGATCTCGACCAGCGGGGCGATGACCGGCGTGGTCGACCGCGCCGCCTTCAGCCGCGTGTGGCAACCGATCAGGACGTTGTCCATCACCGTCAGGTTGCCGAAGACGCGGCCATGCTGGAAGGTGCGCGCCATACCGATCTCGGCCATTCTATGGGGCGAGAAATTGGTGATGTCGGTGCCGTCCAGCATCACCTTGCCTTCATCCATCCGGTCCTGGCCGGAGATCAGGTTGAACAGCGTCGTCTTGCCCGCGCCATTGGGCCCGATCACCGACAGGAATTCGCCCTCGGCCACGTGCAGGTCGACATGGTCGACCGCCGTGATGCCGCCGAAGCGCCGCGTGATGCCGGTGGCGGTCAGTAGTGGATTGGTCATTGTCAGCCGCTCCCCAGCAGGCCCTGTGGCCGGAACCGGATCAGCAGGATCAGGGCGACGCCGTAGAACATCATGCGGTATTCGGCCAGCGCCCGGAACATTTCCGGCAATGCCGCGACAAGGATCGCGCCCAGCACCGCGCCGGTGATGTTTCCAAGGCCGCCAAGGATCGCGATGGTCAGGATCAGGACGGAAATCAGAAGGTTGAAGGTGTCGTAGTTGATGTAGCTGAACTGATGTGCGGTCACCGCGCCCGAGATGCCGGCGATGAAGCCGGCGAACCCGAAGGCCAGCCCCTTGTAGTAGTTGGACGCCACGCCATAGGTTTCGGCCGCGACGGTGTCGTCGCGGATCGCCCGCCAGGTGCGGCCCAGGTGCGAAGACAGCAGGCGCGACTGCAAGAGCCCCGCGATGATTACCAGCGCCAGAACGAACCAGTACATCGCGCGGTTGGAAAACAGCGGGATGCCGAAGAAATCCAGCGGCGGGATCCCGTAAAGGCCCATCGACCCGTTGGTGACCGAGGTCCAGTTCAGGATCACCAGCGCCACGATCTGCCCCAGGGCCAGCGTGCCGATCGACACGTAATGGCCGCGCAGGCGGAAGGCGGGGTAGGCCAGCGCCGTGCCGATGATCGCCGTCACGAAGCCCGCCAGCACCAGACCCAGCGCCACGGGCAGCCCCTTCATCGTCATCAGCGCCGAGGCATAGGCCCCGATCGCCAGAAGCGCCGCGTGCCCGATCGAGATCATGCCCACGGTCCCGGCCACCAGCGTCAGCGAGATGCCGGCCAGCGCGTAAAGGTAGGCGTTGGTCATGACCTGGGTGATGTAGGGTTGCCCGACCAGCGGGATCACCACCGCCACCGCGATCATGATGCCCATCAGCCATTTCGGGATCTTCACCGGCGTGTTGCGGGTGACGAAGGTGCCGGTCATGGGTTCCGCCTGGCGTTCGCGCGCCTTGGCGAACAAACCGTTGGGCTTGAGCAGAAGCATCAGCAGCAGGACGGCGAAGGCGAACAGATCGCGGTAGCTGGCGCCGAAGAACGCGATGCCGTAGCTTTCGATCAGCCCCAGGATGAGGCCGCCGCCGATGGCGCCCGGCACGTTGGCCATGCCGCCGATGACGATGGCCACCATGCCCTTCAGCATGATCTGGAACGACGTGTTGGGATCGATGCTGTTGTAGTACAGACCGACCAGCAGCCCCGCGATGGCGCCAAGCGCGCCGGCCACGGCGAAGACGGTCATGTTCACCTTGTTGATGTTCACGCCCATCTGCTTGGCGGCGTCGTCATCCTGCGCGGTGGCGCGTACGGCCATGCCGATCTTGGTGTGAAACAGGAACGCATAGAGCAGCGCGGCCGACAAGACACCCGTCACGAAGATCACGATATCCAGCGTCCCGATGGTGCCCGAGCCCAGCGGGATCCGCCAGCCGGGCAGGTTGGCCGACAAGGGCCTTGGCGTGGGCGAGAAGATGATGTGGATCAGCTGGTCGAGGATCAGGCCGACGCCGATTGTGGCCAGCAGGGGCGCGATGCGCGACTGCCGGTTCAGCGGCCGGATCGCCAGCCATTCGATCAGCGCGCCGATGGCGCCGCCGCCGACCGCGACAATGACAATGGTGACGCCCAGCGGCAGGCCCAGGCCCATCAGGCAGGTCCAGCCGATGTAGGACCCGACCGTGAACACGGCGCCATGGGCAAAGTTGATCAGGTTGGACACGCCGAAGATCAGCGCAAGGCCTACGGCCATCAGCGCATAGATCGACCCGATGACCACGCCGGCGATCGTGAAATCGAGCCAGGCGCTCTGGATGAAGTCTAGCATTCTGGTGCGGGCTCCGCAAAGACGGTCGGGCAGGGACACCCGTCCGCGGGCAAGAGGGGGCGCCCTTGGGCGCCGCCCCGGTGGGACTTATTCTTCGACGATGACGAACTTGCCGTCCTTGACGACCAGCGGCGTGATCACCGGGCCCGACACGCGGCGGGTGTCCGGATCGAACGAGATTTCCGGGAACATCACCGCCGGCAGGCCCGATATCTTGCCCAGGCCCTCCTTGATGTCTTCGCGGGTGGTGCCGTATTGGCGCATCACCGCCGCCAGGATGTTCATCGTGTCATAGGCCATGGCGTTGAAGCTGTTGGGCTCGTGGCCATAGGTCTCCTCGAACGACTTGACGAAATCCTGCACCTCGGCCCGGGGAAAGCTGGGCGAGAAATAGGCGGTGGTGTAGACGCCTTCGCTGGCGTCACCGGCCAGCTTGACGAAGTCGGGCGAATAGATCGACCCGACGCCCAGCACCGGCACGTCGAAGCCGGAATCCTTCAGCTGGCGCGCGATCAGCGCGGCGTCGGGATAATAGCTTTCCATCATGATCCCGTCGGGCGCGGCCGACTTGATCCGGGTCAGCGTGGCGCGAAAGTCCTTCTCGTCCGGCAGGTAGCCTTCGGCGGCCACCACTTCGCCTCCCAGTTTCTCGAAGTTCTCGACAAACAGGTTCTTGGCGGTGGTGCCCCAGTCGGTGTTCAGGTGCAGCACGGCGACCTTGCGCATGCCCAGCCCATTGTAGGCGAAATCGGCCAGCAGCGGCTGTTCCTGGCTTTGGGGGATCGACGACGACCAGATGTAATCGCCCGCCTTGGTGAAGTCGGGGTGCGAATTGGTGAAGCCGAACTGCACCAGGCCCGCGCGCTGATACAGCGGTGACGCGGCCATGGAAGAAGTCGACGAGAAATCTCCGACTTCAACGACGATCTTGGGATCGTTGATGAACTTCTGCGCGATGGCCACGGTCTGGCGCGGGTCGTTCTGGCTGTCCTCGAAGTCGTATTGCAGCGGCGTGCCATTGATGCCGCCGTTCTCGTTGATCGACTTCAGCGCCAGGTCGAACCCTTCGACCCAGGCCTGGCCGTATTGCGCCGCCGGTCCGGTCTTGGGGCCGGTGATGCCGATGGTGATCGCATCTTCGGCATAGGCCGCGCCGGCCAGCGCCAGGCCAAGCGCCAGACCACCGAGGCCGCGCCGCGTAAGGAGGGGTGGAGTGATGTTCTTCATGTTCTTTCCCTGTCTTTTCAGTTGATTGGACTGCGGTGTTAAACGGCTGATTTGATCAGCTCTGTGATTGGTTGGTTCCGGCCGCCGTCAGGTCGGCCAGGGTTTCTGCGTCCAGCACGATCTCGGCCGCGCCCAGCAGGTCATCCAGTTGTTCAAGGCTGGTCGCCGATGTGATCGCCGCCGCCACGGTGGGCTGCGCCATCAGCCAGGCCAGCGAGATCTGCGCCAGCGTGGCGCCCGTCGCCTCGGCCGCGCGATCCAGTGCGGCCAGGATGCGGTAGCCCTTTGGGTTGAGGTATTTCTCGACATCGCCGCCGCGCGCGCGGTTCCTGGCGGTATCCTCGGGGGCGCGGTACTTGCCGGTCAGGAAACCGCTGGCCAGCGAGAAATACGGGATCGCCGACACCTGGCGTTCGGCGCAAAGGTCCGCCAGCGAGCCTTCGAAGGCCCATTCATAGGTGTCGCGGTCATAAAGGTTGTAGGGCGGCTGAAGCGTCTGGAACCTGGGCAGACCGTGGCCTTCGGCATGATCCAGCGATTGTTTCAGGCGCGGATACAGGAAGTTCGACGCCCCGATATGGCGGACCTTGCCGTCCCGGATCAGCTTGTCATAGGCGCCCAGCATCTCGTCTGGCTGGGTCAGCAGGTCGTCGCGGTGGGCCTGGTACAGGTCGATGTGATCGACGCCCAGACGCTTCAGGCTGCCTTCGACCGACTTCAGGATGTAGGCGGCGCTGAGGTTGCCGCCGCCCGGCGTGCGCGGCGATCCGCATTTCGTCGCGATGACGACCTTGTCGCGCTTGCCCGATGCCTTCAGCCACCTGCCGATCGTCGTTTCGGATTCACCGCCCGAATTGCCCGGCAGCCAGAAGGAATAGACATCCGCCGTGTCGATCATGTTGAAGCCACGGTCGGTGAAGGCGTCCAGCAGGCGGTGCGACATCGTCTCGTCCGCGGTCCAGCCAAAGACCGAACAGCCGAAGGCAATCGGCGCCACATGCAGGTCCGACGTGCCAAGGCGGCGGGGGAATGGGGTGACTTTGGCGTCCATGGCGGACCTCAGCGGGTTGGCGTGTTGACGTGTTCGGGGGCGTAGAAGGGCGTGGTTTCCAGCTCGTGTTCGTCTTCCCAGGCCTTCAGCGCGTCGAAGATCGGTTCGAAATCCTCGGCGAACAGCCGGCGGCTGATGGCGGTGACCAGCCGTTCGGGCGCGATGTCCAGCGACGGCACATCTGCGGCCATGCTGCCCGCGCTCATGTATGTGGCGGTGTTGAACAGGTGGATCCGGTCCAGCGCCGCGCCGTCCTTGGACAGCAGTTCGAACCCGTCGCCCACGTAGGGCTGCAGGCCCAGGTGCGGCCGCTGCAGGTCTTCGGGCGGGGTATAGGCGTCTTTCCACAGCTTGATGCTGGGATAGATCGAGGCGAACAGCGGTTCGGCCGCCAGATCGACGCGAAAGCCGGTGCCCAGGATCAGGAAGTCATAATCGCCCGACGGCGCGTTTTCGATGTCGATATGCACACCGGTATCGGTGGGCGTGGCGGTGCGGAACCGGGTGTTGAAATGCACCGTCATCCCCGGATTGGCGAGGCAGCGCAGCAGCGTCTCGTGCGGGGGGACGCCGGTCATCAGGTCCAGGTAGACCCCCAGCCGCCAGCGGTCGGCGTCGGGCAGGTATTGCCAGCCCTCCAGGAACCCCAGCCCGCTGGACGGACGGCCCTTGTTCAGCTGCGGCAGCGCCGGGCGGCGGGCAAAGACATCGACCGAGGCCGCGCCATGTTCCAGCGCCGTCGCCGCGTTGTCGAAACCCGAGGACCCGACGCCCAGGATGGCGACCTTCCTGCCCTTCAGCGCGTCGAAGTCGATGTCGTGCATCGTGTGGGCGATCCGGTCCGGGCCCAGGTCGGGCGACACGCCCGGCACCGTCGCCCAGCCGCCCGTGCCCGAGCGGCCCGAGGCGACGATGACGTGCTTGGCATAAAGCGTTTCGCCGTCCTTCAGCACCACGGCCACGTGATCGGGGGCCGGGCGCAGATCGACCGCGTCGGCGTTGTTGCGCACCGGCAGGTCCAGCGCGGTGCGCACCCACAGGATGTAATCCTGCCAGTCCTGGTTGGGGATCTTGTACATCGCCTCCCACGCGGCATCGCCCCGGGCGGCGCGGTACCAGCTTTGGAAGGTCAGGCGGGGGATGCCGAAGCAGATGCCCGGCAGGTGCTTGGGCGATCGCAGCGTCGGCATGCGCGCATAGGTGACCCACGGACCTTCGCGGCCTTCGGGTTCGCGGTCGATGATCACGAAGTTGCGGATGCCGCTGAATTTCAGCGCCGCGCCGATGCCGGTGCCGAACTGGCCGGCGCCGATGACCAGCACGTCCAGCATCGGCTTGCCGTCGGGCGCTGTTCTGGGCGCGGTCCAGTCCTTGCGCGGAAATCCCAGGCGTTCAAGGTCGGTGGCCAGCCCGTCGGGTATCGGAAGGTCGCTGGGCGCGGCGAATGCAGTCATGTTGGTCTCGCTTCCTGCGTAGTGATGTCCGGGTCCGCGCGGCCGGAGAGTGAGCACCGCCTCCCCATCGGCCCGCGCGCACCATTCATGTCGATCAGCCTACCCTTGGCGTGAAGCAATTTTGGCGCGTCCTCGGCGCGGGCGGCGTGATTTTGCACCCGCAGAATTCGACAGAGCGGCGTGCGGACGACCGGATTTTGCGCGAGGCCCGGCGATTGATCAAACCGGGCGCTTGACGCGGGGGAATCGCGGAAGACAGGCGCGCGCGGGGCCAGGGCGGTGCCGCAGTGCGTCAAAGGGCGTGCGGCATCGGGCATCGCCGTGCCGGGTATTGCCTGGCCGGGGATCGGGCGTCTGTCAGACATAGTTGATCGGGATCTGGCCTGTGCTCTTGACCTCTTCCATCGAGATATAGGACGAGACGTCGAAGAAATTCACACGCGATACCAGCCGCTTGTAGATGATGTCCCAGTGTTCGACATCCGGCAGGATGACCTTGAGCAGGTAGTCGATGTTGCCGGTCAGCCGATACGCCTCGACGATTTCGGGGATGTCGGAGACAGCGGAGCGGAAGTTCTCGAGCCAGGTGGTGGAATGATCGGAGGTGCGGATCAGCACGTAGATGGTCGTTGGCACCTGCATCTTGCGCCGATCCAGGATCGCCACACGTCGCATGATATAGCCATCCGAGGTCAGCCGCCGGATCCGCCGCCAGCAGGCGGATACGGACAGGGCCACCCGTTCGGCCATGTCATTGACGGGCAATTCGGCATCTTCTTGCAGCAATGCCAACAGCTTACGGTCTCTGTCGTCGATCATCGGGCGCAGCCTCTTACGTGGTTCCGGCCTCTCCATCCCTTGGTTGACGCTACGTCTCTGGCGTATTCCCACCAGCATTAAACCCGGTCGACGGCGTGGTTGGCCGGTTTGATGCAACAGATCGTCGCCGCGGGCGGGGCCAATGCACAGATTTTGCGCAGAACGGACCGCAGAAGCCCGGGGCCCGGGGCGCGATGGTGGGGCGCCGAGTCGCACCAGGTCGCGGACGCCGCCGCGTCAGGCGCGCTGCGACTGGTTTGACCGGTCTTCGGCTTTCGCGCGGCCCACGCACAAATCAACAGCGTTTCCGGCCGATCTACGCAAACCCATGCCGCCGATCCTTGGATACTCTCAATCTACCGGGTGCGGAGAGGCCAAAGGCCGCAATTCCGCCCCGTCCTTCTTTTTGATCATGATCCGGACCACCCCATGCCATTCGCCCCCTTCCGCGACACCCTGCGAAGGCCAGACATCATCCCCTTTCTCCGCGGCGGCCTGATCGGAGACGACATTGCGCTGCCATCGCCGTTCGGCACGCAGCGCCTGCTTTATGCCGATTACACCGCGTCGGGCCGTGCCCTGCGGCAGGTCGAGGATTTCGTCGCCGACCGCGTGCTGCCGTTTTACGCCAACAGCCATACCGAGGCGTCGTTCTGTGGCGCCGCGATGACCACCATGCGCGAATCCGCGCGGGCCGAGATCGCGCGAATGACCGGATGCGGGCCGGATGGCCACGTGATCTTTACCGGCTCGGGCGCCACCAGCGGCGTGAACCGGATCGTGGGGCTTCTGGATATCACCGGGATCGTGGCGCGCGGCGGCAAGGCGGTCGTGCTGATCGGGCCTTATGAACATCATTCCAACATCCTGCCCTGGCGCGAAAGCGGGGCCGATGTGGTCGAGGTGCCCGAGGCTGCGACCGGCGGCCCCGATCCCGAAGAGCTGACGGCGGCGCTGGCCGATGCCAGGCGCGCTGATCTGGTGATCGCGGCCTTTTCCGCGGCCTCCAACGTCACCGGCATCCTCACCGACACCGACGCCGTGACGCGCCAGGTCAAGGCCGCCGGCGCGCTGGCGGTCTGGGATTACGCGGCGGGCGCGCCTTATGTGCCCATCGACATGGGGCGCGGCGGGACGGCCAAGGATGCCATCGTGTTTTCCCCGCACAAGTTCGCCGGCGGGCCGGGGTCGACCGGGATCCTGATCGTGCGCGATGGGCTGTCCCGCCGGGTTGGCCCGACCTCTCCGGGCGGTGGATCCGTGCGCTTTGTCTCGCCCTGGGGGCATGCGTATTCCGCCAGCATCGAGGCGCGCGAGGAGGCCGGGACGCCCAATGTCGTGGGCGATATCCGCGCCGCGCTGGCGATGCTGGTGAAGGAGGCTGTCGGCACCGACGCCATCGCCACGCGCGACGATGCGCTGCGGCAACGGGCCCTTGCCGCATGGGGCGACGTGCCCGAACTGGAATTGCTGGGAAATGCCCAGGCCAGGGCATTGCCGATCTTTTCCTTCCGCGTCCGGGCGCCGGGTGGCGGGTATGTGCATCATCAGCTTTTTACCCGGATGCTCAGTGACATGCGCGGCATCCAGGCGCGCGGAGGGTGCGCCTGTGCCGGTCCATATGCCCATCGACTGCTCGGTCTGGATCACGAGGCGTCCGAAGAGATCTTTCTGCGGCTCGCAGACGGGCACGAGCTTGACCGGCCCGGCTGGGTGCGCCTCAATCTCAGCTATCTGCACAGCGATGCGCAGGTCGACCGGATCCTTCAGGGCGTGGCGACGCTGGCCCGGCAGGCGCCGGATCTGGCGCGCCATTACAACGGGGACGCGGCCACCGCGCGGTTCCGCCCCCTGGAAACCGCCGGCTGAGCCACGGGATGGCCTGTGGACCGGGCAAAGATACCACCAGGAACAGGAACGACACGATGGACGTAATCGACAAGCTGGCCGGGCTGGCGCCGGGCTCTCACATGCGGGCCGCGCGCCCGGTCGCCCGCGAGAACGCGCAGAAAAGCCATGACGCGCTGTTTGCCGCCACGGGCGGCATGCCCATGGCCGAACGCCTGGCCGTCGCGGCCTTTGTCGCGGGGCTGATCCGGGACGAACCGGCCATCGCCCATTACACCGACCTGCTGGCGGCGTCGGATGCCGGACTGGGCGATGCGGTGGCCCTGGCCGTGGTCGACGGTCTGACAGACGGGCCCTACGGCGCCTATCCGCCCGGACCGCTCAGCGTCGAGGACACGCCCGGCCTGATCTTCGAGGCGGACAAGGACGCGCTGGGGCCCCGGCTGGCCGCAGCTTTCGATTATGCGCACATGCTGGTCTTTCATCCCCGCGACGCCGCGCGCGCCGACATGGAAACGCTGACCGCCGCGGGGTGGGACGCCACCGACATCGTCACGCTGTCGCAGCTTGTCGCCTTCCTCAACTTCCAGATCCGCGCCGCCGCCGGTCTGAAAGTCCTTGCCTCCACGCTCTGAAAGGGTCCCTGATGACCGAGATATTCGAATACGACCACGACGAGCCCAACGCCTTCACCCAGGCCGAACTTGGCTGGCTGCCCTGGCTGCCCCCGCTTGAGGAAAGCGATCTGACCGAGCGCCAGTGGGAGGCGCTGGTGCAGAAATCGCGGTCCAAGATGCCGTATTTCATGCTTTTGGCGCGGGATCCGGACATCCTGGAATTCCGCACGCGCACCGACATGGACATCTTCTACAACCCCGAGGCCGGATTGCCGCGCGCCGATCGGGAAGTGGCCGCCGCCGCCGCGTCGCGGTTCAACGGCTGCATCTTCTGCTGTTCGGTGCATGCGCGCTTTGCCTCGCACCATTCCAAACGCACGGACGAGGTGCAGAAACTGCTGGACGAAGGTGTTTCGGCCCGGATCGACCCGCGCTGGGACGCGATCATCGACGCCGCCGTGGCGTTGAGCGCGACGCCCCAGAGGTTCGGGCCGGACCATGTGGAGGCGCTGAGGGCGACCGGGCTGGACGATCAGGCGATCGCCGATGCGATCTATGCGATCTCGTTCTTCAACTGGGCCAACCGGCTGATGCTGGCGCTGGGTCTGCCGACGCCACCCGCCGAGGGGTGAAGACAGGGGGGCCGCACCCGGCCCCCCGAACCATCAGTATTCGCGCAGGTTGTCGCGCAGAAGCTGATGTTTGTATTCCGTCCTGACCAGCCCGCGCCGCTGCAGTTCCGGGACCAGCCCGTCGGCGATTTCGACCAGGTACTTGCGCCCGACCCGCAGCACCGGCGTGGTGATCAGGAAGCCGTCGCCGCCCACTTCGGCCATCGCTTCACCCATCTTGTCGGCCACCTGCGCCGGCGTGCCGATCAGTTCCAGCGAAGACACCAGCCCGCCGCCCGAGGCCGCCGCCAGTTCGCGCAGGGTCTTGCCGCTGCCCCATTGCTGGAACTTGTCCAGCGTGCCGCTTTCACCGTTGGTCACCAGCTTTTCGGGCAGGGGTTCGTCCAGGTCGTATTGCGAAAAATCGATCTCGGTGATGGCCGAGATGGAGGCCAGCACGTCGTTGACGAAATGGTCCGACGTGGTGTCGCGCACGTACTTGGCCTTGGCGTCTTCCTCGGTCTCGCCCAGGGTCGGGGTGATGCAGAACAGCACCTTTATGTCGTCCGGGTTGCGCCCGATCTTCTCGGCCCGCGCGCGGATGTCGTCGCGGAATTCCTTCATCCCCTCGACGCCATTGGCGACCGAAATGATCGAATCCGCGTGTTGCGCCGCGAAATCCCGGCCGCGCGGCGATGCGCCGGCCTGTACGTAGACCGGATGTTTCTGCGGCGACGGCACGGTGTTCAAAGGCCCGCGCACCTGGAAATACTTGCCCTTGTGGTCGATGCTGCGGACCTTGTCGGCGTCGGCATAAACGCCCTTTTCCCGGTCCACCACCACGGCATCGTCGTCCCAGCTGTCGAACAGCTTGCGCACCACGTCCATGTATTCGTCGGCCATCTCGTACCGCTCTTCGCGCGGCGGCAGCTTGTCCATGCCGAAGTTCTGCGCGGCCAGATCCTCGGCCGAGGTCACGACGTTCCAGCCGAAGCGGCCCTTGGTCAGGCTGTCGATGGTGGACGACAGGCGGGCCAGCATGAAGGGCGGATAGGCCATGGTGGACATGGTGGCGACGACACCCAGGTGTTTCGTGGCCATCCCCATGGCGACGGCCAGCGGCGCGGGGTCATGCTTGGGCGCCATCATGCCGTTGGCCAGCGAATACTTGCGGTCGCTGCCAAAAGTCTCGGGGACCATCAGCTTGTCCTCGATCATGATGTAGTCGAAGCAGGCGCGTTCCAGCGTCTGGGCCATCTCGATGTAGAACTGGCCGTCCCACGGCAGGCCGCCCTGGCCGAAGGGTGCGCGCCATTCGTCGGGCGTGAAGTTCATGAACCATGCGAGGTGAAAGCGTTTGTCCGTCATGTGTCGGTCCTTGGGTCTTGAAAGGGTGTCATGTCAGCCGGCGTCCCGGGCGGCAGGGTCCATTGCGCGGGCCATTGCACGGTCCATTGCACGGGCCATTGCGCGGGCCAGCCGGGGTTTGGCTTCGAAATCGGACGTGATGACCGATCCGTATCGGTGCGGGGCGTGCGGGTCGTGGCGATGCTTGTCGACGGCGATGACGCGGGTGCCCAGATGAAAGGCCTCGGACAGGTCGTGGGTGACCATGACCACCGTCATCTGGTGTTCGCGCCAAAGCTCAAGCACCAGCTTGTGCATCTCCCTCCGCGTGCCGGGATCCAGCGCGCCAAAGGGTTCGTCCAGCAGCAGCACCTTGGGCCGGGTCATCAGCGCCTGGGCGATGGCCAGCCGCTGCTGCTGCCCACCCGACAGCTGCGCCGGGTAAAGCGCCGCGTGTCCGCCCAGGCCGACGCGGTCCAGCATGGCCTGCGCCCGCGCCTGAAGTTCGGCCCGCTTGGCGCCGAACAGCCGGCCCGTGACGGGCGCGGCCAGCCATTCGGGCCCCATCATCACGTTGCGCAGCACGGTGCGGTGCGGAAAGACCGAATAGCGCTGGAACACGATGCCCCGGTCGGGCATCGGTTCCGTCGCGATGGGCACATCGTCGATCAGGATGCGGCCCTTGGTGGGCACTTCCTGGCTGAGAAGCATGCGCAACAGCGTCGTCTTGCCGGCCCCCGACGGGCCCACGACGGCAAGGAATTCGTTGTCGTCGATGGTCAGGTTTATGTGCTCCAGCACCACGGTTTCGCCGTAGATCTTGGAGACGTTGTCAAAGCGGATCACGGCCATCAGCCCCCCTCCCGGAAGCGGGTCCAGGGGATCGCGTCGTGGATCATCCGCAGGACGAAATCCATCGCGAAGGCCAGGAAGGTGATCCAGACGACGTAAGGCAGGATGACGTCCATCGCCAGGTAACGGCGCACCAGGAAGATGCGGTAGCCAAGCCCGGCTTCGGCGGTGATCGCCTCGGCCGCGATGACGAACAGCCAGGCGGCGCCCAGCGACAGGCGCACCGAAGAGACCAGGCGGGGCAGCACCTGGGGCAGGATCACGCCCAGGATCATCTGCCAGGTGGTGGCGCCAAGGGTCTGCGCCTTGACGATCTGTTCGCGCGGAATTTCGGCCACGCGCAGCATCACGTCGCGGATGATGAAGGGCGCGATGCCGAAGACGATCAGCACGGCCTTGGACAGTTCGCCCAGACCGAAGATGATGAAGAGGATCGGCAGCACCGCCAGCGGCGGAACCAGCGAGAGCGCGGCGAAGAACGGTTCGAACGTGGCGCGCAGGTAGGGGATGAAGCCCACGAAGATCCCCACCACCAATCCGATGACGGCGGAAATCCCCAGCCCGATGCCCAGCCGCGACAGCGACGCGAAGGTATCGGCCCAGAACAGCCGCTGTCCGGTCATCCTGTCGATGTCGAACATCAGCCGCGACATGGCGTCGGTGAACGCCTGAAGCCCCGGCATCAGCTTGTCGTTGGCATCCACGGCGTGACGGGCATCGGACGCGATCCAGTAGGCCACGATCACCAGGGCGAAGGGAAGGGCCCCCAGCAGGATCTTGGCTCTGCGTGAGGGCAGCCGGTTTACGATACGACCCATGGGACGGGCTTAGAGCTCGCCCGCGGCGCCCATCTTGGCGAAGCCGGAGTTGAACCGCAGCTTGACGTTCTCGGGGTCGCCCAGCGTGGTGCCGCCGACTTCGATGCCGATGTCATCGACGCTGCTGGCGCCCTGGCCGAACAGGCCCTGATCGAAGCAGAAGGTGCGCACGTTGTCCATGATGTCGATGCTGCTTTGCGCGTCGAGGAATTCGGCGGCGGCATCGGGGGTGTAGAAGAAATGGGTCTGGTCGACCTGGGTCTTCAGGCCCGGCAAATCGGTGCCCATGGCGGATGCCATGACGTTCATCATGTCGTCGGTCTTTTCGTCGCCGGCGGCCATCGTGGACATGGCTTCGTACCAGGCGCCGGTCAGGGCCTTGCCGAAATCGGGATTGTCGGCCAGCGTGTCGGTCTTGGCGATGAAGACGTCCATGATTTCGCCCGGGATTTCCGAACTGTCGAACAGCACCTTGCTGTCGGGCACCGCGTTCAGCATCTCTGTCGCGATCGGGTTCCAGGTGGCCACGTGTTCCATGGTGGGCTGGGTGACATAGGCGGCGCCGATCTCGGCGTCCGAAATGTTCACGGTCTTGACGCGCCACGGCTCGGTGATGCCGGCGTTGTCCAGCGCGCGGTTCAGAAGGTAATGCGACACCGAATACTGCAGCAGCCAGACCTCCTGGTCGAGCAGGTCCTCGACCTTTTCGGCGCTGCGCGAGATCAGCATGTCGTTGCCGTTGGAATAATCGGTGATCAGGAAGATCGAGGTGTCGACGCCACCGGCGGCGGGCATCGTCAGGGCATCCATCCCGGCCACGGCCACGGCGTCCAGGTCACCGGCGATGAACTGGTTGATCGATCCGACGTAGTCGTTGATCTGGATGAGCTCGACGTCGATCCCGTACTTTTCACCCCATTTTTCCATCAGGCCCTCGGCGCGCATCCAGGCCAGCGGCATGAAACCGACATAGACCACGTAACCGACGCGGAAAGTGTCTTTCTCTTGCGCCTGGGCAGGGGCGGTGAAGGCGATGGAGGCAGCAGAAGCAAGCAGGGCGAGCAGTTTGGGCAGACGCATGTTCAAAAGACGCATGGGGGGCAGGTCTCCGTCTTGGGGGGCAGGGGGTGAGTGGTGCCCTAACTGAACGATTGATTAATAGTTGAAATCAAGTTTTTTTACTGTAGAAATAATGTGCTGTTAATCGGGTGATGAGTTCGCCAAAAAGGCGCTGTGAGGACGGGAGAGGCCCTTGACCAAGACCGCCACGCGACGACGCCTTGATCCGGCGGTACGTCGGGCACAGATCCTCGAAGTCATGCTCGGGTTGTGCGCGAATCAACACTTCTCGTCGATCTCGATGCGCCAGCTTGCGGCCGCCTGCGATGTGAACATGGCGCTGGTCTATCACTACTTCGACAGCAAGAAAGGCCTTGTGCATGCCGCCCTGCGGTACGCGATTGACGACTTTCTGGTGGAATTCGACGACCTGCCGAAGGACGTGGATGCGCCCTTGGGGGCGGGCGACGTGTGGATCAAGGCGACGATGGATGCCGCGCCCCGGCTGATGCGGATGGTCAAGCTGATGGCCGATTTCAGCGCCCAGGACAGCCGCGATCCGGATGCCATGGCGATGATCGACGAATTCTACGGGCGCGAACGCGACACGCTGAAACAGGCCATCGAAGACGGCATGGCTGCCGGAAAATTCCGCAAGGTCAACGCGGAACGCACCGCGCGGCTGACCTCGATCGCGATCGACGGGGTGTTCTTTGGCGGCCCGGCGCGCAACGATTACGATTACGTCACCAACCTGCAGGATCTGCGCGACCAGCTGCTGGATTACCTGCAACCGGGCTGACCCGCCACGTCGCGCTTGCGATGCCCGGTCCCGCGTGCCAGCACGTCGTCATCCCTGCCGGTCCCGCACCGGGGCCAGCCCATCCCGCGCGAGCCTGCCGATGCGACGTGTCCTGCCCTCCCTGCCTTCGCTTACCGTCTTCGAGGCCTCGGCCCGCCACGGCAGTTTCACCCGCGCGGCGGAAGAGCTGAACATGAGCCAGTCGGCGGTGTCCAAACGCATCGCCACGCTCGAGGACTGGCTGGGCACGCGGCTGTTCGAACGGGTGCGCCAGCGGATCGTGCTGACCGAGGCCGGGCGGCATTACCTGGGCCGGATCCGCGAGGCGCTGGAGATCATGGAAGAGGCAACCATGGAAACGCTGGCTTTCCGGCCCGGCGGCGTGACGCTGAACATCGCCACGCTGCCGTCCTTCGGGAACCACTGGCTGCTGCCCCGCATCGCCGCTTTTGCCCGCCAATACCCCGAGATCTCGCTGAACGTGACCTCGCGCCAATGGCCCTTCGACATGGTGCAGGAAAACATCGACGCGGCGATCTTCTATTCCGTCGCATCATGGCCCGGCGGCCCGTCCGATCGCCTGTTCGGCGAAGAGATGATCCCGGTCTGTCGCCCCGGCCTGATCGATCCCGAAGACGCCGCCGCGCTGGACAAGCTGCCCTTGCTGCACCACCGCGCGCGGCCGCGCGACTGGCAGCACTGGCTGGAACAGGGCGGGCTGAACGCGTCGCAATCCTTCCGGGGCTCGCGGTTCGAAACCTTCGACATGATCATCCGCGGCGCCCGCCACGGGCTGGGCGTGGGGCTGATCCCCACCTTCATGGCGCAGGAACATATCGAGGCCGCAGAGCTGGGCCGCCCCTTTGCCCGGCGCATGGCCACACCCGGGTCCTATTTCCTGGTCCAGCCCGAAAGAAAACGCCATGTCCCGGCGGCCACGGCGTTTCGCCAATGGGTCCTGGACGAGGCGGCGGTGTGGAATGATGCGCAGGCAGGTCATTCCTCCACGGAATGAATTCACGCGAAATCATCGTTTTGCTGCCCTGCGGCATCGGGCTAGCGTGCCCCATCATAATCAAGCCCGACGTGCCGAAATGCCGGTCACCCTTCATGACCTGCCGGACTGGACGGGATAAACGGGCGAGGCCGCTCGCCTTCGACAGGAGCACCTTCATGACCCATCTTCGCCTGTTCATGGGCGCGACGCGCAAGGCGGGCCTGGCCGGCGCCGCCGTGCTGGCCCTGGCCACCGCCGCGGCGGCCCAGGGGACCGTCACCATCGGCCGCAAGTCGGATGCCGACCGCTATGACCCGCAGCGGTCCAGCGCGCTGGCCGCGGCCGAGGTGCTGTACATGATGGGCGATACGCTGGTCACGCTCAGCTACGATCTGAAGACCGTCGAGCCGGCGCTGGCCGACAGCTGGGAGCTGTCCGAAGATGGCCTGACCTACACCTTCCACCTGAAAAGCGGCGTGACCTATTGCGACGGCAAGCCCTTTACCGCCAAGGATGTCGTGGGCAGCATGGAACGCTGGCTGACGCCGGATGGTCCCTATGTCAGCGCCTGGAAGGCCGGGTCGGTCGACAGTATCACCGCGCCCGATGACCTGACCGTCGTCTACAAGCTGAAGACGCCGAATTCGGGCCTGCTGTTCCAGATGGCGCAGTTCAACTTCATCATCATCGACCCCGATCAGGCGAAGGAACTGGGCGACGATTTCGGCGTCACCGCCTTTAACGGCACCGGCCCGTTCTGCTTTGACAGCTGGACCCCGAACCAGAGCGTCGTGCTGAAGAAGCACGACGGCTACGACTGGGGCACGCCCGCGCTTGGCAACACCGGCCCGGCGCAGGTCGACGAGGTCGTCTGGAAGATCATCCCCGAGGACGCCACCCTGGTCGCAAGCCTTCAGGCCGGCGAGATCGACGCGACCTATTCGCTGCCGGCCTGGGCCTTTGCCCAGTTCGACGCCGATCCGTCGGTGCAGATGATCCAGCCCCAGGCCGCCTTTCGCACCCATTACGTGGGCATGAAGGTCACCCGCCCGTTCATGGAGGACATCCGCGTGCGCGAGGCGGTCAGCCACGCCATCGACCAGGGCGCCATCGCCGACGCGATCTTCTTCGGCACGGTGGAGCCGACGAATTCCTACTATTCCGAAGACGCGCTGGATTACGACCCCGCCACCGACACCAGCCCCTATGTCTTCGATCCCGACAAGACCAGGGCGCTGCTGCAAGAGGCCGGGTTCACCATGGGCGACGACGGGTTCTGGCAGAAGGACGGCGCGACGCTGACGCTGACCTACTACGGGTTCAACACCTCGCGCGAACAGGCCGAGGCGATCCAGGGCGACCTGCGCAAGGCGGGGATCGACCTGAACGTCGAACTGTACGATTCCACCGCGATCTGGGCCAAGCTGCGCGAACAGACCTATGACCTGTACCAGATGGATTACCCCTATCTGAACGCGGGCGATGCGCTGAACCTCTACTTCTCGTCCGCCTCGATCCCGTCGCCCAACCGGATGATGTGGGACGATCCGAAAACCGACGAACTGCTGGCCGCCGGCAACAGCGCCGTCAACGACAAGGCCCGCGCCGAGGCCTTCATGGCCCTGGGCAAGCACCTGCACGACTCCATCCTGTGGAAACCGCTGCTGTTGCAGAAACCCACCGTCGCCATCGGTCCCCGGCTTCAGGCCTTCCAACCCGCCGGCATCTCGGGCGCGGCGTTTGGCACCGGCCTGCAACTGGCCCTTAAATGATCACTCGCGGCGCACAAGACCACGGCCCCCAATGGGGGCCGTGCACCGGCCGGGGCAGGGCGGCATGATCCGCCGCCTGCTGAACCGGATCGCCGTGTCTGTCATCGTGCTGGCCGGCGTGCTGCTGATCGGCTTCCTGATGCTGCAGGTCATTCCCGCCGATCCCGCCGTCGCCATTGCCGGCGCGCAGGGGACCGAGGCCGAGATCGAGGCGATCCGCCGTCACCTGGGCCTGGATCAGCCCGTCATGGTGCAATTCTTCCTTTATATCCAACGGGTCCTGTCGGGCGACATGGGCCATTCGGTGATCAACAACGCCTCGGTCAGCACGGAATTGATCCGCGCCGCCGGTCCGACGCTGGAACTGATGCTGGCCGCGATGATCTGGGCGGTGCCGACGGGCCTGGGCCTGGGCATCTACGCCGCGCTGCGTCGCGGGGGTGTCATTGACCGCGTCGTGATGGCCGTTTCCGTCATGGGCGTGTCGATCCCGGTGTTCTGGGTCGGCCTGCTGATGATTCAGTTCGCCGCCCGCACCCGCGCCTTCCCGGTGCAGGGCCGTGGCGGTGCGATCTGGACGCTTTCGGGCCTTGATCACATCATCCTGCCCGCCACCGCTTTGGGCCTGATCCTGGTCGGCCCCATCGCGCGCATGACCCGCACGACACTGTCGGACGCCATGCACGCCGATCACGTCCGTACCGCCCGCGCCAAGGGCGCGTCCGAGGCGCGGGTGATCGTCCACCATGCGCTGCGCACGGCGCTTTTGCCGATCATCACGCTGCTGGGCCTTCAGATCGGCACGCTGATGGGCGGCGCCGTGGTGACCGAGACGATCTTTTCCTGGCCCGGCGTCGGCCGGCTGGCCGTGGGATCCATCATCGCCGGAGACTACCCGATGGCCCAGGGCGCGATCATCTTCCTCGCCTCGGCCTTCGTGCTGGTGAACATCCTTGTCGACCTGGTCAACGAACTGGTCGACCCCCGGATCGGAGCACGGGCATGACCGACGCCTCCGTCACCAACACCAGCCGCACCTGGGCGCGGCTGCGCAAGGATCCGATGGTCGCCATCGCGCTGGCGGTCCTGCTGATCATCGCGCTGGCGGCGATCTTCGCCCCCTGGCTGACGACCTATGATCCCTACGAAACCGCCCTCCGCTCGCGCCTCAAGCCTCCCGGAAACGGCCATCTTCTGGGCACCGACAGCCAGGGCCGGGACATGCTGACCCGGCTGCTGTACGGCGCGCGCACCACGCTGCTGATCGGCTGCGCCGGCACCGCCTTCGGCGGCATCACCGGCTGCACCATCGGGCTGTGCGCCGCCTTTTACCGCCGTCTGGACGCGGTCTTCATGCGGGTGATCGACGTCTTCCTGTCCTTCCCCTCGATCCTCTTCGGCCTGTCGCTGGCCGCCATCCTCGGCCCCGGGCTCGACAGCCTGATCGTCGCGGTGGGCCTGTCCGTCATGCCCGGCATCGCCCGGATCTCGCGCGGGGCGGCGCTTTCCGTCATGGCGCAGGATTACATGTCCAGCGGCCGCGCCGCCGGCCTGCCGGACAGACGGCTGATCACCCGCTACCTGCTGGCCAATGCCTATCCGCCGATCCTCACCTACACGACGCTGGCGTTCGGGGATGCCGTGCTGCTGGCGGCCACGCTGGGGTTCCTCGGCCTCGGCCTGCAGCCCCCAACGGCGGAACTGGGCGCCATCGCCGCCGAAGGGCGGTCGTTCCTCTTCATCGCGCCGCACGTATCCTCCTTTGCCTCGGCGCTGATCTTCATCATCGTGCTGTCCTTCAACCTGCTGGGCGACGCTTTGCGCGATGCCGGTGACCGGAGGGCGTCGTGAAACACGTGACCCATCCCGCCTGGACCGCCCCGGCGCTTCTGTCGATCGGCGACCTTTCGGTGACTTTCCGCACCCCCTCCGGCCCGCTGACCGCGCTCGACAGGATCAGCCTGTCGGTCAGCCCCGGCGAAACCCTTGCCGTGGTCGGCGAAAGCGGGTCGGGCAAGTCGGTCCTGTCGCTGGCCATCATGGGCCTGCTGCCGCCCGCCGCCACGATGCAGGCCGACCGGATGACCTATGACGGGCGCGACCTGCTGACGCTTGATCCGGTCCGGCAACGGGCCATGCGGGGCAGGGACATGGCGATGATCTTCCAGGAACCCGCGACGGCCCTGAACCCCGTCCAGCGCATCGGCGACCAGCTGGTCGAGGCGATCCGCCTGCACGAGGATATGCCGAAGTCCAAGGCCCGCGCCCACGCGATCGAGGCGCTGGCCGCCACCGGAATTCCGTCGCCCGAGATCCGGGCGCGCGCCTATCCGCACCAGCTGTCGGGCGGGATGCGCCAGCGCGCGCTGATCGCCATGGCGCTGATCAACCGGCCCCGCCTGCTGATCGCCGATGAACCGACGACCGCGCTGGACGTCACCGTGCAGGCGCAGATCCTCGACCTGATCCGGCAGCTGTCGCGCGAACACGGCACCGCGACGATCTTCATCACCCACGACATGGGCGTGGTGGCGGAAATGGCCGACCGGGTCATGGTGCTTTATGCCGGGCGTACCGTGGAAACCGCGCCGGCGGACGACCTTTTCGACTGCCCCGAACACCCCTATTCGCTGGGGCTGCTCGGCTCGCTTCCGCAACTCAACCGGCGCGGAGAGCCCATGCTGCCCATCGCCGGCACCGTGCCGGACCCGCGTCACATGCCGCCCGGCTGCCATTTCCATCCGCGCTGTCCTTTCGCCGACGTCCGCTGCAAGGCCGACCAACCGGCGCTGAACCCGGTGCGGGGCGGCCCCCGGCGATCCGCCTGTCATCACGCGCCGATCCTTGAAACGCTGGGGGGCCGGGCATGAACCTGCTGGAACTGGAAAACCTCACCAAGGTCTACCGCGTGCACACCGGCCTGCTGGGCCGGGGGCAGGTCCTGCGGGCGCTGGACGGCGTGAGCCTGAGCATCCCCAAGGGCGAGATCGTGGCGCTGGTGGGCGAATCCGGCTGCGGGAAATCCACGCTGGGCCAGATCGTGGCGGGCTTGCAGAAACCGACCGGGGGCGCGATGCGGGTCAACGGCAAGCCTGCGCTGAAGGGCAAGGCCCGCGCCCGGCAGATCCAGATCGTGTTCCAGGATCCGTTCGGGTCGCTGAACCCCAAGATGTCGGTGGGCGAGCTGATATCCGAACCGGCCGACCTGCACGGGCTGGTGCCCCGCGCCGCCCTTGGCCGGCGCGTCGCCGACCTGCTGACGCTGGTCGGCCTGCGCCCCGCCATCGCCGAACGTTATCCGCACGAATTGTCCGGCGGGCAGCGCCAGCGGGTGGCGCTGGCCCGGGCGCTGGCGGCGGAACCCGAACTGATCGTGTGTGACGAGGCGGTCTCGGCGCTGGACGTCTCGGTCCAGGCACAGATCGCCAACCTCCTGCAGGACATCCAGGCGCGCACCGGCATCAGCCTGCTGTTCATCTCGCACGGGCTGTCGCTGGTGCGCCATATCTCGCACCGGGTCGCGGTCATGTACCTGGGCCGCATCGTCGAGGAAGGCCCGGCGGACGCGGTTTTCGACCACCCCCGCCACCCCTATACCCGTGCGCTGCTGTCGGCGACGCCCGAACCTCTGCCCGGCCAGGCGAACCGCCGCATCCAGCTGACCGGAGAGGTGCCGAGCCCGCTGGACCTGCCGTCGGGCTGCGCTTTCCGCACCCGCTGCGGGCATGCCCGCGACCGGTGCGCAACGTCGGCGCCCCCGCTGAAAGGCGCGCCGCATGCCGCCGCCTGCTGGTTCGCCGACCAGCTGCCCGATTTCGACATGCCCCGCACCGCGCCACCCGCGCGGATCGCCGCCGCGCTGGAGCTTTACCGGCGTGCCGCCGCGCGCCGGGGCGATGCTCTTGCCGATGCCCTTGCCGATGCGCTTGCCGATGCCCCTGAGGAGACCACGAATTGAATACCCCGATTTGGGCCACCGTCGATTACGAGGCCCGCGGATACCAGACCGGCGACCTGTGCCTGCCGCATTCGGTCCACCGGTCCGCCTATGGCGTCCTGACCATCCCCGTGGCCGTCATGTCGGGCGCGCCCGGACCCACCGTTCTGCTGACCGGCGGCACCCATGGCGATGAATACGAAGGCCCGGTGGCCATTCGCCGCCTGCTGCGCAGCCTCGACCCCGATCAGGTGAAGGGCCGCATTATCGCCCTGCCGATGCTGAATGCGCCCGCCTTCCGCGCGGGGCTGAGGACCTCGACCGAGGATGGCGGCAACCTCAACCGGTCCTACCCGGGCGATCCGCTGGGCGGTCCGACGGCGATCATCGCGGATTACGTCAGCACCGTGCTGCTGCCGATGGCGGATTACTTCCACGACATCCACGCCGGCGGGTCGTCCCTGCAATACCTGCCGTTCGTATCGACGCGGCGCAGTGGCAATGCCGATTTCGACGACACCGCGCTGCAGGCCGCCCGCGCCTTTGGCGCCGAACGCATCGTGGTCTGGGATTATTCCCCCGATCCGCGCCTTTCCACGTCCGAAGCCAACCGCCAGAAGGTGATCTCGCTTGGCGGGGAATTCGGCGGCGGCGGATCGGTGTCGCGCGCCGGTGTCCGGCTGGTGGAACGGGGATTGCGCCGCTTGCTGTCGCACTGGGGCCTGATCGACGATCCGGCGCCGAATGTCGCCCCGGCCACCGAATACCGCATCGCGGGCAGGGATTATTACGTCTACGCCACCCGGTCCGGCCTGTTCGAACCGGCGGTGGATCTGGGCGAAGCGGTTGACGGCGGCGCGCTCTGCGGTAGCGTCTGGAGCACCGAAGACCTGGGCGATGCCCCGCAGGACCAGCATTTCCAGCGCGGCGGAACGGTGTTCTGCCTGCGCCATCCCGGGCTGGTGCAGCGCGGCGACTGCCTGGCCCACCTGGCAACCCCGGCGGCAGAGGTGATGTGATGCCCGACGACCTGACCATGAACCCCTTCCAGATCGCGCTGGATGCGCTGCCCGACGGCCACGCGCCGGTGCCCACGGCAAACGGCGCCCATGTGCATGCGGTCGGCATCGGCGGCCCCGGCGCGCCGTCGGCCTGGGCGACGCTGCGCCAGCGGCGCACCGCGCAGATGCTGATGGTCACCGGCTGGTCGTGCTGTTCGGCGGACGAGGCCGAGCTGGCCGGCGCGGTCAAAGCCTTTGCCCGCGCGCGCGGCGTCCCCCTGATCCGGGCAACGCCGGATCTGCCCGACGCTGTGACCGCGCTGGGGCTTGAGGAGACCGGTCGCGGCTATGCCCAACGCTGGCTGGGCGATCCGATCATCAGCCCGCATCACACCGGCCATTACGTGCAAAGCACCGGCTTCACCTGCGGCCCGGTTTCGCTGGCCATGGCGATGGGGGCGGTCACCCGCAGCACCGAAATCGCCATCTGGCGCGAGGCGACGACGATGATCGGCCTGACCGGGCCGGGCGGCTGCGACCCCTACGGCGTGGCGCTGGCCGCCGCGCGGCGCGGGTTCGACCTGACGCTGCATTTCGATGCGACCGAGGCGGTGCTGCTGGACCGCGCCAATACCGAGGCCAAGAAGGACCTGATGCGCTTTGTCCAGTCGGAGTTCCGCGACGAGGCGCTGGCCGGACTCGATGTCCGTCCCGAACCGCTGAGCGGCGATGACCTGACACGCGCGGTCCGGGCGGGGGGGCAGGTGATCCTGCTGATCGACCAGTGCCATACCCACGACCACCATGCGCCACACTGGGTGCTGATCCACGGCGAACGCGACGGGCTGTTCCTGGTCAACGATCCCTGGGCGGAACCCGACGATGGCGAAGGCCCGGCGGACGTGGATTGCATTCCGGTGCCGCTGGAAACGCTGATGCGGATGGGGGCCTATGGCGACCCGGCCTATCACGCGGCCATCGTGCTGCGGGGGCGGGCGGCGTGATCCGGTGTTTATGGGGCCGCATGGCCAATTCGGGCGATAGTCGTCGGCCTGTAATTGACGCGGTCTTTGCGTTGTCCGCCTGTGGAAATGTCCCGAAATAACCCGGGATCGGTCAACGCCCCTATAGTCTGGATCGTCGGATCATTTCCATCCCATGCGAAAGCACGCGCCGCAATTCGGGCGCGAATTCCAATTCCGTGCCGCGCGGATTGTCAGAATCGGCCATCCGATATATGAAAACCCCATATTGAATTGATATTTCATTCAGGCCGGATTTTATCCAAGGACCATTTCCCGATGATCCATCCGGCAAAAGGGGGGATTGTCCATGGATGTCTCGCACCTGACCGAGGAAGAAATCGACAAGGCCCTGAGCGGGCGCACCAACCTGCAGGCGCTGGACGATTATTTCGGCCCCGAGCTGCGCAGGGAGCTGAGCCGGCTGGCCGAAGCCACGCCGCCCGACCGGCCCGAAACCCGGGCCAGCGGCATCCGCAAGGTCTATATCCTGCCCGGCATCATGGGGTCCAAGCTGTCGGTGCAGACGCCGCAGGGGCTGGACCTGGTCTGGCTGGATTTCGGCGATCTGTACCAGGGCGGCATCGCGAAACTGGCCTTTGACGGCACGCCCGGCAACGTGGTGGCCAGCGGGGTGCTGTGGTCGGCCTATCTGCGGATGAAATACCGGCTGCGGTGGGAAGGGTTCGACGTTGCCTTCCTGCCCTTCGACTGGCGGTTCGGCATAGACGAACTGGGCCGCCGCGCGGCCGAAACGATCCGCTCGGGCGGCGAACCGGCGGCTCTGGTCTGTCACAGCATGGGCGGGCTGGTGGCGCGCAAGGTGGCCACGCTGCTGGGGCCCGACGAGGTGCCGCGCATCGTCACCATCGGCACGCCCAACCTGGGGTCCTATTCGCCGGTCGAAGTCATGCGCGTGGTGCATGATTACGTGCTGAAGCTGGGCCGGATCACCAAGGGGATGGGCACCAAGGTCGTGGTGGAAAAGTACCTGTCCCACTTCCCCGGCCTGCTTGAGATGATGCCGTCTCCCGCAAGGCGTGACGAGGCCTATTTCGATGCCACGTGGTGGCCCGCGGGCGGCGTGGTGCCCCAGGCCGGGCTGCTGGCGGCGGCGCTTCAGGCACAGACCGACCTGCCGGCGCCGGACAAGCGGTTTGTCCAGATCGTGGGCTATGGGCAGGACACGATCACCGGCGCGCGCAAGACCGACGACGACCTGATCTTCACCAGATCGGACCAGGGCGACGGCACCGTGCCGCGCGACCTGGCCGAGATGGGGGACCCGGCGCAGCGCTATTACTTTGCGGGCGTGCACGGATGGCTTTGCAACCAGGTGCCGGTGATCCATGGCACCGCCGACATCCTGCGGCGCCAGACCACGCGGCGGCTGGAAACCGCGCCGTCCCGCGCGGCGGGCCCCACGCGCGAAACCGCGGCAAGCGAGCTTGAGCGCCAGCGCAAGCAGGACCTGCCCGCCACCGCGGAAGAGGCGCGCGACCGGTTCCGCGAGGACCAGATCATGGGCGCCTTCGCCACCCGTGGCGACGTGGATTTCCCCGCCGACGACCCGCTGGACATGACGCCCGAACAAGTGCCCGGGGCCCCGCGCCGCACCTTCAGCTACGTCAAAAGCAGCGCGCCACGGCGGCGGCTGAACGTGGATCTGCTGCGGGGCAACATCCTGCACGCGGCCTCGGGCGCCTTCGTGATCGGGGTGTTCCAGGGCGTGCCCACGCTGGGCGGGGCGGCGGGTGCGATCGACCGCGCGCTTGGCGGCGCGCTGTCGGAAATGGTGGTCGACGGCCAGATCACCGGACGCCTGGGCGAGGTCACGTTCCTGCCCACGCCCAGCTACCTTCTGCGTACACCGCACGTCATCGTCGTGGGCCTGGGCCCCATCGGCAAGGCCGAACGGCTGACAGCGGCGGTCCAGATCGCCGGGCGCAACCTGACCCGCGCGCTGTGCGTATCCAAGATCACGTCTTTCGCCACGGTGCTTTGGGCCGCTGGCACCGGCATCGACGGCGACGCCATCTTCCGCGCGCTGTTTGACGGCATGTTCGAAGCGCTGGCCCGCTGGGACGAGGACCAGCTGTTCAGCCGCATCACCGTGTGCGAGATGAACGGCGACCGCTACGACGACCTGGAACGCTGCCTGTCGCAGATCTTTGCCCGGTTCCAGGTCGAGAATTGCGAGATCGTGCTGAACCTGGACGTGCTGGAAGCGACGCCGCAGGAACGCGGGCTGGTCTATGCCCAGCCGCGCACCGACCGGATGCCCGACAGTTTCACCGCCCTGGGCGAGGTGTTCGGCGAACCGGGGCAGGAATGCCTGAAGCTGGAAGTCAGTTTCGCGCGTGGCAACACCCAAAGCACTTACGGCGACGACCACCTGGCCGCCGTCACGCCCAGCCAGGTGAAACTGCCGCTGGCCCATCTCGACGACCTGGTCGGGCGGCTGAAGAAGGCCGGCAGCGCCGGGCAGCTGAAGACCCTGTCCGACGAGCTGCGCAACCTGATCTTCGACGACACGATGCAGGACAAGCTGCACCTGGACCCGGCGGGCGGGCTGGCGGTGACCAACAACCCCTGGGCCAGCCGCATTCCATGGGAGCTGTTGCATGCGGACGGCCAGCCCATCGCGCTGAACGGCGGGGTGAACCGGCGCTACCTGAACACCGCCGGCGCGGTCAGCCGGTCGCGGGGCGCGCGCACCCGCCAGCGCGGCGAACGGGCGTTGCGGCTGTTCCTGGTGGCCAACCCCACGAACGACCTGCCGGGCGCGCTGAAGGAAGGGCAGATGATCGCGGGCCTGGCCGGCGACGGGCTGAAACAAATGGAACTGCTGCCGCGCGGTGGCCTGCTGGGCAATGCGGCCACCAAGGATCAGCTGACCCACTGGCTGTCGGACAGTGACGCGGCGATCGACGTCTTTCACTATGCCGGCCACGCGTTCTTCGACCCCAACGACCGGGCGCACAGCGGGCTGGTCCTGGCGGGCCGGGAATACCTGTTCGGATCGGACGTGGCGGGGTTGGTGTCACTGCCCCGGCTGGTGTTCCTGAACGCCTGCGAATCCGGTCGCGTGCGCCGGTCCGATCCCAATGACCGCGCCCTGGAGGATGTGTCGGCCCCCGAGATGGTCGAACGGATGACCGGCCTGGCCGAGGCCTTCATGCTGGGGGGCGTGTCGCACCTGATCGGGACGATCTGGCCGGTGGGCGACGCCGCGGCCGAGATCTTTGCGCGCACCTTCTACGGCAGCGTCGAGTCCGAGGACCTGGGCACTTCGGTCACCTCCGCGCGCTGCAAGCTGGGGAAACAGGAGGGGGCGACCGCGACCGCCTGGGTCAACTACATGCATTACGGCGAACCCCGAAGCCGTCTGTGACGGCGTCGGCGCCCCGGGATCAGGCCGCGCCGGTCAGCGTGTCGATCATCCGGCAGGGCAGGCGCATCTCTTCGATCACGCCGGCGCATTTGTCCTGAAAGGCTGTCTCGTCCAGCCCGTGGGAGTCGAGGTCCAGGAATGTCTCGTGCCGTTCCACCGCCAGCAGCAGGGTCATCCCGTCGAACACCGCCGCCACATGGCCCGCATGGGCACCGCCCCGGGCGAAGGCATCGGCGAAGCGAAGGAAGCAATCGCCGAATTCCGGTCCCAGCGCCTGGCGGGCGATCGTGCCGCTGCGCGACCACAATTCGAACCGCGCATCAAAGCCGTCATGTCCCAGGATCCACTGCGGCATCTGCGACACATGCGTGCGCACCGACGCATGATCGCCGACCAGCGTCCTTGGACGGATCACGATCAGCGGCATGGGCCGGTGCCAGTCGGTCCGCATCACCAGGCCCGAAAACACCACCCTCCGGTCGTCGCTGTCCGTGTCGCCGCTTATCTTCCTGGTCTTGTGGACGGACGCGATGCGGAACCTCTTGCCCTGCCAGCCGCCTTCCAGCCCGGCGCCCATGTGGCAGGAACCGCCCCATCCGATCACCCCGATCTCGGCCATTCGCTTCAGCGGCAGCCAGTCCAGCGGCGCGGTCTGCACGTAGGTGCCGTCACAGGCATGTCCGGCCAGGATCTCGCCGGTATGTTCGGCCAGGCGGGCATCGATCGCGCGGTGCGGTTCGCGCATCATCACGCCGCACAGGATCAGGGTCGAAAAGGCGGCGAAGCCCAGCAGGAACAGCGCCGTCTGGATATCGGGCGCCAGGAAGACCACCCCGCCCAGGATCAGGCCGCCGGTCAGGACACAGGCCAGGACACAGGCCAGGGCACAGGCTGTGACCGCCCTGGTGCGCGCCCTTGGCCGGATCTTTTCCGGTTGGCCCGCCGCGCGGCGCAGCAGGGGCGCGATGGTCGAGGCATAAAGCTGACTGAACGTGTGGTTGGCGGTCAAATACATGGTCGAAATCCCGTGTTTGGTCAGAAAAGGCGTTCCAGTCGAAAGAAAATCAGGACAGCGGCAAGCGCCCAGGTCAGGCCGGTGGCGGCGGCGAACATCGCCCAGGCCAGCGTGGCCGACCGGCTGATCGCCATGGCGACAACCACCCCCAGCAGCACCAGCGCCGCGAGGACAAGCTGCGGTTCCCGCCGGCCATGGCCCTGCGCCACCGCCAGATCGAGGCACAGCGCCAGCCCGATCGCCGCCGCGATCAATGTCGCAAGGCGCGCGGGCGCTGCGGACCAGCCGACAAAACCGGACACCGCGACGACGGCCAGCGGCGTGGCGGCCAGGCCGGCCGCAAGGGCGTATTCAGCGGAGAGGGTCGTGGATACCATTGACGCAACAGGCCCCTGCGCGGGGCAAATCGTTAGGGTTCAAAATCGGTTCAGGTCTTCAAAAACACGTGAAAGGAAAATCCTTCCCGGTTTAGATGGGTCCTGTGCGGGCGTTCCGCAAGAGATTTCTCGGCATCCCCAAGGCTGGCGCATATGTCACGACTGGCGAAAATGGCGCGCCGGACCCCCGATCATCGTCCCTCTGCCGGCCACGCTTGATGGGCGTGATCGGCACGGCTACCGTCGCGCCCAAATGGTTGCGCTCCAACGACAAAGGTTTCTTCATGTTGCATTTCCCCCGATCCGGCGCCTGCGCGGCCGTTGCCCTGATCCTGGGCCTGTCTCCGGTGGCCCAGGCCCAGCAGATGCCCGCCTTTGCGCTGCCCGATCCCATGCCTGCGCCGCCCCGGACCGTCCTGCTGCCGGTGCCCGACGACCGCATCGACGCCGCCATCGCCAGCCTCGACACGCTGGCGCAGGACATGCTGGATCGCACCGGCATCCCCGGCCTGGCCGTCGCCGTGGTCCATGACGGGCAGACCGTCTATGCCAGGGGCTTTGGCATCCGCGCCGTGGGCCAGCCCGACCCGGTCGATGCCGATACGGTCTTTCAGCTGGCATCGCTGTCGAAATCGGTGGGCGCCACGGTGGTGGCCGCGCAGGTGGGGGCAGGGGTGATCGGTTGGGACACGCCCGTGCACGACGCCCTGCCGTGGTTCGACATGGGCGACGATTGGGTCAGCGCCCACGTGACGGTGGGGGATCTTTATGCGCACCGCTCCGGCCTGCCGGACCATGCGGGCGATGATCTCGAAGACCTGGGCTATGGCCGCCACGCCGTGCTGGAACGCCTCGGCCAGCTGCCGCAGGCCGCCTTCCGCAACCATTACGCCTATACCAACTTTGGCCTGACCGCCGCCGCCGAAGCCGTCGCGACCACCGCGGGCACTGACTGGGCGACGCTGTCGGATCGCGCGATCTATGACCCGCTCGGCATGTCCTCGACCAGCTCGCGCTATGCCGACTTCATGGCGCGCGACAACCGCGCCTCGGGCCATGTGCCGGGGGCGGACGGGTATGTCGTCGCCGACCTGCGCCAGCCCGATGCGCAAAGCCCGGCGGGCGGTGTCAGTTCGTCGGTCAATGACATGGCGCGCTGGATGGCGATGGTGCTGGCGGGCGGCAAGGCGGGCGACACGCAGCTGATCCCCGAAGACGCCCTGCGCCCCGCGATCTCGCCCCAGACGATCAACGGGCTGCCGATGGCGATGAATGCGCGCGGCAGCACCTACGGCTACGGTTTCGGCGTCGGCGTGCGCGCCTCGGGCCGGGTCGAGATCAGCCATTCCGGCGCCTTCGCCCTGGGGGCGTCCACCAATTACGTCATGATCCCGGACCTCGACCTTGGCATCGTCGTGCTGACCAACGCGCTGCCCACCGGCGCCGCGGAATCCCTGTCGGCCACCTTCTTGGATCGCGCCGAACTGGGGCTCGACACCCGCGACTGGCTGGCCGCCTATGGCCCGATCATGGCCGCGCTCAGCGCGCCGATGGGCAGCCTGGTGGGCGCCGAACCTCCCGCCGACCCGACCCCGGCGCAAGCGGCCGATGTCTATGTGGGCGCCTATGACAACACCTATTTCGGCCTGGCCAATGTCGTGAACACCGATGCCGGGCTTGTCCTGCACCTGGGTCCCGCCGCCCGCGCCTATCCGATGCAGCATTGGGACGGCGACACCTTCATCATCCACCCGCTGACGGAAAACCAGCCCGAAGGCTCGGTCTCGCGCGTGGACTTCGCGACCGGGGCGGATGGCCTGAACATGACGGTCGAGATGCTGGACGAAGAGGGGCTGGGCCGCTTCCTGCGGCAGGATTGACCGCATCCCGGGGCGGGGGCTGACGTCTTCCTGTCGCACTGACGATGTACCACCGACCCGCCAGACACCGACCCGCCAGACCTGAAAGACAGCCACAAGGACCGACCCCATGAGCATCTTCGCACGATACCTGACCGTCTGGGTGGCGCTGGCCATGGCCGGCGGCATCCTGATCGGCCTTGTGGCCCCGGGGCTGGTGTCGTTGATCGCCGCGGCCGAGGTGGCCAGCGTGAACCTCGTGGTGGCGGTGCTGATCTGGGCGATGGTCTACCCGATGATGGTCGGCGTCGATTTCGCTGCCGTCGCAGGGGTGGCGCGCCAGCCCAAGGGGCTGCTGGTCACGCTGGTGGTCAACTGGCTGATCAAGCCCTTCACCATGGCGCTGCTGGCGGTGCTGTTCTTCGATCATGTCTTCGCGCCCTGGATTTCGCCCGAGAACGCCGCGCAATATACCGCCGGGCTGATCCTGCTGGGGGCGGCGCCCTGTACCGCCATGGTCTTCGTCTGGTCGCAGCTGACCCGGGGGGATCCGACCTATACGCTGGTGCAGGTGTCGGTGAACGACCTGATCATGGTGGTGGCCTTCGCCCCCATCGTGGCTTTCCTGCTGGGCGTCACCGATATTCAGGTCCCCTGGGAAACGCTGGTCCTGTCCACGATCCTTTATGTCGTTCTGCCGCTGGTCGCCGGTCTGATCACCCGCCGCCGCCTGGGGTCGCCGCAGGCCATCGAGGCATTTTCCCACCGTGTCGGCCCCTGGTCCATGGTCGGCCTGATCGCCACGGTGGTCATCCTTTTCGGGCTGCAGGGCAGGACGATCCTGGCGCAACCCATGGTCATCGTCCTGATCGCCGTGCCGATCCTGATCCAAAGCTACGGCATCTTCGCGCTGGCCTATGGCGCGGCCTTCCTGCTGAAGGTGCCCCACCGCATCGCCGCGCCCTGCGCCATGATCGGCACGTCGAACTTCTTCGAACTGGCGGTCGCGGTGGCCATCAGCCTTTTCGGCCTGACCTCCGGCGCGGCGCTGGCCACGGTGGTGGGCGTGCTGGTCGAGGTGCCGGTGATGCTCTCGCTCGTGGCCTTCGCCAACCGCACCCGCGCGCGCTTTCCCGAACCGGCAATCTGATCCGCTGATCAGTCCGCACCGCGACACGCCGCCTCATTTCCGGGCAGCGCGCCGGAAATGAGGCGCATACTTCCCATTTGCCCCCGCCATGGCCAGACAGAACTTGGCGGGGTGGAAACCTGCTCCCTAATCTGGGACAGGCAGGATGCCTAGGGTTCCGCCGGCCAGGGCCGGGCTGGTCCGAGAGGTATCGCCGCGTCGCCCCTTCGGCGCGGTACACGGCGGGACAAAAGCCCGGGAGAGCACTGCAGCCGAATTTCGGCCGGGTCCCCCACGCTCTCTTCCCCGGTCGTCCATTGAACGACAACGGAGACCAGACATGCCTCGCTTCAAAGGGTATTCGTGCCTTGTTGCCGCCGCGCTGACGGCCATTGCCCTTCCCGCCGCCGCGCAGGAAATCCTGCGCGTGCCCTATATCACCGACATCGGATCCTTCGACCCCGACAACGCCTTCGAGGTCGGCGCGCTGAGCGCCATCAACAACGTCTACGAGGGGCTGGTCGAATACGCGCCGGGCACCACCGACATCGTGGGTCTGCTGGCCGAGGATTTCAGCGTCAGCGACGACGGCCTGACCTACACGTTCGACATTGTCGACGGCGCCACCTTCCACGACGGCACGCCGGTGAATGCCCAGGCGGTCCTGACCGCTCTGGACCGGCGCGGCAGCGACAAGATGATGCTGCACTACTTCCTGTGGAACGTGACATCCATCACCGCCCCCGACGACGACACCGTCGTGATCACCATGGGCATGCCGCAACCCTCGTTCCTGGACACGCTGGCCAGCCCCTGGGGCCCCAAGATCATCTCGGCCAAGGCCATTGCCGATCATGGCGACGACCCCGACTGGTTCATCGAACATGCCGTCGGCACCGGGCCGTTCAAGCTGACCACCTTCGACCGCGGGTCGGAATACGTGCTGACGAAGTTCGACGATTATTACGGTGAAAAGCCGTTCTTCGACACGATCGAACTGCCCGTGGTGCCCGACATCGGCCAGCAGATCCTGCAGCTGCGCGCCGGGGATATCGATGCGATCCCCGTGGGATATCCCTATGCCCAGCTGGCCGCCCTGCCGCCGGGGCTGGCCATCTATTCCGCGCCCGCCATGGCATTGGTCCAGGCCTTCGTCAAACCCGGATCCGTCCTGGAAGACCCCGAGATCCGCAAGGCCGTGCTGACCGCCATCGCGCCCGACACCTGGATCGGGGACGCCTTCGCCGATTACGCCACCCCGGCGCTGTCGCTGTACCAGGCCGCGATGCTGACGCCCGAACAGCCGGTCGCATTCCCCACCGACATGGACGCCGCCAAGGCCATCATCGAGGCCCACGGCGGCCTGTCCCTGACCCTGGGCTACGGCGCGGGCAACACCGACAACGTCGGCCAGGCGGCGGACCTGATGGCCGCCAACCTTGCCGCCATCGGCGTCGATGTGCAGATCCTGACGCTGCCCGCCGGCGCGGTCTACGGGCTGAAGGACGACCTGGACAGCGCGCCGGACCTGCTGATCACCCGGTCCAGCCCCGACGCGGCGCACCCCGATACCCAGGCCAGCGTCTTCTACACCACCGGCGCGGTGCTGAACCTGCTGGGCGCCTCGCTGCCCGAGGCCGACGACATCGTGGGCCAGGCGTTTTCCGTCGCCGACAAGGCCGAGGCGGCGAAACTGTACGAACAGGCCGGGCACCTGTGGTTCGATGCCGGCATGTACATCCCGCTGGCCGATATCGAAGAAGTCGTCGTCCATGCCGCGGGGCTGACCGACATCGGCACGCGCCCCGTCTTCCCGCCGGGCAACATCGACTTCGGCACCGTTCGCTGGGCCGAATGACCATGACCAAGGTCAAACGGCTTTACGTCCTGCTCTGCGGGTTCGAGATCATTCCAAAGACGGTATCGACCCGCGACCGCCACCCGCACGTCATCCTGTCGGTGCCGATCACGGTCTACCTTCTGGATACGGATGACGGCTGGGTCATGTTCGACGCCGGCATCGACGAATGGCACCTGCGCGACCCGGACCAGCTGCACAAGCACTTCCTGTCCACCAACTGGAACCCGCCGCCGGTGGTGAAGGAGATGCACGAACTGGGGCCCCAGCTGGCGCGGCTGGGGCTGGGCTGGGGCGATATCGGCACGGTGGTGCTGTCGCATCTGCACGGGGATCATTCGGGCCATATCCGCCACATGCCCAAGGCGCGGTTCGTCGTGCAGAAACGCGAATGGGATTACGCCATGGGCGACCCCACGCCGCCCGCCTTCTTCCGCGAGGATTACGACATCGAAGGTCTGAACTGGGACATCATCGACGGCGATCACGATCTGATGGCGGGCGTGTCGCTTAAATTCACGCCCGGCCATACGCCCGGCCACCAGTCGATGGTGGTTGACCTGCCGCACCTGGGCACGGCGGTGCTGGCCGCCGACGTGGGCGACCTGATGGAGAACTTCACCGACCTTGTGCTGCCCGGCGGGTCCACCAACGACGAAGACGCCATGGCGTCGATCCACCGGATCAACGACCTGGTGACGGCGCATGACGCCACGCTGTTCCTGACCCACGATCACAACCTGCTTCTGGGTCTCAAACTGGCGCCCGACTACTATGACTGACGCCAAACCGACAGGCCCGGTGGTGCAGGTCACCGGGCTGACCGTCGACCTGGCCCGCGATGGCGTCACGGCGCGCGTGCTCGACGGGGTCGGCTTTGCGGTCAACCCGGGCGAGATCGTCGCGCTGGTGGGGGAATCCGGGTCGGGCAAGTCGACCATCGGCAAGGCGATCCAGGGCCTTCTGCCCAAGGGCGCGTTGCAGGGCATATCCGGTTCCATCCGCCTGGCGGGGCAGGAGATCGTCGGCGCGACCGATGCGCAGTTGCGCAAGGCAAGGGCAGGGGATGTGCGCGCGGTGCCCCAGAACCCGATGGGCGCGCTGAACCCCACCATGAAGGTCGGCCGCCAGATGCGCGAAAGCGGCGCGACGCAGGCGCAGGCGCTGGATTGGCTTGCCCGCATGGGCCTGCCGGATCCGCCGCGCATCATGGCCAGCTACCCCTCGCGGCTGTCGGGCGGCCAGCGCCAGCGCGCGCTGATCGCCATGGCCATGGTCGCGCGGCCCAAACTGCTGATCGCCGACGAACCCACCACGGCGCTGGATGTCACCGTGCAGGCCCAGATCCTGGACCTGATCGCCGGATTGCGGGACGAAGGGACAGCGGTTCTGTTCGTCACCCACGACCTGTCCGTCGCCGCCCATCTCGCCGACCGCATCCTTGTCTGCTACGCGGGCACGCTGGTCGAAGACGGCCCCGCCGCCCCGGTCATCTCCGCGCCCCGCCATCCCTATACCGGCGCCTTGCTGCGCGCCCGCTTCGACCTGGGCTCGGACCGCAGCCGCCCGTTGCCGGTGCCGGCCTCGTCCACCGGCCAGAAACCCGCGACCACCGGCTGCCCCTACCGTCCCCGCTGCACCCGGGCCCGGCCCGATTGCGCCGACGCCCGGCCCCCGCTGACCGGGCAGGGCGGCCGCCGCGCCGCCTGCCTGCACCCGGTGACCGCCGCCGCGACCGAACGCGATCCCGCACCGCAATGGCCCGCCCGGTCGCCGGGCCGCAAACGCGCGCTGGAACTCTTCCGCATCGCGAAATCCTTCCCCGTCGGCAAACGCGACCGCTGGGGGCGGCGCGGCATGAAACGCATCCTCGACGGCATCGACCTGGTCATCGACGAAGGCGAATGCGTGGCGCTGGTCGGTGAAAGCGGGTCGGGCAAATCCACCCTGTTGCGCATCGCCGCCGGGCTTGAGACCGCCGACGACGGCCAGGTCGCCCGCGCCGGCAACGTCCCCCCGCAGGTCATCTTTCAGGACGCGCCCGGCGCGCTGACCCCCTGGCTCGGCATCGGCCGCCAGATCGGCGAACGCCTGGCCCACCGCGCGATGTCCAAAGCGGAGATCACCGCCCGCGTCACCGACGCCCTGCAAAGCGTCGGCCTGGATCCGGCGCTGGCCACGGCGCTGCCCTCGGAATTGTCCGGCGGCCAGTGCCAGCGCGCCACCGTCGCGCGCGCGCTGATCGACCCGCCGCGCGTGCTGCTGTGCGATGAGCCGATCAGCGCCATGGATGTCTCGCTTGCCGCGCAGACGCTGAACCTGCTCAACTCCATCCGCCGCGACAGGGGCCTTGGCATGCTGTTCGTCACCCACGACCTTGCCGCCGCCCGCCTGATCGCCGACCGCATCGCCGTGCTGGAAGCCGGTCGCCTGGTCGAACAGGGGCCCGCCGAAACGGTCATCGCCGCACCCCAGGCGCCTTATACAAAAACGCTCGTCTCTGCCGTCCCACGCCTGTCATGATACGCACCGCCCCCTGCCAACCGACCGGCCCGCTGGCCCGGCTTGCCCGCCGCATGGGTGGCCTGGAAACCGCCGCCCTGGTCGGCGTCGCCCTTGTCACACTGCTGGCGCTGATCGCCCCGTTCATCACGCCGTTCGACCCCTACCTGCGCGTCGCCGACGCCAACCTTGCCCCCGCCTGGCCGCATGTCTTCGGCATCGACCAGGTCGGCCGCGACCTTTTCAGCCGCATCCTGCTGGGCGTCACCTACACCTGGCTTCCCGGCCTGGGCATCATCCTCGTGGCGCTGATCTTCGGCAGCACGCTCGGCCTCATCGCGGGCACCGTCGGCGGCGTCACCGACCTTGCCATCATGCGCCTGGTGGAACTGTGCCTGGTGCTGCCCGCCACGCTGATCGCCCTGGCCGTCGTCGCCTCGCTTGGGCCGGGGCTGATCAACACGATGATCGCGATCACCATCTTCTGGTGGCCCTGGTACACCCGGATCGTGCGCGACGAGGTCCGCCGCATCAAGGCGCGCCCCTTTGTCGAAGCCGCCCGCACCGGCGGGGCGAAAGGCGCGGCGCTGATCCTGCGCCACATCGCCCCCGGCGTGATCCCGGCGCTTCTGGTCACCGCAACGCTGGATGTCGCCAACGTGGTCATGACGATCTCGCTCATGTCGTTCCTGGGCCTCGGCCAGCCCGCACCGGCCCCCGAACTGGGCGCCATGACCGCCGGGTCCGTCGACGCGCTGACCGCCTTCTGGTGGCAGCCGATCCTGCCGGCCTGCGCGATCCTTGTCATGTGCCTTCTGGCGAACCTGGCCGGCGACGGGCTGCGCCGCATGATCCGGGGGGCCTGAGCCATGGCGGTCTATCTTCTGCGCCGCATCGCCGGCCTGATCGTCGTGCTCTGGGTCACCACGATCATCGTCTTCCTGCTGCAGGCGGTCATCCCCGCCGATCCGGCCCGCGCGCTGACCGGCCCGGCGGCCCCCGCCGCCACTGTCGAGGCCGTCCGAGACCAGCTTGGCCTCAACGATCCGCTGCCGGCCCAATACGCGCGCTTTCTCAAGGGGGTCCTGCACGGCGATCTCGGCACCTCGATCCGCACGCGACAGCCGGTAACCGATGACCTGCTGCGCTACCTCCCGGCGTCGCTGGAACTGGTGGTGACCTCGCTGATCCTCGGCATCCTCATGGCGCTGGCCTTCGCCATTGCCATGACGCTGGCCCGCCGCACCGCGCCCATCCGCCTGGTCATGCTGACCGCCGGATCGCTGCCGATCTTCCTGTCGGCGATGCTGCTGGTCTATGTCTTCTGGTTCCAGCTGGACTGGTTGCCCGGGGCAGGGCGCATCGGCATCCGCCGCTTTGCCGGGCCCACCGGGTTCATGGTGCTTGACGGCATCCTGCTGGGCCGGCCCGAAGTCGTCGTCTCGGCCCTGCGCCACCTGGTCCTGCCGTCCATCGCCATGGCGCTGCCCCTGGCCGTGGCCTTGGGGCGCAGCCTGGCCAGCGCGCTGCACGACGTGCTGGACCAGCCCTATATCGAAACCGCCCGGGGCAAGGGCCTGTCGGATTTCCGCACCATCGTCCGCCACGGGCTGCGCAACGCCGCCTCCGCGCCGCTGTCGATGCTGGGGCTGCTGCTGGGCCTGATCTTCGGCAACCTGCTGGTGGTCGAACGCATCTTCGCCTGGCCCGGCCTTGGCCTTTACATGGTCCAAAGCTTCGCCAGCTCCGACCTGCCGGCGGTGCTGGGCGTGGCGCTTGTCTTCGGGGCGTTCTACATCCTCTTCAACCTGATGATCGAAATGCTGCAGGCCGTGGCCGACCCAAGGATCGAGCTGTAGATCAGTCCAGCCGCGACACCTGGTAGGTGGATCTGGCCAGCCAGTCCGGCGACACCTCGATCCCCCAACCGGGCGCGTCGGTCACGGTGACCTTGCCATCGACCACCGCGTAGGGATCGGTGGTGAACAGCCCCTCCTGCCAGGGGTAATAATCCTGCCCCTCGACCGAGAATTCCAGGTATTTGCCCGCGTTCGGAATGGCGCGCAGCAGGTGCATGGTGAACAGCGTCACCAGCGACAGGTTCGCCGCGTGCGGCGTGATCGCCATGCCGGCGGCCTCGGCCATCCGCGCCACCCGCAGGGTGCGGGATATCCCACCAAGGTAGCAGATATCCGGCTGCAGCACGTCGACGATGCGCCCGTCGATCATGCCCTTCCAGTTGGCCATCATGCAGTCCTGTTCGCCGCCCGTCACGTCGATCTCAAGCGCATCGGTGACCTGTTTGGTCTGGTCGAATTCCCAGTAGGGGCAGGGTTCCTCGTAATGCGAAATGCCGTTGTCGATCAGCATCCGCCCGACCTCGATCGCCTTGGCCGGCGAATAGCAGGAATTGGCATCGACCAGCAGCGCCACGTCGTCGCCCATCGTCTTGCGCATCAGCGGCACGATCTCCTCGGTCCGGCCGGGCCATTCGTCCTGGTCGCGCCCGACCTCGGCGCCGATGCGGAACTTGAAGGCGTCGAACCCCTTTTCCGCGCGCAACCGCAGCAGGCGGTCGGCCTCGGCCTTCGGCGTGATGTCGCGTTTCATCGACGAGCCATAGGCGCGGATCCGCCCCGGCGTGCCGCCGATCAATTCGCAGACCGGCTTGCCTGCGACCTTGCCGCGCATGTCCCAGATCGCCGTGTCGACCCCGCCCATCGCCCGGCGCAGGTAGGCGCCGGGGAACTTGTGTTCGCGGTCGCGCACATGGTCCAGCAGCGCGTCGACATCGTCACACTCGCGCCCCAGCACGTGCGGCGCGACCTGCCGGTGCAGCACCTGGGCCGTGATGTCGGCACAATAGGGGGCAACCTGGCCCCAGCCTTTTGTACCATTCTCCGTTTCGATGCGTACAAAACAGACAAATTCATCTGAAAAAGTTTCGATCGTCTTAAGTTTCATGATCCCCGGCCGAATAGGTGAATTGATATCGGTTGATGCAGGCTGTATCAAAAGTGGTCTGCAGAACATATCCATTTCGCGAATGGTTCTGGTCCAATCCGGAGGGCCCATGAAACAGACCGCCGGCGCTTTGCTGTCCTCGATCCAGCTTGACCGCAGCTCGCGCCAAAGCATATCCGTCCAGCTTTACCTTGCCCTGCGCGACGTGATCCTGACGGGTGGGTTGCGCGCCGGTGACAGGTTGCCGGCGACGCGGACGCTGGCCAAGGAAACCGGCGTGTCGCGCACCACCGTCATCGACGCGGTCGACCGGCTGGTGGCCGAGGGCATGCTGGTGTCGCGCGTGGGCTCGGGCACCTTCGTGTCGGATGCGCTGGACAGCCAGCGGCCCGCGAAACTGTCGGACCTGTCGGCGTCGACGGGCGCCAAGCCGCGGCTGTCCTACAAGATCAGCCATGCCCGCGACGAATTCGCGCCCCGCTCCTGGCTGCCGCACGAAGGCGGCGCCTTCGTCACCGCGCTGCCCGCGCTGGAGGCCTTTCCGATGGCCCATTGGGCGCGCATCTCGGCGCGGCTGATGCGGGGCGATCGCGCCATGTTGATGGGCTATGGCGAACCCAAGGGCTATGCGCCCCTGCGCCGGGCCATCGCCATGCATCTGAGCGCGCTCAAGGGGATCACCTGCGACCCGGCGCAGATCTTTGTCACCACTGGCGCGCAGCAGGCCTTTTCCCTTATCGGTCAATTGCTTCTGAACCCCGGTGACCGCGTCTGGATGGAAAATCCCGGTGCTTCGGGGGCGCGCAACGCCTTCCTGTCGGAAGGCGCCGACCTGGTCCCGGTTTGCGTTGACGGCGAAGGGCTTGTGGTGGCTGACGGGCTGGAAAAGGCGCCGCATTTCCGGCTGGCCTTCGTCACGCCCTCGCACCAGCAGCCGCTGGGCCACGTCATGTCGCTGGGCCGGCGGCTGGAACTGTTGCAGGCCGCCGAGGATGCGCAGGCGGTGGTGGTCGAGGACGATTACGACAGCGAATTCTACTTCGGCAGCGCGCCGCAGCCGGCGCTGTGCAGCATCGATGCGAACGAACGGGTGATCTATGTCGGCACCTTCTCAAAGTCGCTGTTTCCGTCCCTGCGCCTGGGCTTCCTGGTGGTGCCGCCGCGCATGGTCGACGCGTTTGACCGGCTGTTTTCATCCTGGGTCAGCGGCCCGCCGACGATGACGCAGGCGATCACCGCCGATTTCATGGACGAAGGCCATTTCGCCACCCACATCCGCCTGATGCGCCGGCTGTACAAGGCCCGGTACGAGGCTTTGATGGAGGCGTCGCGCGACCTGCGCGGCGTCATCGACGTGCAGGAGACGTCGGGCGGGTTTCACACAACCGCCTACCTTGCGCCGGGCATCGACGAGGCGAGTGTGGTGGCCCAGGCGGGCGAACGCGGCGTCAAACTGGTGCCATTGTCGCGATATTGCCTGTCTGCGCTGCCGCAAAGCGGACTTGTGATTGGTTTCGGCAGCGCCCTGCCGGAAGATATCCGCAAGGGCATGGCCGTGCTGCGCGGCCTGCCCGTGATAGCAAGGAAATTGGCCTGATGGTTTTGTCATATTGGATATCAGAACTGGACCAATCCTGCCCTAGCCTTCGAAACTGGGGCCGTCAGCGGTCGGCAGGGTCATGCCGCAGCGCAGCGGCAATTCAGGAATGGGGCAAACCGTGACGCAAGATATCCGTCACCAATCGTATTGGCTGGACGACCTGGGGCAGGCGCCCGAAACCGGCGGCGCCCTGCCGCAGAAGGTGGATGTGCTGGTGATCGGCGCGGGCTACACCGGGCTGTCGGCCGCGATCCAGACGGCCGGCGCGGGCCGCACGACGCTGGTGCTGGACGCCGGCGCGCCCGGCTTCGGCTGCAGCACCCGCAACGGCGGGCAGGTCAGCACCAGCATAAAGCCGTCGCTGGGCAAGCTGTCGGCCAAGTTCGGCGAGAAGAAGGCGCGCGCGATCCGCCAGACCGGCGTCGATGCCCTGGCCTGGCTGGGCGATTTCGTCGACAGCCACCGGATCGACTGCGATTTCCGCCGCTGCGGCCGGTTCCATGCCGCCCATACGCCGGGCCATTACGACATGCTGACCCGCGACGCCGAAAAGATGCACCGCGAGGAAGGCATTGAAAGCATTGTCATTCCCCGCGCCGAACAGCATGCCGAGATGGGAACAAACACCTATTTCGGCGGCATCGTCTATCCGCGCCACTGCTCGGTCCAGCCGGCGAAACTGCACCGCGGGTTCCTGGACCTGGCGATGGGGGCGGGCGCGCAGGTGATGGGGCACAACGCCGTGACCGGCATCGGCCGATCAGGGCAGGGGTTCGAAGTCACCACCCAGAAGGGCAAGGTGCAGGCGCGCGACGTGATCGTGGCCACCAACGGCTATACCGGGGGGATCGTCCCCTGGGTCCAGCGCCGGGTGATCCCGATCGGCAGCTACATCATCGTGACCGAAGACCTGCCGCAAGAGACCATCGACCGCCTGTTCCCCACCGACCGGATCGCCAGCGATACCTGCAAGGTGGTCTATTACTACCGCGCCACACCTGACCGCCGCCGGATCCTGTTCGGCGGGCGCGTGTCGTCGCGCGAAACCGACACCGATGCCAGCGCGCCGCTGCTCTACGAGAACATGTGCCGCATCTTCCCCGAGTTGCGCGGCTGCGCGATCAGCCACAGCTGGAGCGGCACCGTCGGATACACCTTCGACGAGATGGCCCATACCGGCGTCCATGACGGCATCCATTACGCCCTGGGCTATTGCGGGTCCGGCGTGTCGATGGCCGGCTACCTGGGCATGCGGGTGGGACAGAAGGTGCTGGGCCTGGCCGAGGGCAGGACCGCCTTTGAAGATGTTCCGGCGCCGACACGTCCCTTTTACACGGGGCGGCCATGGTTCCTGCCAGCGGCGGTCAGCTATTACCGCTGGCTGGATGCACGACAATGCCGGGCGGCCGCTGCTGCGGCCTGACCCGAACGGATCCTCTCCGGGACAGCCGAGCCGGCGGGGGCACAACAAATCGGCACGATCCGCGCCCCGCGCGGATACCAACAGAACGGAGACATGACACATGAAACGGACAGTGACACTGACACTGGCGGCCAGCCTTCTTGCCAGCACCGCGCTTGCCGAGGGCGAGGTGACGATCGCCTCGTGGGGCGGGTCCTACCAGGACGCCCAGAGCAAGGCGCTTTTCGAACCGGCCGCCGCCGCGACCGGCATCGCGGTCAAGGAAGAAACCTATGGCGGCATGTCCGATGTGCGCCTGCAGGTCCAGACCGGGGCGGTGACGCTGGACATCGTGGCATCGGGGTCGGGATCGGCCGCGCGGGCCGGGGCCGAAGGGTTGCTGGAACCGCTGGATTACGATGTCATCGACGTGTCGACCTTTTACCCGACGCTGAAATCCACCTATTGCGTGGGCGGCGACGTGTTTTCGACCGTTTATGCCTGGAACACCGATACCTATGGCGAAGACGGCCCGAAAAGCTGGGCGGATTTCTGGGATGTCGAAAAGTTCCCCGGCAAGCGTGCCTATCGCGGATCGGTTGCGGGCGCGCTGGAACCGGCGCTGATGGCTGACGGCGTGGCGCCGGAGGATGTCTATGAGGTGCTGGGGTCGGAAGAGGGGATCGAACGCGCGCTGGACAAGATCCGCGAACTGCGTCCCAATATCGATGTCTTCTGGACGTCCGGCGCCCAGCATGCCCAGCTGATGAAGGACGGCGAGGTCGACATGTCGACCGGCTGGAACGGGCGCTTCGACAATGCCGCCAAGGATGGCGCCAAGGTGACGTACAGCTTCAACCAGGCGCTGCTGGACTACGATTGCTTCGCGATCCCGAAGGGGGCGCCGAACAAGGACACGGCGATGAAGTTCCTGGCCGAGATTTCCAAGCCGGAATACCAGGACGACCTGCCCAAATACATCACCTACGGCCCGACCAACAAGGCCGCCTACGACACCGGCGAGATTTCGGCGGAGGTCGCTGCCACGCTGCCGTCCTCGCCCGAGAACGCGGCGCTGCAGCTGCCCGTTTCGCTGGAATGGTACGCCGAGTGGGAGACCATCGCAGCCGAGATGTACCAGGAAATGCTGACCGAATAAGCGTTCGAACCAGCGCGTTGCGCAGAATGGGAAAATGGATCCGGCGGGCAGGGCTGTCCGCCGGGCGCTGGACGACAAGGGGGCCGAATTGAGCGATCCGAGCAAAGACGCACTGCCGATTACCGTGCGCAACGTCACCAAGACCTATGGCCCCGTGCATGCGCTGAACGACGTGTCACTTGATGTCAAAAGCGGAGAGTTCCTGACGCTTCTCGGCCCGTCGGGGTCCGGCAAGACGACGCTGCTGATGGTGCTGGCGGGCTTTACCCGGCCCGATTGCGGCAGCCTTCAGTTCGGCGAACAAGAGGTCATCCGCACGCCGCCGCACCTGCGCGACCTGGGCATGACGTTTCAAAGCTATGCGCTGTTTCCGCACATGAGCGTGGCCGGCAACGTGGGCTATCCGCTGAAGCTGCGCAAACGGCCCAGGGCCGAGATCGCCGACCGTGTCGCCAGGGCGCTGGACACGGTGCAGCTGGGCGGGTTCGGCGACCGGAGGATCGACCAGCTGTCGGGGGGGCAGCGCCAGCGGGTCGCCGTGGCCCGCGCCATCGTGTTCGAACCGCGCATCCTGCTGATGGACGAACCGCTGTCGGCGCTGGACAAGAAGCTGCGCGACCAGATGCAGATCGAACTGCGCCACCTGCACGACAAGCTGGGCATGACGACGGTCTACGTGACCCATGACCAGCGCGAGGCGCTGACCATGTCGGACCGGATCGCCGTGGTGAACCATGGCCGCATCATGCAGCTGGCGACGCCCAAGGACCTGTATGAACGGCCCGCCAACCGGTTCGTGGCGGATTTCATCGGGGATTCGACGTTTCTGGACGTCACGCGCAGCGGCGACACCGTGGCCTACAACGGCACCGCGCTGAAACTGGGCGCTCCGGTTCCTTCGGCACCGCTGCTGCAGCTGATGATCCGGCCCGAACGGATCTTTCCGGTCGACGGCACGCCGCCCGAGGGTGTCAACGTCTTCCAGGCCACCGCGACCGAGGTCGTCTATCAGGGTGACAGTTACCTGCTGCATGCCCGGCTGGCCGACGGCACCCGGATCGCGGTGCGCGGCGACACGGCGGCCATGCCAAAGGTCGGCCAGCCCGTCACGCTGGGGCTTCCCCGCGAAGGCGCCGTGCTGATCGACGCAAGCGAGGCCTGAGATGGAGGCGCGCATCAACGAAGCCGGCCTGCGCCGCGACGCAAGGATGGAGCGGCTGGCGCTTTTCGGTCTCAGCTCTCCGGCGCTGCTGCTGGTCCTTGTGATCCTCGTCATCCCGGTGGGCTGGCTGTTCTACGTCTCCTTCATCGGGGCGGACGGGTCTTTTTCGCTGGAGAACTACCAGCGGATGATCGACCGCAAATCCTATCGGCGGATCTTTGAAACCACCTTTCAGGTCAGTTTCATGACCACGGGTCTGTGCATCCTGATCGGCTATCCGCTGGCCTATTTCCTGTCGCAGCTGCCCGCGCGGCTGGCCAATCTGGGTCTGATCACCGTTCTGCTGCCGTTCTGGACATCGCTTCTGGTGCGGACCTATGCGTGGCTGGTGCTGCTGCAGAAGCAGGGGCTGATCAACAGCTGGGCGATTTCGCTGGGGCTGTGGGACGAGCCGATCAAGATGGTGCACAACATGACCGGCACGCTGATCGGCATGGTGCATATCATGCTGCCGTTCCTGATCCTGCCGGTCTACGGATCGATGAAGGCCATCGACCGCGACCTGATGAAGGCCGCATCCAACCTGGGCGCGCATCCGCGCCGGGCCTTCTGGGACGTGTTCTTTCCGCTGACCATGCCGGGGCTCAGCGCCGGCGCGCTGATGGTGTTCATCCTGTGCCTCGGGTTCTTCGTGACCCCGGCGGTGCTGGGCGGCGGCAAGGTGATCATGGTGTCGATGAAGATCGTGTCCAACATCGAGCTGTTCGTGAACTGGGGCGCGGCATCCGCCCTGGGCGTGGTGCTTCTGGTGATGACGGTGATCATCCTGTGGATCGCGTCGCGCTTCCTGAAGCTGGAAAACCTGGCCGGAGGAGGGCACTGATGTCCTGGTTCACCCGTCCCGCGACCGAAACCCAGATCACCCATGGCCAGCGTCTTTGGCTTTACATCCTGTCGGTGATCATCATGATCCTGCTGGTGCTGCCGACGCTGATCGTGATCCCGATGTCCTTTTCGGACAGCCAGTACCTGGAATTCCCGCCCGAAACCTGGTCGACGCGCTGGTATCAGCATTACTTCTCCAGCCCCGAATGGATGCAGGCCACCAAGACCTCGATCAAGGTGGCCTGCCTGACCATGCTGGTCGCCACCCCGGTCGGGGTGCTGGCGGCCTATGGGCTGCATGCCTCGAACGTGGGCTTCGTGCGGGCGGCCTTCGTGATGCTGCTGACGCCGATGATGGTGCCGATCGTGCTGGTCGCCATCGGGGCGTTTTATGCCTATGTGAAGCTGAAGCTGCTTTACACGGTGACCGGCCTGGTGATGGCCCACACGGTGCTGGCGCTGCCGCTGGTGGTGATCGTCACCGGATCGGCCCTGCAAAGCTATGACATGAGCCAGGAAAACGCCGCCCGGTCGCTGGGCGCGCCGCGCTGGAAGGCCTTTGTCACGGTGACCCTGCCGCAGATCAAGTTCGGGGTGATCACGGCGGCGCTGCTGTCGTTCCTGACGTCCTTCGACGAGGTGGTCGTGGCCATGTTCATCTCGGGCGGGGACAATCCGACGCTGACGCGCAACATGTTCAATGCGCTGCGCGACCAGATCGATCCGACCATTGCGTCGATCTCGACGATCATGATTTTGGTCACCACCTTCATGATGGTCCTTGCCCAGACGATCGGGCGCGACCGCAAGCCCAAGTAACCTGCCTGAACACCCCCTTCGAAAGACCCCCAATGATCGACCTCAAGACCTTCGCATCCCTCGCCGACACGCCCTTGGGCGATTTCGCCCCCAAGCCCACCACCCTGACCAAGGGGCAGGAAGAAGCGGCCAAACAGCTGTGGCAAAGCGCCGATGGCCACACCAGCATCGGCGTCTGGGAATGCACGCCGGGCGAATTCACCGCCGACCGGACGGCGGCGGGGGAATATTGCCACATCATCACGGGCCGCGCCTCGGTCACCAATGCCGATGGCAGCGGAACGCAAGAGGTGGGGCCGGGCGACCTGCTGGTGCTGCCGCAGGGCTGGACCGGGTCGTGGGTCATCCACGAACATGTCCGCAAGCTGTACATCATCGACGCGGCGCCGGCCGCGTAAGGGTCAGAACCGGTCGGGCCGGTAGGGCGCAAGGTCCATGTTGACCTTTCGATCCGCCGCCAGGTCGGCGATCAGCCGGCCCAGTTTCGGGCCTATGGTCAGACCCACGTGCTGTCCGCCATAGGCGTGCAGCACGTTCGGCGCCGAGGCGACCGCCCCCACCACCGGCAGGCTGTCGGGCGTGGTCGGGCGACGACCCATCCAGCGGGTTTCGCGTTCGAAGGTCAGGGCGGGATAGACCCGGCGCACGGCCTTGGCGATCATGTCGCCGGGTTCGCACCGTTCCGGCCCGTCGAGGCCCGCGAATTCCACCACGCCCGCCGCTCGCAACGCGCCCTGCATCGGGGTCAGCACGAATTTCGCATCCGTCACCATGTAGGGATGGGGCGCGGTGAAACCGGGCGCCTCCATGCTGACGTGATAGCCGCGCTCGGCCTCGACCAGCATCTTCAGACCCAGGGTCTTCGCCAGCGGCCGCGACCAGGCGCCGGCCGACAGCACCAGCTTGTCGGCCCTCAGGATCTCGCCGCCCTCCAGCGTGACCGAGGGGTAATCGCCCGGCGTCAGATCCACCGCCTTGGCCTGCCGGAACCCGCCGCCCTGGCGCTGGTAATGGTCGAACAGCGCGCCGACGTAGCCGCCCGGCGACGTGATCCAGCCGAAGTCGCGATAGAGCGTGCCGAAGGTATAGTCGGGGCCCAGGTTCGGATCGCGTTCGACGAGTTCGGCGCGGCTCAGCGGCGCGGGATCCATGTCGAACCGTTGGCGGATCTCGGCGGACAGCGCGTCGCCCTCGTAATCCGACCGGGTGCGGTAGAGGCTGATATAGTCGCCCATGCTGATGAAGGCCTGGGCGGGGGTGCCTTTCGCCAGCGTCAGGTGCTGGTCGGTGGCATCGAAGGTCATCTGCGACAGCGATCCGGCGATGGCGCGGATCCGGTCAGGGGTGGCATTGCGCAGGAAGGGCACCAGCCAGGGCATCAGGCGCGGCAGGTAGCGCCAGCGCAGATACAGCGGCGCGTCGGGGTCCAGCACCATGAACGGCGCCTTGCGCACCAGCGACGGCGTCGCCACCGGGATGACCGATGTGCGTGCGATCAGGCCCGCATTGCCGAACGAGGTCTGGCCCGCATCGCCGGGCCGGATTGGATCGACCAGGGTCACCACCCAGCCGTCGCGCCGCAACCATTCCGCGCACGACACGCCGGTGATGCCTCCGCCCACGACCACGACCGTCTTCGCATTCATGATGACGTCTCTTTCCTGCGTTGCCCAGGTCCTTGATACGTGCGTTTTCAGCGCGATGGCAGGTCCATTCCCGGTCGCGCCCCCGGGCCACCGGGGCAATGACCCGCGACTGCCTTACGTTCGGGCAGACCTTGCGGGATGCGGGGAATTGGTGTGCCCTGGATTTCGAAATGGATCTGCGGAGCAAACCAATTCGCGCGTAATCTGGCCTTTGCACTGACAAAGCCGGGCGGGGATCCGGCGGAAAACAAGAGGCAAGATGTCCGAATACGACTACATCGTCGTCGGCGCGGGATCGGCCGGCTGCGTGCTGGCGAACCGGCTGACCGCATCGGGGAAATATTCCGTCCTTCTGCTTGAGGCGGGCGGCAGCGATCTGAACTTCTGGATCTGGATGCCGATCGGCTACGGCAAGACCTTCTATCGCAAAAGCGTCAACTGGATGTACCTGACAGAGCCCGATCCGGGGCTGAACGGGCGCGTGTCCTACTGGCCGCGCGGCAAGGTCATGGGCGGGTCGAGTTCGATCAACGCGATGGTCTACATCCGCGGCCAGGCCCAGGATTTCGAGGACTGGAAGGCGATGGGAAACCCCGGCTGGGGCTGGGATGACGTGCTGCCCTATTTCAAGAAGTCCGAAACCAACGACCGGGGCGGGGACCAGTGGCGCGGCGGGGACGGGCCGGTGAACGTGGCCACGCTGGACCGCGACCTGCATCCGCTGTGCGACACCTTCATCCGCGCGGGCGAGGAATTGCAGTTCCCCCACAACCCCGATTTCAACGGCGCCACGCAGGAAGGCGTCGGCACCTACCAGAACACCGCCCACGGCGGGATGCGCATGTCGACGGCGCGGGCCTATGTGCGGCCCGCACGCCACCGTTCGAACCTGTGCGTTGAAACCCACGCCCATGCCACCGCCATCACCTTCGACGGCTGCCGCGCGACCGGCATCGCCTATACGCAGCGCGGCACACCCCGGACCGCCCGCGCCCGGCGCGAGGTGATCCTGGCCGCCGGTGCCGTGAATTCGCCGCAGCTGCTGCAGGTGTCGGGCGTGGGGCCGGGGGCCTTGCTGCAGACCAAGGGGATCGACGTCGTCCGCGATCTGCCCGGGGTGGGGCGCAACCTGCAGGACCATTTGGGCATCGACTACCTGTACCGGTCCAGGGTGCCGACGCTGAACGATCAGCTGCATCCGTGGTGGGGCAAGCTGTGGCACGGGATCCGCTACGTGCTGACCCGGCGCGGGCCGCTGTCGCTGGGGGTGAACCAGGCGGGGGGCTTCGTGCGCAGCCGGGCCGACCTGGACCGACCCAACATCCAGATGTTCTTTTCGCCCGTCAGCTATACCAAGGCGCCGCCGGGCAAGCGGCCGCTGATGAACCCCGATCCGTTCCCGGGCTTCCTGGTCGGCGCGCAGCCGACGCGGCCCACCAGCCGGGGTCACCTGGAAATCCGGTCGCGCGATCCGTTCGAACCGGTGGCGATTCACCCCAACTACCTGTCGACGGAAAAGGACGTGCAGGAGATCATCGACGCCTCGCGCCTGTCGCGGGCCTTTGCGCAGGCCCCGGCGCTGGCCGGCGTGGTCGAGGCCGAGATCATGCCCGGCCCGCAGGTGCAGACCGATGACCAGATCATCGCCGATTGCCGGGCGCGCGCTTCGACGGTGTTCCACCCGGTCAGCACCTGCCGGATGGGGCCGGATGCCCGGGTCGACGTGGTGGATGCGCGGCTGCGGGTGCACGGGCTGCAGGGCTTGCGGGTGGCCGATGCGTCGATCTTCCCGACGCTGACGTCGGGCAACACGAACGCGCCGGCGATCATGGTGGGCGAGAAGGCCGCCGACCTGATCCTGGCGGATGCCGGCTGACACGCGCCAGCGACGGCAGATGGACAACCGGAACGGGCATTCCCGGTCCGGTCGGGAGAATTGCGTTCAAAGTTGTGATCTGGCCCAATCTTGGTTTGCTGATAGGGTGACGCTGCGGTACACGACGTACATAGGCGGAAGCCCTGTTTCAGAACGATAATTGGAGGCAAGCATGGCTTCGCAACACAGGCGTCAGCTCGCCTTCTCTACGGCTCTGGTCCTGACGCTTGGCGCGGCTTCGACCGCCCTGTTGCCGGTGCCGCCCGTGCTGGCCCAGCAGGCCGCCCAGGGGCAGCAGCAGGCGGTCAACGTCCTTGTTTCTCCGGTCACGTCCGAAGCCGTTGCCGGGTCGATCAGCCTCGTGGGCCAGATTTCGGCGGTGAACCGGGTCGACGTGCGGGCGCGGGTCGACGGTTACCTGCACGATGTGCTCTTTACCGAAGGCGGCATGGTCAAGGCGGGCGACAAGCTGTACCAGATCGAACCCGACCTCTTTCAGGCGGCCGTCACCCAGGCGCAGGGCGCGCTGGACCGGGCCACGGCCCAGCAGACCCTGGCCAAGACCAACCTGGACCGGTCGCAGCAATTGCTGAACGAACAGGTCGACAGCGTCGCCCGGCGCGACCAGAACAAGGCCGCCTACGACAGTGCCACCGCCGACGTGCTGACCAGCCAGGGCCAGTTGCAGGATGCACAGATCAAGCTGGGCTATACCACGATCACCGCGCCGGTGGACGGGGTCATCGGGCGCAGCGCCATCACCAAGGGCAACCTGATCGGCCCGACCACCGGCGTGCTGACCACCATCGTCAGCGAAGACCCGATCTATGCGCTGTTCCAGATCTCCGAGGTGGCCTTTCGCAAGCTCAGGACCCAGTCCGAAGCCGACCCGAACACCGTGAAGGTCTACATCGGTTTTTCCGACGGTACGCAATACGACAAGGTCGGCAAGATCGATTTCATCGATTCCATCGTGAACCAGAACACCGACACGATCCAGGCGCGGGCCAGCTTTGCCAACCCCGACGGCGTGCTGCGCGACGGCCAGCTGATCCGGGTGAAACTGGAAAGCGGCGAGCCGCAGAACCGGCTGGTCGTCGACCAGGGCGCGATCATCGCCGACCAGGGCGGGCTGTACGTCTTCGTGGTCAGGGACGGCAAGGCGGCGCAGCAAAGCGTCAAGCTGGGTGATCCGGTGGGGTCGAACGTGGTCGTGCTGGACGGGCTGAAGGAAGGCGACCAGGTGATCGTCGACGGGCTGGAACGGGTCCGCTCCGGGGTTCCGGTGGTAGCGCAGCCGGCGGACGTGTCGAAGGCCAGCGCGGGGACCGGCGATGACAAGGCACCGGCATCGGGCACGCCTGCATCGGGCACGCCTGCATCGGGTGCGCCTGCATCGGGTGCGCCCGCATCGGGCGGGGACGGCAGCAGCCCCTCGACCGATACGTCCGGCGACACATCAAGCGACAAAGGCTGATCCATGCTCTCCGCGCTTTTCGTCGACCGCCCGCGCTTTGCCATCGTCATCGCCCTTCTGACCACCATCGCGGGCCTTCTGTCGCTGATGGCGATCCCGGTGGCCCAATACCCCGATATCGTGCCGCCGCAGGTGCAGGTCACGACATCCTATCCCGGGGCCTCGGCCGACGTGGTCGCCAATACCGTGGCCCAGCCGATCGAGGCGCAGGTGGTGGGCGTCGACAAGGCGATCTACATGAAGAGCGTCAGCGGTGACGACGGCAGTTACACGCTGACGGTGTCCTTCGACCTGGGCACCGACCCGGATATCAACACGGTCAACGTCAACAACCGGGTGCAACAGGCCCTGTCGAACCTGCCCGACGAAGTGCAGCGGTCCGGCCTGACGGTAAAGAAGAAATCCTCGGCATTGCTGGGGGTTATCGCCGTTTCTTCACCAAATGGAACGCATGATCCGCTGTATATTTCCAACTACGTCACCATCAACATGCTCGACCAGATCCGGTCGACTCCGGGCGTGGGCGATGCCGCGCTGTGGGCGGCGCAGGATTATTCGATGCGGGTCTGGGTCGATACCGACCGGCTGACCAACCTTGGCCTGACCACCAACGACCTGATCGACGTCATCCAAAGCCAGAACGTCCAGGCCGCCGTCGGCCGCATCGGCGCGCGGCCCATCAGCAACGACCAGCGGGTCCAGCTGAACATCCAGACCAAGGGGCGGCTGACCTCGGTCGACGAATTCAAGAACATCATCGTGCGCACCGGTTCCGACGGGTCGATCCTGCGGCTGGGCGACGTGGCGCGGATCGAACTGGGCGCGCGCAACCTTGATCGCGACACCACGCTGAACGGCAAGTCCGCCGCCGCCATCGCCATCTACCAGACGCCGGGCGCCAACGCGCTGACCACGCTGGACCAGGTGCGCGCAACCGTGGGCGAGATCGCCAAGTCCTTCCCCGACGACCTGGAATGGAAGGTCACCTACGACCCGACCAAGTTCGTCACCTCGACCATCGACGAGGTCAAGAAGACCCTGATCGAGGCTTTCGTGCTGGTGGTCGCCGTGGTCTTCATTTTCCTGGGCAGTTTCCGCGCCACGCTGATCCCCACGATCGCCGTGCCGGTCAGCCTGATCGGCGCCTTCGTGGCGCTGAACGCCCTGGGGTATTCGGCCAACACCGTGTCGCTGCTGGCGCTGGTGCTGGCCATCGGCATCGTGGTCGACGACGCCATCGTCGTGGTGGAAAACGTCGAACGGGTGATGGAGGAACGGCCCGATCTGTCGCCGGCCGACGCCACCAAGCTGGCCATGCGCGAGATCACCGGGCCCATCGTCGCGATCACCCTGGTGCTGATGTCGGTCTTCGTGCCAATCGCCTTCATCCCCGGCATCACGGGCGAATTGTTCCGCCAGTTCGCGGTGATGATCTCGTTCTCCATGGGCATTTCGGCGATCAACGCGCTGACCCTGTCGCCGGCATTGTGCGCGCTGTTGCTGAAGCCGCACAAGGGCCCGAAGAAGGGCATCATGGCCAAGGTCTCGAACGGGATCGACCGGGTGCGCAACGCCTATGGCTCGGTGGTCGCGCGGCTGGTGCGGATGTCGGTGATCGGGCTGGTGATGGCCGCCTGCGCCATGGCCGGCATCTGGGGCATGATGCGTGTCACGCCGACGGGCTTTTTGCCCAACGACGACCAGGGCGCGTTCTTTGTCATCATGAAACTGCCGTCCGACGCGTCGCTGTCGCGCACCGAAGAGGTGGTGAAACAGGCCGAGGCGATCATCATGAAGGAAGACGCCGTGGCCGATGTGACATCGGTCGTGGGCCTGAACTTCATCGACAGCTATTCCGAGGCGAACGCCGGGTTTTCGGTCGTCACCCTGAAGCCGTTCGAGGAGCGCACCGATCCCAGCCAAAGCGCCGATGCGATCATCCAGCGTCTGGGCAAGGCGCTGATGGGCGTGCAGGGCGGGGCCGCCGTGCCGATGGCGCCGCCGCCGATCATCGGCCTGGGGACCGGGGGCGGATTCACCTACATGGTGCAGAACAACCGCGCCGTGGACCCGCAGGCCTTCGCCCAGGCGATCCGGGGTCTGGCCGTCGCCGCCAACCAGGATCCGCAGCTGGGCCAGGTGTTTTCCACCTATTCGCCCAACACGCCGTCGGTCTACCTGGATATCGACCGCGACAAGGCGCAGATCCTGGGCGTTTCCGTCAGCGACATCTTTCAATCGCTGCAGGCCTCGCTGGGCGGCTATTACGTCAACGACCTGAACCTCTATGGCCGCACCTGGCAGGTGCAGCTGGAAGCCGAAGCGCAGGACCGCGCCAAGATCGACGACATCTATCGCATCCACGTGCGCAGCGCGGCGGGCGACATGATCCCGCTGCGTTCCCTGGTGAACGTCAAGCTGGTGACCGGGCCGTCCGCCATCATCCGGTACAACAACGTCGAGGCGGTCTCGCTGATGGGCGGGCCGGCGCCCGGCGTGTCGTCGGGCACCGCGCTTGCCGCGATGGAGGACGTGTCGGCCAAGACCCTGCCGGCGGGCTTCTCGGGCGCCTGGACCGATACCGCGTATCAAGAGAAGAAGTCCGAAGGCACGTTGCCGGTGGTTCTGGGGCTGGCGGTTCTGTTCGCCTTCCTCTGCCTCGTGGCGCTGTATGAAAGCTGGACGATCCCGGTGCCGGTGCTGCTGTCGGTGTCGATCGGGGTGTCGGGATCGGTCGCCGCGCTGCTGGTGACGGGGCTGCCGCTGGATCTGTACGCCCAGATCGGCATGGTCGTGCTGATCGGGCTGGCGGTGAAGAACGGCATCCTCATCGTCGAATTCGCCAAGGAGAAACGCGAGGCCGGTGTGCCGCTGCTCGAGGCCGCCACCGAAGGTGCGCGCCTGCGGTTCCGCCCGGTGATCATGACCTCGCTGGCCTTCATCCTGGGCCTTGTACCGCTAGCCACTGCGACCGGCGCCGCCCAGCTGGCCCGCCGCGCGGTCGGCACACCGGTCCTGGGCGGCATGATCTTTGCCGCCATGCTGGGCATCTTCGCCATCCCGCCGCTGTACGTCGCCTTCCAGGGTCTGCGCGAACGGATCAAGGGGCAGCGCGACGAGCCGGCCGAATCCGTGGCGGACACATTGGAACAGCCGCAGGATCGGGCCTGACCGGATCCGCCCGCGCGCCCCGGTCCATGGGGCGCGCGGGCGGTCATCTGCCTCTCATTTCATCATGCGACTGGTTTTCCCGGGCATCGAAGGGCGCGCGGGCGGTCTGTCCTTGCACGTCCATGGTTCAAAATTGAAGTAATACTAAATTATAGTATTGCTAAAACTCCGGGCTGCCCGGAGCGCAGAAGGAGAGGCGGAGATGTCGCAGTTCAGGGTCGGGATCGATATCGGCGGAACCTTCACGGACCTCTTCCTCAGCGCCCCCGACGCGGGCCGCACCGCGCTGCACAAGACGCTGACCACCCCGGACGATCCGTCGCGCGGGGCCCTGACCGGGCTGGTGGACCTGCTGGCCCGCGAAGGCCTGAGCATGGCGGACGTGGCCGAGATCGTGCACGGCACCACGCTGGTGACCAATGCGGTGATCGAACGCAACGGCGCAAAGGTCGGCCTGCTGACCACCACGGGTTTTCGCGACACGCTCGAGATCGGCAACGAACAGCGCTACGACATCTACGACCTGGACCTGGCGTTCCCCGAGCCGCTGGTCACCCGCGATCTGCGCCGCGAGGTGCAGGGCCGCATCGACGCCCTGGGGCGCGAAGTGACGCCCTTGGATGAAGCCGGGGTGAAGGCGGAACTCGACGTGCTGGTGGCCGAGGGCTGCACCGCCATCGCGATCTGTTTCATGCATTCCTACCGCAACCCGGCGCACGAATTGCGCGCGGCCGAGATCGTCCGCGCCGCCTATCCCGATCTTGCCGTGTCGGTGTCGTCGGCCGTGGTCGGTGAAATCTCGGAATATCCGCGCTTCGTGACCACCTGCGCCAATGCCTTTGTCCAGCCGCTGATGGCCGATTACCTGGCCCGACTGGAAACCGAACTGACCGGACGCGGCTTTGCCGGCGCGCTGCGGCTGATGACCTCGGCCGGTGGCCTGGTGTCGCTGGATATCGCCCGCGCCCTGCCGATCCGCCTGCTGGAAAGCGGGCCTGCCGGCGGTGCGCTGGCCACGGCGTGGTTCGCCCGCGCGGCGGGGATGTCGGACGCGCTGAGCTTTGACATGGGCGGCACCACCGCCAAGGCCTGCCTGATCGAGACCGGCGCGCCCCATATCGCGCCGGTGCTGGAAGCGGGCCGGGAACACCGGTTCAAGAACGGTTCGGGCCTGCCGGTCCGCGCGCCCACGGTCGACATGATCGAGATCGGGGCAGGGGGCGGGTCCATCGCCTCGATCGACGGGGTCGGCCTTTTGAAGGTCGGGCCCAGGTCCGCTGGCGCGGCGCCGGGACCTGCCTGCTATGGGCGCGGCGGCATCGACCCCACGGTCACCGACGCCTCGGTCCTGCTGGGCTACTATGATCCCGATCGGTTCCTGGGCGGCAAGATGGCGCTGGACCGCGCCGCCGCCGAAACCGCCATGCAGGCCATCGCCGGGCCGCTGGGCCTGAGCACTGAGGAAGCCGCCTGGGGCATCCACCAGACGGTCGCGGAATCCATGGCCTCCGCCGCACAGATCCACATGGTCGAAAAGGGCCGCGACCCCCGCCGCTACGCCATGATCGGCTTTGGCGGCGCTGGCCCCGCCTTTGCCGCCCGTGTCGCCCGGATCCTGGGCGTTTCCGACGTCATCATCCCCCCCGCGTCCGGCGCCGCCTCGGCCTTCGGGTTCCTGTCGGCCCCGCAGGCCGTCGATCTTGTCCGCTCGCGCCCGATGTCGATCGACGAGGCGCTGTCAGGTGGCATCGCATCCCTTCAGGCCCAGATGCGCGACGAAGCCCTGGCCGATCTGACCGCCGCCGGGATCGCAGCGCAAGACGCCGCCTTCGATGTCACGCTCGACATGCGCCTGAAGGGGCAATTGCACGTGGTCGCCGTTCCGCTGCCCGACGACCCGCTGGATGCCGCCGCCGAACCCGCCCTGCGCGCGGTGTTCGAAACCGTCTACATGGATCGCTATTCCCGCCGTCCGGCGGACGAACCGCTTGAGATCCTGTCGCTGCGCCTGCGCGCCCGGGGTCCGGCACCCGCGCTGTCGGTCGGCGGCGCAACCGCGCCCGAGGCCACGCCGAAGGCCCACACCCGCAATGTCTGGACCGGCGCGGGATGGGAGCCGGCCTCGGTCCACCTGCGCGCCGACCTGATCGTCGGCCACGAGATCGCCGGCCCCGCGATCATCGAGGAACCGGAATCCACCACGCTGGTCCCCAAGGGCGACCGCGCCACGCTGGACGCCGCCGGCAATATCCGCATCACCGTGGGTCTGGGCGCCGAAGCCGAGGTGAAGGTGACCGGAGACTTGCCCCTGGCCGAGGCGAAGGCCCGGCTGGAAGCCGATCCCATCGCGCTGGAAATCATGTGGGCGCGGCTGGTGACCGTGACCGAGGACATGTGGCAGACCGTCTGCCGCACGGCCTTTTCGCTGATCATCTCGGAAAGCCAGGATTTCGGTTGCGCGCTGCTGGATCCGACCGGCGAAACCATCGCCCATTCGGCGCGCGTCATGCCCGTCTTCAACATCACCCTGCCGCGTGCCGTACGCCATATCCTGAAACACTATCCGGCGGACAGCATGGCAGAGGGTGATGTCTATATCACCAACGATCCCTGGGAATGCGCCGGCCATCTCTTTGATATCGCCGTGGTCACGCCGGTCTTCTCGGACGGCCGCGTTGTCGCGCTGACCGCCACGGTCGGTCACGTGGGCGACATCGGCGGCACCCGCAACGGGCTGGCCGCGCACGAGATCTACGAGGAAGGCCTGCAGATCCCGCCGATGCGGCTGGTCCGCAGGGGCGAGGAGAACGAGGACATCTTCCGCCTGATGTTCCACAATGTGCGCGAGCCCAACCAGGTGCTGGGCGATCTGCGCTCGCTGGTCACGGCGAACGCACGGGGCGCGGCGCAAGTGCTGCGTTTCCTCGGGGAATACGGTCTGCGCGACCTGCGCGGGCTGGCCGCCGTGCTGCAGGACCGATCCGAGGCCGCCATGCGCGCCGCCATCGCGGCGTTGCCGGATGGCACGTACCGCTCGACCGTCGATTTCAACCCGATGGGCACGCGGATGACGCTCCCGATGTCACTGACCGTCGATGGCGACCGGATCGAGGTCGATTTCGCAGGCTGCCCGCCGCAGGTCCCCCTGGGCGGCATCAACTGCACCATGAGCTATACCGAAGCGCACGCGACCTATCCGCTGAAATGCATGCTGACGCCCGGCGTGCGCGGCAACGCCGGCTGTTACCGGGCCTTCACGGTGACAGCGCCCGAAAAATCCATTCTCAACTGCGCCCACCCCGCGCCGGTGTCATTGCGCACAAGGACCGGGTGGTATTCCTCGCCCAATATCTTCCGCGCCATGGCGGAAACCGTGCCGGGCGCCGTGCGGGCCTATTCCGGCCTGCCCAGCGTGCTGACCTTCTGGGGCACGGATGCCGACGGCACGGCGTTCTCGGAGATGCTGCTGCTGGGCGGCGGGCAGGGGGCCGGGCAGGGGCTGGACGGGCGCGGCGCGCTGCTGTGGCCGACCTCGGCCGCGTCGTCGTCGATCGAACTGCTGGAACAGCGCCTGCCGGTGATCGTGGCCGAAAAGGGCTTTGTCACCGACAGCGGCGGCCCCGGTGCCGCGCGCGGCGGCCCGGCGACGCGGGTGCGCGTGCGTCGGCGTGATGCGGGCGGGCAGATGACCTGCCAGGTGGCGCCCGAAGGTGTCGATCTGCCGGTTGCCGGGCTGCAGGGCGGCACGGCGGGCATGACCGCGCGCGCGGGGATCGCCCGGGCGAACGGTGTCGAGGATTGCGGCACCGGCGGGATCTTTCCGCTGGGCGACGTGAGCGACGAGGTCGAACTGATCCTGTCCGCCGGCAGCGGCTTCGGCCCGGCCGAGGAACGGCCCGTGCCCCTGGTGGACCGGGATGTGCGGCTGGGGCTCGTGTCGCCCCGGATGGCCGAGGATGCCTATAAACTGAGCGCCAGAAGGGACAGGGCCGCCTGATTGGGCCGCCTGATTGGGCGGTCCCCCTTGACGGAATCGGGCGATCCGCCCCAAAATTTTAGTATTACTTAAAAATGGGTGCCTCTTGGCGGATGACAACAAACACGAGATCGGCAAGCCGGAGATCGGCGCCAAGCTGCGCGCCCGCCGCCGCGCGCTGAAGCTGACGTTGCAGGAAGTGGCCGAACGCGCGGGCCTGTCCACCGGTTTCATGAGCCAGGCGGAACGCGATATCGCGGTGCCCTCGCTGACCTCGCTCAACCGGATCTGCACGGTGCTTGGCATCGCGGTGCAGGACGTGCTGCCCGGATCCGGTCCCGCGCCCGAAGCAACGCGCCACGACGCCCGCCGCAAACTGTCGCTGAAGCAGGAAAGCCCCGAGGCCACGGCCTATGAACGGATTTCGACCACCTTCGCTGGGTCTGTCCTGAACGGCGTCATCATCCGCGAGGCGCCGGGGTACCGGAGTGAACCGCAGAGCCACGAGGGCGAGGAGATCTTCTTTGTGCTCGAAGGCGCGCTGACCGTCGAACTGGAAGGACAGCGGATCGAACTTGAAGCCGGGGACAGCCTGCATTTCTCGTCCCAGCGGCTGCATTCCACCTGGAACCACACCGACAGCGAAACGGCGATCCTCCATGTCTGCACGATGGATGTCTTCGGCGATCGGATCGCACGCGCCGAAGACATTCCCGGAGCTCATGCCGGACACGAAGCCGCCCTGATGGAAGCCGCTGGAGAAAACGAATGACCGCCTGGACCACCTTTGCCCAAGCCGCTGCCGGCGATGACCTGGAAACCATGTTCGCGGCCCTCTGCGCGCTGGTGCAGGAAGAGATCGGCGCGCCGTTGTTCACGGTAATGACCTTTGATCCGGTGACCCGGCTGGCCAGCCGCCGCTGGTCGAACATGCCTGTCGAATATCCGCCCGGGGGCACCAAGCCGATGCCGCCGACCGACTGGGGGACGCAGGTGCTCGACAACCACAAACCCTTCGTCGCCCATGTCCCGGCCGATTTCGCGCCGCATTTTCCCGATCACGAACTGATCGTCAGCCTTGGGTTCGAAAGCTGCCTGAACCTGCCGGTCGTCGTGCAGGGCGAGGTCCTTGGCACGCTCAACTGCCTGGATGTCGCCCATCACTACACGCCCGAACGGGTCGAGCGTGCGGCGCGGCTCATCGGGCCGGGCGCTCTTTGCCTGCTGCTCGAACGCAAGGCCAATCCGCAGGAGGTTTCCGCATGACCAGCAAAAGCACCAAGCGCGTGGCCACCGACGTGGGCGGCACCTTCACCGACATGGTCTGTTTCGAAACGGATCTTGAGACGGGCGAAAGCCGCATCACCACCGCCAAGTCCGACACCACGCCGCCCGATTTCGAAAGGGGCGTTCTGAACGTGCTGGCCAAGGGCGGGGTGGATCCGGCCACGGTCGATTTCATGGCCCATGGCACCACCGTCGTGATCAACGCGCTGACCGAACGCAAGGGCGTCAAGGTCGGGCTGATCACCACCGAAGGCTTCCGCGACACGCTTGAGATCGCGCGCGGCAACCGGCCCGATTTCTTCAACCTGCACTATGAGAAACCCGAACCTTTCGTGCCGCGCTACCTGCGGTGCGAAGTGCCGGGGCGGATGAATTACCAGGGCGAGGAGACGCAGCCGCTGGACCTGTCCGGGCTGTCCGCGATCCTTGACGGTTTCAAGGCCGACGGGGTGCAGGCCATCGCCGTGTCGCTGCTGCATTCCTACGCCAATCCGTCCCATGAAGAGGCGGTTCTGGCCGCGATCCGCACGCTCTGGCCCGAGGTTTCGGCCGTGGGGTCCCACCAGATCAGCCGTGAATGGCGCGAATACGAACGCGGCAATTCCGCCGTGCTGTCGGCCTATGTCCAACCGGTCGCCGAACGCTACCTGCGCCGGCTTGAGGCGGGCATGACCGATGGCGGGTTCAAGGGCCAGCTTTACGTGATGCAATCCAATTGCGGCGTGGACAGCCTGGAGGCCACGGCGCGCATCCCGATCACCATGGTCGAAAGCGGCCCGGCCTCGGGCTTCTGGGGCGCGGCGGAACTGGGCAAGCTGATCGGCGAACCCAACGTGCTGGCGCTGGATATCGGCGGAACCACGGCCAAGTGTTCGCTGATCGAGGACGGCGAGGTCAAGATCATGACCGACTACTGGATCGAACGCGACCGGACCAGCGCCGGGTATCCGATCATGGTCCCGGTGGTGGACCTGGTCGAGATCGGCAATGGCGGCGGGTCGATCGCCTGGGTCGACGATTTCGGCAAGCTGCATGTCGGGCCGCAATCGGCCGGCGCCATGCCCGGGCCGGCAGCCTATGGCAAGGGCGGCACGCAGGCGACGACGACGGACGCGAACCTCTGGCTGGGGCGGATCAACCGCGACTATTTCTGCGGCGGTTCTGTCGATGCGGATATGGACGCCGCCGGCAAGGCGCTGCAACAGGTGGCCGACGATCTGGGCGTCGACTGCGATCAGGCCGCGCAGGGGATCGTGCGGATTGCCAACAACAACATGGTCAACGCGCTGAAGCTGGTGTCGCTGAACCGGGGCCACGACCCGCGCGACTTCGTGCTGGTGGCCTTTGGCGGCGGCGGCGCGATGCACGCCGTGGCCCTGGCGCAGGAGCTGGGCGTGAAGAAGGTGGTCATCCCCACCGGTGCATCGGTTTTCTCGGCCTGGGGGATGATGATGTCGGACCTGCGGCGCGACTATTTCCTGACCGCGCTGGCCGACATGGGCAAGGGCGCGGCCCAGGGGATGGAGGCCCGGTTCGCCGAGACCGAAGCCCAGGCGCGCGCGCAATTCGCGGCCGAAGGCGCGGCGGCGGACAAGGTCATGCTGAAACGCTTCGGCAAGTTCCGCTACCAGAACCAGGAACACACCGTCGAGGTCCCCATCGAAGGCGCCGTGACCGAAGACAAGCTGGCGCGGATCGCCGCCGATTTCCACGAGGCCTACGAGAAGGAATATACCTATCGCCTGAAGGCCCCGGTCGAAATGGTCGGCCTGCATGTCATCGCCTCGGCCGAGGTCGGCAAGCTGAAGCCGGTCGAACATACCCTGACGGACGCCCCCGCCAGCGGCGCCCTGAAAGCCACCCGCGCGGTCGATTTTGCCATGGAAGGCATCCACGACGCGGCGATCTATGACGGTGAAAAACTGACCCCGGGCATGTCCTTCGACGGCCCCGCCATCGTCGAGGACCCGGGCACCACCATCGTCGTCCACCCCGGCAACCGGGTCGAGGTCGACCGCTGGGGCAACCTGCACATCCTGCTGTCGGTCCCCGCCGACACGCCCGCGATGGAGACCGTCTGATGGCGCTTGATCCGATCACCTCCGAGATCATCCAGAATTCGCTGCAGGCCGCCGCGGACGAGATGTTCGTGGCGATGAAGAAGACGGCCATGTCGTCGATCATCTACGAGGTGCTGGACATGGGCACCGGCATCATGGACGCGCAGGGCGAGATCGCGTCGTCCGGCGCGGGTATCCCGGCCTTTGTCGGCGTGCTGGACAAGGCGGTGAAGGTCATCGCGGCCAAGTTCCCGCCCGAGGTGCTGAAGGACGGCGACGTCTATGCCACGAACGATCCGTTCTACGGCGGCGTGACGCACCTGAACGACATCATCGTCGCCATGCCGGTGTTCGCGGATGGCAAGCTGATCGCCTGGACGGCCAATATCGCGCATAACTCGGACGTGGGCGGCATGGCGCCCGGATCCCTGACCGGCGAGGCGACCGAGATCTTCCAGGAAGGCCTGCGCCTGCCCGCGATCCAGCTGGTCGAGGCGGGCAAGCCGATCGCGTCGGTGTTCGAGGTCCTCAAGGTCAACAGCCGGATGCCCGACGTGCTGGAAGGCGACGTCTGGGCCGCGATCTCCTCGGTGCGGGTCGGCGCGCGGCGGCTGGGCCAGCTGGCCGGGAAATACGGGGTCGCGGCCTTCGAACAGGCGCTGACCGACTTCATGGACCACGGCGAAAAGGTCTCGCGCACGGCGCTGGCCGATCTGCCCAAGGGGCGGTTCGAGCTGGACGAGGAACAGGACGACGGATCGATCTTCAACGTGAAAATCGAGATCACGGATGACAGGTTCATCGTCGATCTGCGCGACAACCCGGACCAGTCGACGGGCCCGACCAATTCCTGCCGGGATGGCGTGATGGTCGCCGCCCAGATGCTGTTCAAATCGCTGACCGATCCGCGCGGGCTGGCCAACGCGGGCAGCTTCCGGCCCATCGAATTGCTGACCCGCAAGGGATCCGTCTTCGACGCGCAGGAACCGGCGGCGATGGGGTTCTACTATGAACTGGAACTGCGCGCCTATGACATCATGTGGCGCTGCCTGGCGCCGCACATGGCCGACCGGCTGGGTGCGGGCCATTTTGCCAGTGTTTGCGGCACCTTCATCGGCGGCGTTCACCCCGATACGGGCCGCCATTACACCATCATCGAACCGCAGGTGGGGGGCTGGGGCGCGGCCGCCGGGCGCGATGGCAACTCGGCCATCTTCTCGTCCTTCCATGGCGAGACCTACAATTGCCCGGCCGAGATCAACGAGGCCCGCAATGGCGTGATCATCGACCGGATGGAGCTGAACACCGCCCCCGGCGGCGAGGGGCGCGAAACCGGCGGGCGGGGCGTGGTGATCGACTATCGCACCCGGTCCGAAGACGGCTATGTCACCATCGGCTACACCCGGTCGAAATTCCCTGCCTGGGGCTTGGACGGGGGCCGCGACGGCAGCGCGAATTACGTGCGCTTCATGCCGGTCGAAGGCGAGGCCAGCGAATTCGCCTTCGTGTCGAACAAGAAGACGAGGCCGGGCGACGTGATCCGTGTGATCACAGGCAATGGCGGCGGCCTGGGCGACCCCAGGGACCGCCCGCGCGACAAGGTCGCGGCAGACCTGCGTGACGGGCTGATCAGCGCCGAACAGGCGCGCGACATCTACGGATATGAAGGAAGCGCATGATGAGCAGCGATGTGATCACAAACCGCATGGCGCGTCTGCGGGCGTCGATGAAGGACCAGGGCGTCGAGCTGCTGGCGCTGGGACCCGGGCCGCACATGCAATGGCTGCTGGGGTTCGAACCCCATGGCGACGAACGGTTGCTGCTGCTGCTGGTGACGCAATCGGGTGCCGAATTCGCCATGCCCCAGCTTGAGGCCGACAGCGCCGGGCAGCACACGGACCTGCCGATGCACCTGTGGGCCGATGCCCAGGGGCCGGGCGAGGCGCTGGACAAGACGCTGGCCGCCGTCAAGGGCGAAGGCGCCATGGTCGTGGCGCTGGACGAGGGCATGCGCGCCGATTTCGCGCTGGCGCTGCTGGACCGGCTGCCGGGGGCGAAACATGTCTTCACGGAAAGCACGCTGGGCCGGCTGCGCATGATGAAGGACGCCGATGAACTGGCGCGGCTGAAAACCTCCGCCCTGCTGGCGGATGAGGCGATGAAAACCGCCTTCGCCGCGATCAGGCCGGGCATGACCGAGACCCAGGTCAAGCAGATCGTCATCGACCGGTTCGCCGAAGGCGGCGCCAAACTGGAATTCGGCATCATCGGCACGGGGGGCAACGGCGCCTTCCCGCATCACCAGACCGGCGAGACGGTCATCCGGAAGGGGGACGCCATCGTCATCGACATCGGCGCGCGGCTGAACGGCATGCCGTCCGACATCACCCGCATGTGCGTGGTGGGCGAAAAACCCGAAGGCTATGACGAAATCCACGCCATCGTCGAAGGCGCCGTTCAGGCCGCCATGCGCGCCGCGAAACCCGGTGTGAGTGCGCGCCAGATCGACGAGGCCGCGCGCAATCACATCGCGCAGGCGGGCTATGGCGAGAACTTCCTGCACCGCACCGGCCACGGTCTGGGGATCGAGGTGCACGAACCGCCCTACATGACCGGATCGTCGGACACGGTGCTGGAAGAAGGCATGGTCTTTTCCATCGAACCGGGCATCTACCTGACCGGCAGGTTCGGGCTGCGGCTTGAGGAGATCGTCTATCTGACCAAGGACGGCGCCGTGAAATTCTCGGAACTGCCGCGCGACGTCGTCGTGGTGGGGGACTGACATGCCGCGTGCCTGGCAGATCCACGATTATTCCGGCTACCGCAGCCTGTCGCTTGATACGGTTGCGGCGACGGAACCGGGCCCGGCCCAGATCCGCATCGCCATCGAAGCCTTTGCGCTGAACTGGGGTGACATGAACCTGATGGAGGACAAGTATTCGTTCTCGTTCCCCGGGTTTCCGGCGCGCGTCGGCATCGAAGCCTGTGGCGTGATCGACGCGGTGGGCGCGGATGTGGTGGGCTTCGAGGTCGGCGACCGGGTCTGTACGCTGCCCTATTTCTACTATGACAAGGGCGCCAGCACCGAGAGCCTGGTGATGGACCCGGCCTATGTGACCCGGGCGCCCGACGGGCCGAGCCCGGTCGAGGCGGCGTCGATCTGGATGCAATACCTGACCGCCTATTTCCCGATCTCGGAAATCACGCCATTGGGCGACGGCGATGTCGCGCTGGTGACGGCGGGGACGTCGACGGCCGGCGGTGCGATGCTGGAAATCGGCAAGGCCAGGGGCGTGACGATGATCGCCACGACGCGGTCGCCCGAAAACGCGGCGTACATGCGCGACAAGGGGGCGGACCACGTGATCGTCACCGGGCAGGAGGATGTCGCCGCCCGGATCGACGAAATCACCAGGGGCAAGGGCGTGAACCTGGTCTTCGATCCCGTGGGCGCAGGACTGATCGGGCAATATGCGCCCGGCCTCGCAAGGGATGCGCGCATCTATTACTACGGCTCGTTGGATGGCGAGCGCCCCGAATTGCCGTTCACCGATCTGTTCCAGGCGAATGCGCTGTTCCAGGCCTATTCGGTCTTCAACTACGTGCAGGACCCGGTGCTGCTGCCCCGGGGCAAGGCCTTCATCTACGAGGCGCTGGCCAATGGGGATATCCGGCCCAATGTCGACCGGGTCTACCCGATGGAACGCTATATCGAGGCCTGGGATTACCTGAGCCGGCCGCGCACCAGTCACGGCAAGGTCGTGATCGAGACGGGGATCTGATGGACGATCCCTTCACCCGTGCGGTCATCCAGGCCGGTCTTCGGGCCGCGGCGGACGAGATGTTCGCCGTGCTGAAGAAGACCGCGATGAGCCCGATCATCTACGAGGTGCTGGACGTGGGCACCGGCATCACCGATGCGACCGGAGAGATCGTGTCATCGGGCGCGGGGATCCCCGGGTTCGTCGGCGTGCTGGACAAGGCGGTGAAGCGGATCGTGGCGCTGCATGGGGACACGGTGCGGGACGGCGATGTCTTCGTGACCAACGATCCCTATTGGGGCGGCGTGACGCATCTGAATGACGTGGTGGTGGCGCAGCCGGTCTTTGTGGATGGCGACCTGCTGGCCTGGACGGCGTCGATCGCCCATTGGAACGACGTGGGCGGCATGACGCCCGGGTCGATGCCGGCGGACGCGGTCGAGATATTCCAGGAAGGGCTGCGGCTGCCCTGCATCCGGCTGTTCGACGCGGGGCGCAAGATCGACGCGGTGTTCGATATCATCTCGACCAATTCGCGGCTGCCGGATTTCGTGATGGGGGACCTTTGGGCCCAGATCTCGGCCGGGCGGCGGGCGGCGAAACCCATTGCCGAGATGGCGGCGACCCATGGGGTTGCGACCTTCAGGGCCGCCATCGACGCGGCCTTCACCGAGGGCGAGGCACGGGCGCGCGCAGGGCTGGCGGATCTGCCCAAGGGCCGCTTTCCGGTGGCGCAGGAACAGGACGAGGGCGAGACCTGGCACGCGGTGATCGAGATCACCGACGAGGCCTTCACCGTCGATCTGACCGAGGCGCCCGACCAGAAGCCCGGGCCCTTCAACACCTCGCGCGATGGGTCTCTGATCGCATGTCAGTTGATCTTCAAGGTCCTGACAGATTCTGAACTTTACGCCAACGCCGGTTCCTTCCGGCCGCTGCAGGTCATCACGCGGCCCGGATCGATCTTCGACGCCAAGGCGCCGGCACCGCACGGATTTTATTCGGAAACCCGGATCCGCCTGGCTGACATGCTGTGGAAGACCATGGCCGCTCGGATGCCCGACCGGTTGCCGGCGGGCCATTTCGGGTCGATCTGCGGGACGGTCATTGCCGGGGTGCATCCTGACACCGGGCGGCGGTACACGATGGTCGAACCGCAGATGGGCGGCTGGGGCGCGACGGCGGACCGGGACGGGCTGCACGCGATGTATTCCACCAATCACGGCGACACGTTCAACTGCCCGGTCGAGATCTGCGAGGCCCGCTACGGCATCGACGTCGGTTGGCGCCGGCTGTCGGACAGCGGCGCGGGGCAGGGGCTGCACAAGGGCGGGATGGGGATGTCGACCTGCTACCTGCCGCGCGGCCCCGCGACGCTGGCCGCCGGCTACAGCCATGTGCGGGTGCCCGTCTGGGGCGCCAACGGCGGCGAGGACGGCGGGCTGAACCGCATCGCCGTGCACTGCCCGGACAGGGGGATACAGGATTTTTCCTTCGCGTCGGGCATCGCCCTGGATGCGGGCGACGCGCTGGTGATCGAAACCGCGAACGGCGGAGGCTGGGGCCTTCGGGCCCCCAATCAACACCAACAAGACCAAGAAACTCACGGACCAACAGAGGACGTAAACAGATGAAGATCATGACGAGGCTCGGCCTCCTTGCCTGCTCCACCGCGATGCTCCTCGCGGCACCGCTCGTGGCCCAGGAACGGCCCCTGCGCCTGGACGAATCCGCCATCGGCGAAATCGACCCCGCGAAAGGCACCGACTATGCCGATACCGTGCTGGGCGTGAACCTGTACGAGGCGCTGGTGTATCCCAAACAGGGTGGCGCCGGCGTGCAGCCCTGGCTGGCCAGCGACTGGACGATCGACGACCTGACCTACACCTTCACCATCCGCGACGGCGCCACCTTTGCGTCGGGCAACCCGGTGACCGCCGCCGATGTTGTCTATTCCTTCGACCGGCTGATGGCGCTGGGGCAGGGGCCGTCGTCGTTGTTCGAAGGCCGCGTCGCATCCGTCGAGGCGGTGGATGACAGCACCGTCGCCTTCACGCTCACCGAACCCTTCGCGCCCTTCCTCGCCTCGCTGGTGCAGCTTTCGGTGGTCGACAGCGCGCTGGTCAAGGACCATGCCACGGGTGACGATTACGCCTCGGCCTGGCTGTCGGAAACCTCGGCCGGATCGGGCGCCTACGTGATCAAGGAACACGATCCGCAGATCGAAACCGTGATGGTGCCGAACCCCAATTACACCGGCCAGGCGATGGACCCGCTGGCGCCCGACGAGGTGACCTATCGCTATTCGCTGGAAGCCTCGACCGTGCGCGCGCTGATGTCGCGGGGCGAACACGATATCTCGTCCCTGTGGCTGCCGCCCGAAGTGCTGAAGGCGATGGAGGCCGACGGCACCGTGCACCTGGCCGCCGAACCGGGCGGGACGGGCGAATACATCATGCTGAACACCCAGCGCCCGCCGCTGGATGATGTGCATTGCCGCATGGCGCTGACCTATGCCTACGATTACGCCACCACGCTGCAGCTGCTGGCGGTGACCGACGACATGGCGCAGGGCATCGCGATGAACGGGGCGATGCCGTCGGGGCTGTTCGGGGCCGACCTGGACCGGCCGATGCCGACGCAGGACATGGACAAGGCCAAGGAAGAACTGGCCGCCTGCAAGTACGATCCCAGGGAATACCCGCTGGACATCGCCTGGATCGCCGAAGTGCCGGCGCGCGAACGGCTTGCGCTGCTCATGCAGGCGACGTTCACCCAGCTGGGCATGGACGTGAAGGTCACGCGCACCCCCTGGGCGCTGATCACCCAGCAGGTGACGGAACCGGAAACCGCGCCGCACGCGATCGAGATCGCCGTGTCGACGCGCACCCCGGACACGGATTCGCTGATGTACAACATGTACAGCTCGACCGTGCCGCACACCTGGATGTCGGCGTCCTACCTGGCCGATGACGAGGTCGACGGTTACCTTGAAGCCGGCCGGACCGAAACCGACCCCGAGAAGCGGGCCGCGATCTACCGGGACCTGAACGGCCGCCTGCGCGACCTGGCGCCGGCGATCTACGCCTACGAGTTCACCGGCGTCTACGGCATCCGCAACGGGATCGAGGTTCCGAACCTGGAAGACGCAAGCAAGCGCTATCCGATCTCGGCGTTCTCGATGCTGTTCAAGGACATGCGGGTCACCGACTGACCCTTCCGGCCCCGGGGGATCCCCCGGGGCCACCCGGACTATCTGGAGAACAAGATGCAAGATCAGCGGATTACCCCGGTTGCGGCAGGTGCATGCGCGGTGGCGGGGGCAGGCTCTCTCGCCGTGACCGGCGGGCTCGCAGGGGCCGCCACGATGGCGGAGGTCTGATCCATGTCCCCCGTTTTTCGCCTTTTGCTGCAACGCCTCGCCATTTCGGTCCTCGTGCTGATCGGCGTGTCGGTCCTGATCTTCGTCATTGCCCGCATCGTGCCGGGCGATCCCGCGCGCATCGCGCTGGGGCCCAATGCCAGCCAGGCGCAGGTCGATGCGCTGCGCGAGGCGCGGCACCTGAACGACCCTATCGTCGTGCAATACGGCTGGTTCCTGCGGGACCTGCTGCACGGGGACCTGGGCACATCGCTTTACACCAAGCGCCCCGTGACCCGCGACATCGCCACCTATTTCCCCGCGACGCTGGAACTGGTGCTGTATGCCGGCGCCATGATGATCCTGCTGGGCCTGCCCTTGGGTCGCCTTGCCGCGCGGCTGCAGCGCCGCTGGCCCGACCATCTGGCCCGTCTGATCTCGGTCATCGCGGTCTGTACGCCCGCCTTTGTCTGGGGCGTCGTGCTGCAGCTGACATTCGCCTATATCTGGCCGATCTTCCCGCTTGAAGGACGCCTGTCCAACGGCATCGACGCGCCGACGCACATCACCGGGTTCTACACGCTCGACGCGCTGATGACGGGGCAATTGTCCACCTTTCTCGACGCGCTGTATCACCTGGTCCTGCCCGCCACGGCGCTGGCCATGTCCGGGATCGGGCAGACCGCGCGCCTGACCCGGTCGTCGATGATCGAAACCTACCGCAAGCCCTTCATCGACATGTCCCGTGCCTATGGGTTCCGCGAAAGCCGCATCGCGCGCCGCTTTGCCTTCTGGCCGTCGCTGATCCCGACGCTGACCATCGTGGGCCTGGATTTTGCCGCCATGCTGGCCAACGCATTCCTGGTGGAACGGGTGTTTGTCTGGCCCGGCCTGTCGCGTTACGGGGTCGAGGTGATCCTGCGCAAGGATCTGGACGCCATCGTCGGCGTCGTCCTGGTGATCGCGGCGATGTTCCTGGTGACCAACCTGATCGTCGACCTGATCGTGTCGATCATCAATCCCCGCATCCGGCTGGCCGAACGAAAGGCGAAGGCATGAGCACGAAATCCCCGTCCGTATCCCCGTCCGTCGCCTGGACCGAATTCCGCTCGAACCCGATCTCGATCCTGGGCCTGGTGCTGGTCGTCTTCTGCGTCGGCCTCGCGCTGTGCGCCGATGTGATCACACCGTACCCCGCCCATGTCGGCCCGATCGGCGATTTCACCGCCATCAACCAGGCGCCCTCCGCCGCGCACTGGTTCGGCACCGACACCATCGGGCGCGACCTGCTCACGCGGATCATCTATGGCTTCCGCCTGTCGCTGATGATGGCCGTCCTGGTGCTGTCGATCTCGATGCCCGTCGGCGTGATCCTTGGCCTGTTCGCCGGTTACATGGGCGGTTGGGTGGAATTCGTCCTGATGCGCCTGACCGATATCTTCCTGGCGATCCCGCCGCTGGTGCTGGCCATGGCGATCATGGGCTTCCTGCCCGCGACCCTGACCAACGCCATGCTGGCCGTGACCGTCATGTGGTGGCCCTGGTACACGCGGCTGGTCTACAACGTGGTGCGCGCCGAGGCGCGCGAAGGCTACGTGCTGGCGGCCGAGGTGATCGGGGCCTCGCCGCTGCACATCATGTTCCGCGAGATCCTGCCCAATTGCGCGCCTTCAGTGCTGACCAAGCTGACGCTGGATATCGGGTTCGTCGTGCTGATGGTGTCGTCGCTGTCCTTCCTGGGCCTTGGGGTGCAGCCGCCGACACCGGACCTTGGGTCGATGGTGGCGGACGGGGCGAAATACATGCCCGACGCCTGGTGGCTGTCGATCTTCCCCGCGCTTGCGATCATGATCCTGGTGCTTGGCTTCAACCTGCTGGGCGACGGCCTGCGCGAAGCCTTCGACGCAGAGGTGTAAGATGGCCGTTCTCAAGATACGCGACCTGAAGCTGGGCTTCCGCAAGGGCCGCCAGACGGCGCAGGTGCTGCATGGCATCTCGCTGCATGTGAACGCCGGGGAAAAGGTCGCGCTGGTCGGCGAAAGCGGGTCCGGCAAATCGGTGACCGCGCAACTGGCGCTGGGGCGGCTGCAACAGGAACGCGGCACGCTGACGTCGGGGTTGATCGAGGTGGTCGGCCATGACCTGATCCGCGCGCCCCAGGCCATGGCGCCCGAACGCGGCCACCGGGTGACGATGATCTTCCAGGATCCGACATCCGCCCTGAACCCGGTCTTCCGCATCGGTGAGATCTTCGCCGAGGTCCTGCGCGCCGGCGGCCAAAGGGTGACAGAGACGCAGGCCCGCGACCGGGCGATGCAGGCGCTGGCCGAAGTGCATATTCCCGACCCGGCGCGCGCGCTGGACAGCTATCCGTTCCAGCTGTCGGGCGGCATGAACCAGCGCGTCATGATCGCCATGGCGCTGGCCAACGAACCCGAACTGCTGCTGGCGGACGAACCCGGCACCGCGCTGGACGTGACCGTGCAGGCCCAGACCCTGCGGCTGATGGACGACCTGGTGACGCAGAAGGGGACCGCGGTGCTGTTTATCTCGCACAACCTGTCGGTCGTGCGCGAATTCGCCGACCGGGTCTACGTGATCTACCGGGGCAAGATCGTGGAACACGGGCGCACGGACCAGCTCTTTGCCGACCCGCGCCACCCCTATACGCGCGCGCTGCTGTCGGCCGCGCCGAAACTGATCGGCGGCGGCCTGCCGGACCTTCCCGAACATTCCGACGCCTTCCGCGATCCGCTGATCGTGCACGACGGCTGCGGCGAACCCGACGAGGTGAACGCATGAGCGATGTCCTCCTGCGCACGACGCGGCTGTCCAAGGTCTTCAAGGCCGGCGACCACGAGGTGAAGGCGCTGGACGACGTCGATTTCGACGTGCGCCGGGGCGAATGCCACGCGGTCGTCGGCGAAAGCGGATCCGGCAAGTCGACGCTGGCCAATATCATCCTGGGCATCCATTCCTCGACCTTTGGCGAGATGCATTTCGACGGCAAGCCCCTGCGCCAGGACCGGCCGCGTGCGATGAAACGGCGGATCCAGTTGGTGCAGCAGAACCCACTGTCGTCGCTGAACGGGCGGCGGCGGATCGGCAAGTCGGTCCGCCTGCCGATGGATGTGCACGGGCTGGGCGAGGCGCGTCATCGGGCCCGCAAGGTCGAAGACCTGCTGGTCGAGGTGGGGCTGGAACCCGAAATGGCCCGCCGCACGCCCGCGTCGCTGTCCGGCGGCCAGCGCCAGCGGGTGGCCATCGCGCGGGCGCTGGCGGCGGAACCGGACCTGATCGTGCTGGACGAACCGACCTCGGCGCTGGACGTGCTGGTGCAGGCGCGCGTGCTGAAGCTGCTGGACAAGCTGCGCCAGGACAGGGGGCTGACCTATGTCTTCATCACCCACGACCTGGCCGTCGTGCGCGCGCTGGCGGACCGGATCAGTGTCTTTGCCGAAGGCCGCCGGGTCGAAACCGGGCTGGCCGACCAGATCTTCTCGGCTCCGAAGGCCGAATTCACCCGGCAATTGATCGGCGCCGTCCCCGTGGCCAGCGCCGAGGAAGAAGCCATGCGCGACGCGATCCGCCTCACAGGCCGCGCGCCCGCAGCCTGAAGACAAGGAATACCCAAGTGGCAACACGCATCGGCGTCGACATCGGTGGCACCTTCACCGACCTGATCTATTACGACGAAACCACCGGCGAGACCGTCGAAGGCAAGGTCCCCACCGTCCCCCACGCGCCCGAGGAAGGCGTGATCCACGCCGTTCAGGCCCATGTGCCGGAAAAGGTCATCGCCGAGGCGTCGTATTTCCTGCACGGCACCACCGTCGGCCTCAACGCGCTTCTGGAACGGCGCGGGGCCGAGGTGGGGTTGCTGGCGACGCAAGGCTTCCGCGACGTGCTGGAAATCCGGCGCGGCGACCGGGCCGAAATGTACAACCTGTTCTGGGAACAGCCCCCCGCGCTGGTGCCCCGTCGCCGCCGGCTTGAGGTGCCGGGGCGGATCATGGCGGACGGGTCCGTCCGTGCGCCGGTGGATGAACAGGCCACGCGGGCGGCGATCCGCGCGCTGATGGGGTTCAACGTGGACGCGATCGCCGTGGCGCTGATCAACGCCTGGGCCAATCCCGACCATGAACTGCTGGTGGAACGGCTGATCCGCGAGGAAGGCTTCGAGGGCGGCATTTCGCTGTCGCACCGGATTTCGGGCGAATACCGCGAATACGAACGGACCTCGACCACGGTCATCGACGCCTTCGTGCGCGGCCGCATGTCGAACTACCTGCGCCGACTCGAAACCCGACTGCGCGATCTGGGGTTCACCGGCATGGCGCTGATCACCCGGTCCGGCAGCGGGTCGATGACCTTTGCCGAGGCCGAGGACCGCCCGTTCGAGACCATCATGTCCGGCCCCGTGGGCGGCGCGCACGGGGCTTCGGAATTCGCGCGATCCCTTGGTATCGACGCGCTGATCACGGCGGATGTGGGCGGCACCAGCTTCGACACCGCGCTGATCCTCGGCGGTGAACCGCAGGTGCTGTACGAAGGCGTCATCGACGGGATGCCGGTACAGACCACCTGGGTCGACGTGCGTTCGATCGGGGCGGGCGGCGGGTCGCTGGCGCATGTGGACCGCGGCGGGCTGATGCGTGTCGGGCCGCAATCGGCGGGCGCCGTGCCGGGGCCGGCCTGTTATGGCAAGGGCGGCACGCAGCCCGCGCTGACCGACGCGGCGGCCTACCTGGGGATGCTGGGGCCGGGGGAACTGGCTTCGGGCATCACGCTGGACATCGCGGCGTCCGAACGGGCGCTGACGGCGGTTGCCGAAGGGCTGGGACAGGACGTGGAAACCGTCGCCACCGGCGTGTTGCGCATTGCCGCCGCCGCCATGGGGGGCGCGATGCGCGAGGTGACCGTCGAACAGGGGCTGGACCCGCGCGGCATGACATTGCTGCCGTTCGGCGGCGCCGGGCCGCTGATGGCCTGCCTGCTGGCCGATGACCTGGGCATGAACCGCATCGTGCTGCCGCCGTTCGCGGGGAATTTCTCGGCCTGGGGGCTGCTGGGCGCCGACCGGGTGCAATCGGCGGCGCGCACGCTGGTGACCGATCTGAATACCGACGGTCTGATCCGCGCGCAGATGCTGCTGGACACGCTGTTGAGTGACCTTGAAGCCCGGGGCGCACGGCCCGCCAAGGCCACGCCGTCGGCAAGGCTGGACCTGCGCTACAAGGGGCAGGAACATTCGCTGTCGGTGGATCTGGCCCTGGACGGCGTCCGGATCGCACCGGATGCGGGCCAGATCGCGGAGACCTTCGCCACGGAATACGACAAGACCTTTGGCGGCACGCTGGACGAGCAGGTCGAAACCGTCGCCGTCCGCGCCACCTATACCGAGGCGCTGGCCCCCCGCGAGGTCCGCGTGCCCGACCCGGACCCGGCCCCGCCCGAGACGCGAACCGTCAACGCCCATTCCTTTGCCATGGGCCACCGCACGCCCTTTGCCATCCTCCCGCGCAACACCTTTGCGGGGCCGACGGACGGTCCCTGCATCGTCACCGAAACCACCTCGACCCTCTACGTCGATGCCGGCTGGACGATCCGTCCGGGCGCGCGCGGCGAACTGATCCTCGAGCGGAAGGAGATCTGAGCCATGGACACCATCCTCCACAAGGCCGGCCAGTCCCGGTCCACGCCCGCCGATCCGGTCGACCCGATCACCACCGAGGTTGTCCGCCACGCGCTGAACTCGGCCGCGAACCAGATGAAGCGCGCGCTTGTGCGCACCGCCTTCAGCCCGGTGATCTACGAGGTACTGGATTTCGCCGTGGCGCTTTACGACAAGGACGTGCGGCTGCTGGCGCAGGCGCCATCCTTGCCGATGTTCATGGGCACGCTGAACTTCTGCGTCATCGAGGCGGTGAAGGGCATCGGCGGGGTTGAGAACCTCAACGACGGCGACATCATCATCTACAACTGGCCCTATGGCACCGGGTCACATCCGCAGGACCTGGCCGTGGTCATGCCCGCTTTCCACGAGGGCGAACTGGTGGGCTATGCCGCGATCAAGGGTCACTGGCTGGATATCGCGGGCAAGGATCCCTATTGCACCGACACGATCGACGTCTACCAGGAGGGCACGATCTATCCCGGCGTGAAGATCGTGGAGAGGGGCAAGATGGTCGATCCGATCTACCGGATCATCCTGGCCAATTCCCGTGTGCCGAAGATGATCGCCGGGGACCTGAATGCCGAGATCGTCGGCGTGCGAACCGGCGTGCGAGCGCTTCTGGAGGTCGTCGCAAGGCACGGGGTCGAGGATTTCGGGCGCGCGGTGGAACAGATGTTCGACCATGGCGAACGGGTCGTGCGCAACTACTTCGCGGGGATCCCGGACGGGACCTACGTGGGATCCGGCGTGATGGATGACAACGGGGTGGAAACGGCGCAGGTGCCCTTCGACATCACCGTGATCGTCGAAGGTGACAGCGTCAGGCTGGATTATTCCGCCGCGCCGCCGCAACAGGCCGGCCCGATCAACTGCCCGGTGCCGTCGACCATCTCCACCAGCCGCGTCGCCATTTCCATGCTGGCCGGCATGGGCGAGGCGCCGAACGAAGGCCATTTCCGCGCCATCGAGGTGGTCACCAGGCCGGGAACCATGTTCCATCCGCTGCCGCCCGCGCCCTGTTTCCTGTACGGCTGGCCCGCCGTGCAGGCGATCGAGGCGGTCTATCAGGCACTGTCCAAGGCCTTGCCGGACATCGTGCCGGCCATGTCGGGCGGCTGCATCTGTTCGCTGGTCCACTGGGGCACGCGCGAGGCCACGGGCGAACCCTGGGCCGACGGCGCGCCCCATCCCGTGGGGCAGGGCGCGTGGAAGGGGCACGACGGGGGGACCATGCTGCATATCTCGGAAAGCGCGACGCGGTTTTCGCCCGTCGAGGTCTGGGAAAGCCGCAACCCCTGGCTGGTGGAAAAGATGGAACTGGTCCCCGACAGCTGCGGCCCCGGCGAATGGCGCGGCGGCATGGGCGTCGATTTCGCGTTTCGCATGCTGGAGGACACCTATGTCACCACCTCGGTCGAACGCACGCTGAACGGGCCATGGGGCCTGCAAGGCGGCATCGGCGGGCGGGCCAACGCGGTCAGGATCGAACGCGCCGATGGCACGGTCGAAGCCAGCGCCAAGGCGACGCGGATCCCGATGCCCAAGGGCGACCTGCTGCTGCTGCGCACCGGGGGCGGCGGCGGCTATGGCGATCCCGCGCGGCGCAGTGCCGATGCGGTGAAGGCCGATCTGGACGACGGCTATATCACCGAAACCTACGCCCGCACCCACCACCCGCAGGTCGTGCTGGACGACGACAGGTAAGCTGACGGGCGGTCGCGGCTTTCGCGGGGGCGGCAAACCTGCTTCACTGACACGCGGATCAGGGGGCGGGATTGGCGTTTACACTCAGGCAATTGCAGTTCTTCGTGGCGGCGGCGGAACATGGATCCGTCTCGGCCGCCGCCAAGGTGCTGTCGATCTCGCAATCCTCGGTGACCGAGGCGATCAAGGCGCTTGAGGCGGACCTGGGCATCAGCCTGTTCGAACGCCGCGCGCGGGGGCTTGAGATCACGGTCGCCGGCCACCAGTTCCTGCGCCATGCCCGCAAGATCCGCGACGACGTCTCGGACGCGCGCCGCGCCTTCATGGTGGAATCCGCGGCGCGCACGGGCGAAATCCGGCTGGGCGTGACGTCCCTGGTGGCGGGTTACGGGCTGTCGGATGCGCTGGGGCGGTTCCGGCGGACCTTTCCGGCGGTGCGAATCTCGGCCGTCGAGGACAGTGGCGAATACCTTGAACACCTGCTGATCGGCGGCGAGATCGACGTGGCCTTCCTGTTCGTGTCCAATCTGCACAATCGCGCGGCATTCCAGGTGGAAAGCATCGCGGCCTCGGCCATGCGGCTGTGGCTGCCGCTGGGCCATCGGCTGGCCAGCGAAGAGGCGGTGAGCCTGGCGGACGTGGCGCAGGAGCCGCTGATCATGCTGTCCGTCGAAGAGATCGAGGCCAGCACCCAGACCCTGCTGTCGTCGCTGGGGACACGGCCCGAAGTGGCGTTTCGCACCCATTCGGTGGAAGCCGTGCGGTCGCTGGTCGCGACCGGCATGGGCGTGGCGATCCTGCCGGACCTGATCTATCGGCCCTGGTCGCTGGAAGGCGACCGGATCGAGATCCGCGATGTGTCGGGCGACCTGCCGACGGTGCAGGTGGGCATGGCCTGGCGCAAGGGCGCGCCGCTGTCCGACAATGCCCGCGATTTCGTGCGCCTGGCCCGCAGTTCCTTTCAGGGGTCCGGCTGATCCATCGGTTTTTCCGATATTACGGCACAGGATTTTGCGTTTGCGAATATGCGCAGCCGCGCGGAGACTTTTTGTCAACCCGTGGCGCCTTTGCGTGATCGGCGGGACGGATATCCGGACAACCAACAGAACAACCGACAAGAACAACCGACTGGGAGAATGAACATGTCTGCACGCTTTATGATGACGGTCGCCGTCTCGGCTCTGGTCGCGGCGCACCCCGTCATGGCCCAGATCACCGAGATCGGCGAGGGCGAGGGCCAGGTCGATATCGTCGCCTGGGCCGGATACATCGAACGCGGTGAAACCGACGCGGCCTTTGACTGGGTGACCAAGTTCGAAGACGCCACCAGCTGCAAGGTCAACGTCAAGACGGCCAACACCTCGGACGAGATGGTGGCGCTGATGAACGAGGGCGGTTTCGACCTGGTGACGGCGTCGGGCGACGCCTCGTTGCGGCTGATCGCGGGCAAGCGGGTGCAGCCGATCAACACCGACCTGATCCCGTCCTGGGCGGCGGTGGACGACCGGTTGAAGGACGCGCCCTGGCACACGGTCGACGGCGTGCATTACGGGGTGCCCTACATGTGGGGCCCCAACGTGCTGATGTACAACACCGAGGCGTTCGGCGACACGCCGCCCACCTCGTGGAACGTGGTCTTCGAGGAAATGACCCTGCCGGACGGCGAATCCAACTCTGGCCGGGTGCAGGCGTATGACGGGCCGATCCACATCGCCGACGCCGCGCAATACCTGATGTACCACCAGCCCGAACTTGGCATCACCTCGCCCTACGAGCTGAACGAGGAGCAATATGCCGCCGCGCTGGACCTGCTGCGCGTGCAGCGGACGCTGGTGGGGCGGTACTGGCATGACGCCTTCATCCAGATGGACGATTTCAAGAACGAAGGCATCGTGGCCTCCGGTTCCTGGCCCTTCCAGGTGAACATCCTGCAAAGCGAAGGCGCGCCGGTGGCGTCCGTGATCCCGGAAGAGGGTGCGACGGGCTGGGCCGACACGACGATGCTGCACGTCGATGCCGCGCATCCCAACTGCGCCTACAAGTGGATGGAACACACCCTGTCGTCCAACCTGCAATCGGACCTGTCGGTCTGGTTCGGCGCGGTGCCGTCGGTTCCGGCGGCCTGCACGGACGGATCGGGCATGCAGACCGAAGAAGGCTGCGATCTTAACGGGCTGGCCGATTTCGACAAGATCCGGTTCTGGACCACACCGGTTTCCAAGTGTGAAAGCCAGGGCGAATGCGTGCCCTATTACCGCTGGGTCTCGGATTACATCGGCGTCATCGGCGGGCGCTGATCCTTATCGATTGAGGACGGAAAGAACGGCGGCGCCCGGCACGGCGCCGCCGGACAGACGGGAATTGCTCATGACCCATGCGGTGGAATTCGACCATGTCTCGCGCCATTTCGGCAGCGTCCGGGCGGTGGATGACGTGTCCCTGGCCATTGGCGAAGGGAGCTTCTTTGCCATGCTGGGGCCGTCCGGATCCGGCAAGACGACCTGCCTGCGCCTGATTTCCGGCTTTGAACGTCCCAGCGCGGGGCAGGTGCGGATCTTTGGCGAGGGGTCGGGGGATATCCCGCCCAACCGGCGGCCGGTGAATACTGTCTTCCAGGATTACGCGCTGTTTCCGCACCTGAGCGTGCGGGACAACGTGGCCTATGGGCTGATGGTGAAGGGCGTCGACAAGCGCACGCGCTATGGCGCCGCGGACGAGATGCTGGCGCTGGTCAAGCTGGATGGATACGGCGCCCGCAAGCCCGCGCAGCTGTCGGGCGGGCAGCGCCAAAGGGTGGCCTTGGCCCGCGCGCTGGTGAACAAGCCCAAGGTGCTGTTGCTGGACGAACCGCTGGGCGCGCTGGACCTGAAGCTGCGCGAGGCAATGCAGGACGAATTGAAGATCCTCCAGCAACGCCTTGGGATCACGTTCGTTTTCGTCACCCACGACCAGGGGGAGGCGCTGTCGATGGCCGATCAGGTGGCTGTCTTCAACGATGGGAAAATCGTGCAGATCGGATCCCCGCAAGAGATCTATCAGCGCCCGCGCACCCGCTTTGTCGCCGATTTCGTCGGCTCGGCCAACGTGCTGTCGCCGCAGATCTGCGCCTCGGTCGGTGGGCCCAGGGGCTGGGCCAGCCTGCGGGCCGAGGCGATTTCGCTGTGCGATCACGGGACCGGCCGGATCGACGGTGTCGTGACCTCGCGCCGCTACCTTGGCCCGGTGAACCGTATCCAAGTGCGCGCCTTCGACACGGATCTGGCCGTCGACCTGCCGGCCAGCGTCGCCGCGCCGGCCCCCGGCGCCTCGGTCAGCCTGACCTGGGACGCGGACGCCCTGCACCGGATGGAGGAGGGCGGATGACCGCGTTGCACCGCCTTTCCGATCCGCTGTCGGACCTGTTCTGGCGCAAGCCCCGGGTCCTGCTGCTGCTGTTGCTGGCGCCGCCACTGCTGTGGCTGGGCGTGGTCTATATCGGCTCGCTCGCGGCCCTTCTGGCGCAAAGCTTCTTTTCGATCGACGAATTCTCGGGGCTGATCAATTACGACCTCACGCTGAAGACCTATGGCGAACTGCTGCGCCCGGCCAATTACGACATCGTCATCCGCACCACGCTGATGGCTGCGGCGGTGACCATCGCGTCGGCCGTCATCTCCTTTCCCATCGCCTATTACGCCGCCCATTTCGCCAAGGGCCGGATGAAGGCGTTCTTCTACCTCGCCGTGATGCTGCCGCTCTGGTCCAGCTACCTGGTCAAGGTCTACGCCTGGAAACTGATCCTGGCCAAGGAAGGCATCCTGACCTGGGCCATCGACGGGATCGGCGCCAGCGCCGTGCTGAACGCGATCCTGGCGATCCCGGTGATCGGGGGCAATTCGCTGTCGGTCAGCTATATCGGCACTTTCCTCGTCTTCCTGTATGTCTGGATGCCCTACATGATCCTGCCGCTGCAGGCCTCGCTGGAACGGGTGCCGTCGAACCTGCTCGAAGCGTCCGACGACCTGGGCGCGACGAAACGCCAGACCCTGCGGCACGTCATCCTGCCGATGGCCATGCCGGGGATGATCGCCGGGTCGATCTTTACCTTCTCGCTGACGCTGGGTGACTACATCATCCCCCAGATCGTGGGATCGTCGCGCAACTTCATCGGGCAGGCGGTCTATGCCCACCAGGGCACCGCCGGGAACATCCCGCTGGCCGCCGCCTTTGCCGTGGTGCCCATCGTCATCATGGGGGTCTACCTGTGGGCCGCCAAGCGCAAGGGGGCCTTCGATGCCCTCTGATCGCGCCTCTCTCGGCCTGCGCATCGCCGCCTTCGCGGGGCTTTTGTTCCTGCACCTGCCGATCCTGCTGATCTTCGTCTACGCCTTCACGACCGAAGACCGCACCTATCAATGGCCGCCCCCCGGCCTGACGCTGAAATGGTTCGCCGTCACCTGGAACCGCCCCGATGTGTGGGCGGCCATGGGCCTGTCGGTGCGCGTCGCCGCCATATCCACCGCCATGGCGCTGATCCTCGGCACGCTTTGCGCGGCGGCGGTCAGTCGCGCGCGGTTCTTCGGGCGCGAGACGATATCGCTGCTGGTGATCCTGCCCATCGCGCTGCCCGGCATCATCACCGGCATCGCGCTGCGTTCGGCCTTCAACATTGGCGGCATCCCGTTTTCCACGCTGACCATCATCCTGGGCCACGCCACCTTCTGCATCGTGGTGGTCTACAACAACGTGGTCGCGCGGTTCCGCCGCATCTCGGGGCCCATGCTGGAAGCCTCGGCCGATCTGGGCGCCAACGGCTTCCAGACCTTCCGCCATATCGTGCTGCCCAACATCGGCTCGGCGCTTCTGGCGGGCGGCATGCTCGCCTTCGCGCTCAGCTTCGACGAGGTGATCGTGACGACCTTCACGGCCGGCCAGCAACAGACCCTGCCGATCTGGATGCTGGAAGAACTGGTGCGCCCGCGCCAGCGCCCGGTGACCAACGTGGTCGCCATGGTCGTGGTGCTGGTCACCTTCCTGCCGATCCTCGGCGCCTATTACCTGACCCGCGGCGGATCCGAGACCGCCGGCGGGGGCAAATGAACAACAGGAGACACCAATGGACACCAGATTGCTGATCGGCGGTGAATTCGCCGAAGGGACCGAGACGACCGAAGCCATCCTGAACCCGCGCACCGGCGCCACGATCATTGATCTGCCCGAAGCTTCGCTGGACCAGGTCGACGCTGCGGTGGCCGCCGCGAACGCGGCGTTCGGGGGGTGGTCGCGCACGTCTCCGGCAGAACGCTCTGCCGCGCTGCTGCGCATCGCCGACCGGATCGAGTCGGAAGGGGATGCGTTCGGCGCCCTGGAGGCGCTGAATTGCGGCAAGCCGATCAACGCGGCCATCGGCGACGAGGTGCCGGCCATCGTCGACACCTACCGCTTTTTCGCGGGCGCGGTGCGCAACATGCACGGGCCGGCGGCGGGCGAATACCTTGACGGCTTCACCTCGATGGTCCGCCGCGATCCGGTGGGCGTCGTGGCCTCGGTCGCGCCCTGGAACTATCCGCTGATGATGATGGCGTGGAAGCTGGCCCCGGCCATCGCGGGCGGCAATACCGTGGTGTTCAAACCCTCGGAACAGACTCCGCTGACCGCGCTGAAATTCGCGAAGATCCTGGCCGAGGAACTGCCGAAGGGCGTTGTGAACATCGTCACCGGGCGGGGCGAGACGGTGGGCAATGCGCTGGTCACCCACAAGGGCGTCGACATGATTTCGCTGACCGGGGACGTGGCGACGGGCAAGAAGATGCTGCAGGCGGCGTCGAAGACCGTCAAGCGCACGCACCTGGAACTGGGCGGCAAGGCTCCGGTCATCGTCTTTGACGACGCCGATATCGCCGAGGTGGTCGAAGGCATCCGCGCCTTCGGGTATTACAATGCCGGCCAGGACTGCACCGCCGCCTGCCGGATCTATGCGTCAAAGAAGACCTATGAAACCCTGGTGGCGGACCTGACCTCGGCGGTCGGCCAGATCGTCTATGACAACGCCGACGATACGCTGAACGAGATCGGCCCGCTGATCTCGGCCCGTCAACGCGACCGGGTGGCAAGCTTTGTCGAACGCGCGCGCGAGCTGAACCATGTCGAGGTCACCACCGGCGGGGCCACCCATGGGCAGTCCGGGTTCTATTATGCACCGACGGTGGTCGCGGGGGCCACGCAGGCCGACGAGATCGTCCAGCGCGAGGTCTTCGGGCCGGTGGTTTCGGTGACGCCGTTTTCGGACGTGGACGAGGCGGTGAGTTGGGCCAATGACAGCGATTACGGGCTGGCGTCGTCGGTCTGGACGAAGGACATCGGCCGGGCGATGTCGACGGCGGCGCGGCTGCGCTATGGGTGCACCTGGATCAACACGCATTTCATGCTGACGACCGAAATGCCGCACGGGGGCCTGAAGGCCTCGGGCTATGGCAAGGACATGTCGATGTATGCGCTGGAAGATTACACCGTGGCGCGCCACGTGATGATCAAGCACTGACGCCCCCCAAGGGCGCCCGTTGCCGGGGTGCTCTGCACCCCGGCCACCGACAGGGGCTTGACGCGGCGGTCGGAATGCCCCAAATGACACGGGTGTCGCTGCGCTGCCGCGTGAGCCTGCCGTGCCCGATTGCCGGGCCAACAGCGACCCCGATTTTCAGTTCCCCATCACGCAGGGTTCCTGACGCGACAGCCAGCCGGCGCGGGATACGCCCGACCGGACAGACGGCGCGCAAACCCTCTCCGGCCGCTCCGATTGGGGCGGTACGGATCCGTCCGTACATGCCACGGTGGCACGTGCGGATCCATAAGGATGCGACTTTGTTCGATTTCGACATGCTCGGCCTCGCGCCGGCACTTCACGACGCACTGAAAAAAGCGGGCTTCTCCGAGCCCACCCCGATCCAGGCCAAGGCCATTCCGCTGGCCCTTGAAGGCCACGATATCCTCGGGCTCGCCCAGACCGGCACCGGCAAGACGCTGGCCTTTGGCCTGCCGCTGGTCGACGGCCTGCTGGCCCAGCCCGGCAAACCCGATCCCAAGACCGTCAAGGCCCTGATCCTGGCGCCCACCCGCGAGCTGGTGAACCAGATCGCCGAAAGCCTGCGCGTGCTGACGGACGGCACCCGGATCAAGGTCTCGACCGTGGTCGGCGGCCAGTCCATCGGCAAGCAGATCAACTTCCTCGCTCGCGGCACCGATGTGCTGGTGGCCACCCCGGGCCGTCTGATGGACCTGATGGACCGTCGCGCCGTGGACCTGTCCCAGACCCGCCAGCTGGTGCTGGACGAGGCCGACCAGATGCTTGACATGGGCTTCATCCATGCGCTGCGCAAGATCGCGCCGCAGCTGGGCACGCCGCGCCAGACGATGCTGTTCTCGGCCACGATGCCCAAGCAGCTGGAAGAGCTGAGCGGCGCCTACCTGACCGATCCGCGCCGGGTCCAGGTTTCGCCCCCGGGCAAGGCCGCCGACAAGGTCACACAGTCGGTGCATTTCCTCGACAAGGCCGAAAAGCCGCGCAAGCTGCGTGAGATCCTCGACAAGGACCCCAAAGCGCTGACGCTGGTCTTCTCGCGCACCAAGCACGGGGCCGAGCGGCTGATGAAGGGCCTGGTGGCGGACGGCTACAACGCCGCGTCCATCCACGGCAACAAGAGCCAGGGTCAGCGGGACCGTGCCATCAAGGCTTTCCGTTCGGGCGAGATCACGACGCTGGTGGCCACCGACGTGGCGGCGCGCGGGATCGACATTCCGGGTGTGGCCTATGTGGTCAACTTCGACCTGCCGGAAGTGCCCGACAGCTATGTCCACCGGATCGGGCGGACCGCGCGTGCGGGCCGCGAGGGCGAGGCCATCGCCTTCTGCTCGCCCGAGGAAGCCGACCTGCTGCGCCAGATCCAGAAGCTGATGAAGATCGAAGTGCCGGTCGCCAGCGGCACCAGCACGCTGGCCGACATGCCCGAAGGCAAGTCGGGCGGCGGCCGGGGTCGTGGCGGTCCGCGCCGGGGCAACGGCGGCGGTCAGCGCCGCCAGAGCAACGGGGGCGGCCAGGCCGCCGCGCCGTCCAAGGGACGCCGTCCGCGCCGTCGCCGCGCGGCCTGATTTCTGATCCGTCCCGGTCTCAGGCTCTGTTTCAGGCTCTGTTTCAGGCCGGGACGGCCAGGTTTTCGATGAATTTCCGGACAAAGGGCGTTGCCGGCCGCGATCTGATCGCGGCGGGCGCGCCTTCCTGTTCGATGCGCCCCATGGACATGACCGCGACGCGGTCGGCCAGCGTGAATGCCTCGTCCTGGTCATGGGTCACGAAGACGGTGGTCAGCCCCGTCGCATCGTGGATCTCGCGCAGACCTGCGCGCAACTCCTTGCGCACCTGCGCGTCCAGCGCGCCAAAGGGTTCGTCCAGCAGCAGCATCCGTGGCTCCGTCGCCAGCGCGCGGGCCAGCGCCACCCGCTGACGCTGACCGCCCGACAATTGTGACGGATAGCGTTTCGCGATCTGCGGCAGCTGGATCAGGTCCAGCAGTTTCCTGACGCGGCGGGTGATCTCGACCTCTGTCGGCCTTGTCCCGCGGGGACGGGCGCGCAGCCCGTAGGCGATGTTCTCGAACACGGTCATGTGGCGGAACAGGGCGTAGCTCTGGAACACGAAGCCCGCGCGGCGGTGCTGGACGGGGGTGCGGGTGGCGTCCTCTGCGTCCAGCAGCAGGCGGCCGGATGTGGGGTGTTCCAGCCCGGCGATGATGCGCAGCAACGTCGTCTTGCCCGATCCCGACGGCCCCAGCAGGGCCACCATGGCGCCCGAGGCGATGGTCAGCGACACCGGGTGCAGCGCGGTGGTGGTGCCGAATTCCTTGGCGATCTCTTCGATTTCGATATGCATTCTGGGATCTCCGAAAGGGGGTCAGTGGCGGCGGGTGGCGGCCAGAAGGTCCGCGTGGCGCCATTCGAGGAAGGATTTCAGGGCCAGCGTCAGCAGGGCGAGCGCGGCCAGCAGGGCGGCCAGGGTGAAGGCGGCCGTGGTCAGGTATTCGTTGTAGAGCATTTCGATCATGATCGGCATGGTCGTGGTCTGGCCCCGGATCTTGCCCGAGATCACCGCGACGGCCCCGAATTCGCCCATCGCCCGGGCATTGCACAGCAGCACGCCGTACAGCAGCGCCCAGCGGACATTGGGCAGGGTCACGGTGCGGAACATGTGCCAGCCCGAGGCGCCAAGGCTCAGCGCGGCTTCTTCCTCGGCTCGGCCCTGTTCGGTCATCACCGGGATCAGTTCGCGGGCGACAAAGGGGAAGGTGATGAACAGCGTTGCCAGAACGTTGCCGGGGAAGGCGAAAACGATCTTCAGGTCATGCGCGGCCAGCCAGGGGCCCAGCCACCCCTGGGTGCCGTAAAGCAGCACCAGCGCCAGGCCCACCACCACCGGGGACACCGAAAACGGCAGGTCGATCAGCGTGATCAGCACCGCCTTGCCGCGAAAGTCGAACTTGGCGATGGCCCAGGCGGCGGCCAGCCCCACGGCGGCATTCAGCGGCACGGCAATCGCGGCCACGGTCAGCGTCAGGCGGATGGCGGCGCGGGCATCGGGCTCGGCCAGCGCCTTCAGGCTGGCGCCGATGCCTTCGCGGACCGCTTCCCAGAAGACGGCGGCGAGGGGGGCCAGCAGCAGGACGCAGGTCAGCGCCACGACCGTGACCGTCAGGATCAGGCGGGCGGGGCGGCTTTCTGTGACGACCGAAGGCGCGACTTGGGTCAGATCAGACATGGCAGAAGGTCCGGGACACGAGGTCTTCGGCCGGTCGGGCGGGTCCTGTCAACACACACAGGATGGCCAGCAGCACCGGCGAGACGGTGAGATAGGCCAGCAGGCTGATCAGGATCCCCGCGCCGGCGCACCACAGCACGATGGCGGTGGCGAGGCCGATGAACCCGAAGAGGCCGGCGATGATCAGGCCGCTGCCATGGGGCAGGGGTGAACGGGCTTTGATGTCAGACATGTCCGATCCTCCGGCGCGACCACACCTGGGCCGCGTTGATGAACAGAAGCAGCGCAAACGAGATCGCCAGCATCGCCAGACCGATCGCACTCGCCGCGTCGTAGTCGTATTCTTCCAGCTTGATCACGATCAGCAGCGGCGCGATCTCGGTCAGTTTGGGCAGGTTGCCGGCGATGAAGATCACCGATCCGTATTCCCCGACGGCGCGGGCCAGCGACAGGGCGAAGCCCGTGGTCAGCGCCGGCATCAGCGTGGGCAGAACCACCCGGCGCAGGGTGCGCAGGCGCGTGGCCCCCAGCGTGGCCGAGGCTTCTTCCCATTCCGGGTCGATCTCGTCGATCACCGGCTGCACGGTGCGCACCACGAAGGGCAGGCCCACGAAGATCAGCGCCAGCCAGATGCCGGCCTCTGTATAGATCACCTTGATCCCCGCAGCCCCCAGCACGGAGCCGAAGGGACCGGTGGGCGCATAAAGCGCCGTCAGAGCGATGCCGGCGACGGCCGTGGGCAGGGCGAAGGGCAGGTCCACCGCCGCGTCGATCAGGCGGCGGCCCGCAAAGCGGTAGCGGGTCAGCACCCAGGCCAGCGCCAGCCCGAAGACCAGGTTGAAGGCCGAGGCCACCAGCGCCGCCCGGAACGACAGCGCCAGCGCCGACATGACCCGGGTGGAGCCCAGGTGACCGGCGATCTCCGCCGGTCCCGTGGCCAACCCGCGCCCGATCAACGCCCCGATCGGCAGCAGCACCACAAGGCTCAGGGCCGTGCCCAGGATCCCGATGCCAAGACCGAAGCCCGGAAGGGGCGTGGTTGCGGCTCGCATGGCTGTCACTCCGAATAGATCTGGTCGAAGATGCCGCCGTCGCCGAAGAACCGTGGCTGTGCCTCGGCCCAGCGGCCGAAATCTTCGATGGTGACCATGTCGAGGTTCGGGAACCGGGCGACATCCTCGGGCGCGGCCTTGGACGTGTCCCAGGCGCGATAGTAATTGGCCAGCGCCAGCGCCTGCGCTTCGGGGCTGTAAAGGTGGTCGACATAGGCCTGCGCCGCGGCGCGCTGTTCGTCGGTTTCAAGGTTGGCCTCGACCACCGCCACCGGCGGTTCGGCCAGGATCGACACCGACGGAACCACGATATCGAAGGCGTCATCGCCCATCTCGGCCAGCGCCAGGAAGGCTTCGTTTTCCCAGGCCAGCAGCACGTCGCCGACGCCGCGTTTGACGAAGGTTGTCGTGGCGCCGCGCGCGCCGGTGTCCAGCACCGGCACATGGGCAAACAGGTCCTTCACGTAGCTCATGGCATAATCCTCGTCTCCGCCCGATTGCTTCAATGCCCAGCCCCAGGCCGCCAGAAAGTTCCAGCGGGCGCCGCCCGAAGTCTTGGGGTTGGGCGTGATGACCTGCACGCCGTCGCCGATCAGGTCGTCCCAGTCGGCGATGCCCTTCGGATTGCCCTCGCGCACCAGGAACACGATGGTCGAGGTATAGGGCGCCGAATTGTGCGGCAGTTTCGACTGCCAGTCGGCGGGCAGCACGCCGCTGCGTTCGGCAATGGCGTCGATGTCCGATGCCAGCGCCAGCGTGACGACCTGCGCGTCCAGCCCGTCGATCACCGACCGTGCCTGCGCGCCGGATCCGCCGTGGCTTTGTTCGACGGTCACCGGGTCATGGCCCTGGCCTTCCCACCAATCGGCGAACAGCGCGTTGTAGGCACGGTAGAATTCGCGTGTCGGGTCGTAGGACACGTTCAGCAGCCGGGTATCGGCCAGGCCCAGCGAGGGGGCGACAAGGGCGGTGCCGGTGAAGAGAACCGCGATGAGGGTGCGTGTGGTCGACATTCAGGCCTCCAGTCGGGCGGGATTGCCCAATGACCTAAATATCTATCGGATCAGTCGTGTATTCGAGGGAAAGCTTGTGCTGTTCTGGGGCCGGGACGGAGAAGATTATTCTCCGGCGAGGCTGTCCGACGCGGTCCCGTTTGCTGCGACCGTGGCGTCGTTGTCTGCCAGTCCCAGGGTTTGTCCCATCTTTCCAGGGGTTTGCAGCAGATCCGCCAGGGTCAGCGATTCGATCAGCAGCAGGTAGCTCCAGAAGATCTCGCCAAAGACGCGCCGCAGCTGGCAGGTGTCTTCGTCGCTGCAATCGTCGCAGCGCTGGTAGGATCGGCGCGACAGGCAGGGCAGGGGCGCGATGGGCCCGTCGATGCGTTGCAGCAATTCTCCCAGCGACACCTGGCCCGGTTCGCGGATCAGGTAATAGCCCCCCGCGCGGCCGCGTTTGGACCCCAGATAGCCCGCCTTGCGCAGGTCCAGCAGGATATGTTCCAGAAACCGCTTGGGCGCGCCAGAGCGCTGCGCGACCTCTTCGATCGTCAGGGCCGCACCCTTGTCGAGCGTGCCCAGAGCCATGAGCGCCTTGAGCGCGTATTTGGTCTTTTGCGTGATCATGACCCCAGTAAATCACCAAATCCCCGGCAGGAGAAGTCGTCTTTCCGCTTATACACGATAAAGACGATAGAGATTACGTTTTTTGTGGTACGCTGTCCTTGGAAACCCCGACTCGCTTGGAGGCAGCGGAATGAAACTCGACCGGATCGACCGCAAGATCATCGCCGCGTTGATGGCGGACGCCACGGTGCCGCTGGCCCGTCTGGCGGACCAGGTGGGGCTGTCGCAGACGCCGTGCTGGAAACGGGTGCGCAAGCTGCAGGACGCGGGCGTGATCCGCGCCCGGGTCGCGGTGGTGGACCCCGAACATCTTGGGCTTGGGCTGACCGTCTTTGCCGGGATCTCGGCCCCCGACCAGGGGGCGGAATGGCGCGCGCAGTTCGAAGGCGTGGTCACTGATATCCCCGAGGTGATGGAAGCCTACCAACTGGCCGGCAGCTTTGATTTCGTGCTGCGCATCGTGGTGCGCGACATGGTCGATTTCGAACGGGTGCGGCTGCGGATCACCGATGCGGTGCCGGTGCGCGACCTGACGCCGAACTTCGCGCTGAAGCGGGTGAAATCGGCGACCGTGCTGCCGATCGACACGCGGACGGCCTGACAGGCCGGTCCGGGTGCGCGGAAAGAAACACGTTATTTCAGCCTCTTGCGTCAGGGGGCAGACAACCTTTGAACCCTGCGCCGCGCTCCGGCGACTGAAAGACAGCAATGCGGGTGAGTGCATTGTTGCTTACAGTCTAGGAGTTTTTTCTTATGGCAATTGAGAACGTGGCGGGCCCCGAGGGCGCTTCGGAATTGAACGATCTTGTTTTCGGATCCAACCAGCCCGACGAAATCGACGCCCTGGAAGGCGATGACATCGTTCTTGGCGGCGGCGGCGATGACGAGATCGCCGGCGGCGACGGCAACGACCTTCTTTTCGGGCAGGACGGCAACGACACGCTGATCGGCAACCGCGGCAACGACGCGATGATCGGTGGCGCCGGCAATGACCGGATGATCTGGAACAATGGCGACGGATCCGACTTCATGGAAGGCGGCGAAGGCGTCGATACCGCCGAGGTGAACGGTTCGGACACCGGGGACGACCTGTTCCGGATCGGCGTGGGCGAAGACGGCCGGGTGAATTTCGCCCGCACCAACTTCGGCAATTTCGCTTTGGATATCGGGTCGACCGAGGTTCTGGAAGTCAACGGCGGTGGTGGCAACGACACCATCATCGGCAGCGAGGGGCTGAAGGACGTCATCCGGCTGAAACTGTCGGGCGGTGACGGCGACGACCACATCACCGGCGGCGACGGCGATGACGAGCTGAACGGCAACAAGGGCAACGACACCCTGATCGGCGCCAAGGGCAACGACGTCATGAACGGCGGCGGCGGCCATGACCGGATGATCTGGAACAACGGCGACGGATCGGACGTCATGGAAGGCGGCGGCGGCCTGGATACGGCGGAAGTCAACGGGTCTGACACCGGCGGCGATGTCTTCGAGATCGGCGTGGGCGAAGACGGGCGGGTGGATTTCGCGCGCACGAACTTTGGTGAATTCACGCTGGACATCGGATCGACCGAGATCCTGGAAGTCAACGGCGGCGGCGGGGACGACACCATCATCGGCAGCGAAGGGTTGAAGGACCTGATCGAACTGAACCTGTCGGGCGGTGACGGAAACGACACCATCATCGGCGGCGATGGCGACGACGAGTTGAACGGCAACAAGGGGCTCGACACGCTGATCGGCGGCAAGGGCAACGACGTCATGAACGGCGGCGGCGGCCGGGACCGGATGATCTGGAACAACGGCGACGGATCGGACGTCATGGAAGGCGGCGGCGGCCTGGATACGGCCGAGGTCAACGGGTCCGACACGAACGGCGATGTCTTCGAGATCGGCGTGGGCGACGACGGGCGGGTGGATTTCGCGCGCACGAACTTCGGTGAATTCACGCTGGATATCGGCACGACCGAGATCCTGGAAGTCAACGGCGGCGGCGGCGACGACGTCATCGAAGGTAGCGAAGGGCTGAAGGACGTCATCGAGCTGCGGCTGGACGGCGGCGCCGGCAATGACGAGATTTCGGGCGGCGACGGCAACGACCTTCTTGAAGGCGGCACCGGCGACGACGTTCTCGAAGGCGAGAAGGGCGACGACACCATGCTGGGCGGTGACGGCGACGACACGATGGAATGGGACAACGGCGACGGGTCCGACATCATGGAAGGCGGCGACGGGTTCGACACCGTGGAAGTCGAGGGCGCGGAAGACGCCGGCGACATCTTCGAGATCGGCGTGGGCGAGGACGGCCGGGTGGATTTCGCCCGCACCAACCTTGGTCTGTTCACGCTGGACATCGGCACGTCCGAACGGATGGAAGTCGACGGCGGCGGCGGTGACGACATCATCACCGCCAGCGAAGGGCTGAAGGACGTCATCGAACTGGAGCTTTCGGGCGGCGCGGGCAACGACACCATCACCGGCGGCGACGGTGACGACGTGCTGAACGGCAACGCCGGCAACGACGTGCTTGTCGGCTTCAAGGGCAACGACGTCATGAACGGCGGCGGCGGCCATGACACGATGATCTGGAACAACGGTGACGGGTCGGACATCATGAACGGCGGCGCCGGGCTGGACACCGCGCAGGTCAACGGGTCGGACACCGGCGACGATGTCTTCGAGCTGACGGCGGACGGGGCCGATTTCGACTTTGCCCGCACCAACTTCGGTCAGTTCACCATCGACATCTCGAACACCGAGATCATCGAGCTGAACGGCGGCGGCGGCAACGACACGATCACCGCGGCCGAGGACCTGGCGCTGACGGCCGAGCTGCGGCTGAACGGCGGCGAAGGCGACGACACGATCACCGGCGGCAACACCGAGGACCGGATCGACGGCGGTACGGGCGACGACCTGCTGACCGGCGGCACCGGGGCGGATGTCTTTGTCTTCGACACTTCGATCGGGGCCGGCGACGACGTCATCACCGACTTTGAACAGGGCGTCGACGTTGTCGAACTGACCGTGGCCGAAGGTTTCGACCTGGCCGACAGCCTGGCCCAGGTCGGCGACGACGTGGTGCTGACGGCGGGCGATGACACGCTGACCTTCCAGAACCAGTCGGTGGAGGATTTCACCGCCGCCGACTTCGATATCGGGCTCCTCATCGCCTGATGCACAGCGGAAGATGCGCCTTGGTAAGGCGTATCGCTCCGTCACCTTCCCCGCCGGTCCCGTACCGGCGGGGTCTTTGTTGTTTCGGGGGGCCGATCCACCTATGCACGTGACGTACGTCAAGATGACCGTCAGGAGGGCCGAGTGCAGGATACAGACCTGGTGACGCGGATCGGCCAGGGGGACCGCCGCGCGATGAAGGAGCTTTACGAACGCCACCAGGCGGGGATGTTCCGGTTCGTGCAGTCGCGCCTTGGCGATGCGTTCGAGTCCGCCGACGTCATGCAGGAGACCTTTCTGGAGGTCTGGAGAAGCGCCACGCGGTTCCAGGGCAAGTCGTCGGTCAAGACCTGGCTGTACGGGATCGCCCGCAACAAGGCGGTGGACCGGGTGCGCAAGGCACAGCGGACATCGCTGCGGGATACGGTGGACGACACGATCGCGGACGACAGCCCGTCGCCGCAGGCCGTCATGGAGGCCGCCACTGACGCGGCACGGGTCAAGGCCTGCATGGACAAGCTGCCGGATGCGCAGAAGAATGCGATCCGGCTGACGTTTTACGAGGATCTGAGCTATCCCGAAGCCTCCGAGGTCGAAGGCGTGCCCGTGGGCACGATCAAGACCCGGATCTTTCACGCCAAGAAGCTGCTGATGCGCTGCCTGACACGGGACGAGGCCCGGACCGCCTGAGGCACGTTCCGGGATTGGCGCCGGCGCAGGGCGCCCGGGGCCAAGGCCTGCGCCTCAGTCCTCCTGCACGAGGTCGACGATGCCGCCGCCCTGGGTGAAGGTCTTCAGCGCGGCAGTGCGCGCGGCCTCGTCATCGAAGGAAACCTGCCAGAGCCCGATGGCGCTTGGTCCGTCGGTCACCCGCCCGCCGGTCTGCGACAGCAACGTGCGGATCTGTTCTTCGGTGGCCGAGGGAGAGAAGGCGACCGTCAGGTTGACGCCGGGGGCCGGGCTTTCGCTGGCGGTCTCGTAGCCAGTGTCGCGCCCACCGAGGATCGGCACGGCGACGACCTGCCAGGTCACCACGGCGGCAACCGCCGCCACGGCGGCCACGCGCCAGATCGGCGTCGGCTGCGCGGCGGGGCGGGGCGGCGCCTGTTCGGCATCCATCGCCCGTTCCAGCCGTTTCCAGCCCAGCTCGCCCGGGGGTGTCTGATTTTCAGAGACCGCCATGGCGCCCCGGACCCCGCGCATCAGCGCGATTTCCGCGGCAAGGTCGGGATCGTCCACGGCCCGGGCTTCGATGTTTGCTGCCTTGATCGGAGACAGCCGCCCGGACAGGAAGTCCAACAGCTCCTCGTCGCTCGGTCGCTCTGCGTTCTCGGCCATTGTTCGGCCTCCTTTTCGATCCCGGTACGGCCCCGTCCCATCCGGCCTTGTGTATTGGGTCGGATGTCGGGGCCAGACGGTTCAAATTTCAACCCGTCAAAGTTGAATGTATCTCAGCAGCCCGGTTTCGCCAGTACCAGTCCCGCGCCATAGACCGTGTCGCGCCCCGGCAGGCCAAGGTCGCGCGCGCTGGCGCTCAGCTGCTTGCGGATCGACGCGGTGGGGGCCGGATACAGGTCCGGATCCGCGGCGATACGGGCGGTGACGAAGGGCACCGCCATCGACGTGCCGCTGACGAACCGCCCGGCGGCATAGATGTCGACACCCGGTGCGGCCACGTCCACGTAAGGCCCGCGCACCGCCTTGCGGTAGATCTGGCCATCCGCATCCACCGCCGTGACCGCGATGACATTGCCAAGCGCCGCCGGATAGCGCGGCGCCCCATCGGCGCCGTCATTGCCCACGGCGGCGACGATTGTCATGCCCTTGGCCACGGCCCGGTCCACGCCCCGGTCCAGCAGCTTGTTGTAGGGCCCGGCAAGGCTCACGTTGACCACGCGCACGCCCTCTTCGGCCATCCAGTCCAACGCCTTCAGGATACTGTCGACCCCGGCTTCTTCCCGGCCGCGCGCCGATCTGGCGATCACACCGGCGCTGTACAGCGTCACGTCGTGCAGCCGGCGGGGATCCACCAGGATCGAGGCGACCTCGGTTCCGTGCGCGTCCGGGCCGGGGGTGCCCCGGGCAAAGCTGTGGGTGACGATATCGGCACCCGACCGGGCAGCCAGGCTGGCATCGACCCCGGTGTCCAGCATGCCGATCGGCCCGTGTGCAGGGCAGCCGCCCGCAGGCCAGTCCATCAGCGCGGTGGCATAGTCGAAACGGTCCGTCCCGGTGGCGGCCGCAACGGTATAGGCATGGTTCACCCCGGCCGTCGCCGTCGGCTCGATCGTTTCCAGCGCGGCGATGGCGCCGGGGCCGTCCAGCGGTTCGGGGATCTGGAACCGGACCATCCACATGTCCAGGCCCGACAGCGGCGACAGTTCCCGCAGCACGAAACCCTGGCCAGCGGCGGCGCTGCGCAGCCGGTCGGCGGCGGGGCGCGAGGGGACAAGCGCCACGATTTCGCGCGCATCGACGACGGTGCCGGCATCGGCGCGGATCTGGTCGGGGGGCGGCGGGTTCAGCTCCTGCGTTTCGCATCCCGCCAGGGCCACGCCGGCCGCCAGGGCCAGGCAAAGCGGCCCGCGCAGTTCAAACCTGCCGATCCTCATGTCGCGTGTCCTTATGCATTCGTTCAATGACCCCGAGTGTTAGCCCGAGACGGCGCATGGTTCCATCCGGTATGCGCACTACCCGTCCGGCGGGGTCAGAACCCGGCGCGCAATTGCCCCGCGCAGCGGCGCAGGGTGGACACCATCCTTGGTATTTCGGCATCGCTCAGAACCTCGTTGGGTTCCGACAATCCCAGAGCCGCGCGCACCGTTCCGCGCGTGCCGATGGGCACGGCGAGCCCGGTGATCCCGTCCTCGAATTCGTCGCGCACCAGGCTGAAACCCCGATCCCCGATCGCCGCCACCGCGTCGGAAATCCGGTCGCGATCCATCTGGGTGGCCATGGTGCTTTGCACCAGGTCGGCGGACCGGATGGTAGGGCCGGACCAGTCCGCATCCCCCCAGGCCAGCAACATCCGCCCGATGGCGGTCTGCAGCAGGGGAATGCGGCTGCCCACGGTGAACCCGAAGGTGAATCGCGAATTCTGCAGGGTGGATTGCGCCACATAGACCGCGTGATCGCCATCGACCATGGCCAGCGCCACCCCATAGCCCAGTTCCGACGCACAGATGTTCAACAGCGGCTGCACCAGCTTGCCAAAGCCGTTGCCGCGCAGGAACCCGCCCCCCAGCACCAGCACCCGGGGCGTCAGCCTGAACCGCGTGTCCAGCCGTTCGACATAGCCGGCTTCGACCAGCGTCAGGATCAGCCGCCGCACGATCGCCCGGTCGTATCCGGTGATCCGCGCCAGGTCCGCCACCGTCGGGTCGGTCAGCGTTTCGTTGAAGGCCTGCAGGACGTTGAGCCCCTTCAGGAAGGTGAGGGAAAGATCCCGTTCCGCGATAGTCATTGCGCTCCTTCCGTGGATCACTGCACAAATACAGGGCAGTCCGACACTCGTTGGCCCAAAGGCCGGCGGGCGCTGGATCTCTGCGGCTTGACAGGGCCGCATGCCAACCAAACGATGCGATTATCAAACATAAGTGCGATAATCGCGCAAGCCAAGAACCAACCGCCCAATCCGGCGAGCCAACGATGAGGTCCCCCATGTTCCAGCGTCTAGCCGTTGCCTGTGCTGCTCTTGCGATTCCCGTATCAGCCGCCCATGCCACGGAAAACCTGCGCCTTGCGCATTTCATGTCCGGCAACAGCTGGCAGAACGAGGTCATCTTCGAAGGCTGGGCGGACGCCGTGGCCGAAGCCTCGGGCGGCGCGGCAAAGGTGACGGTGTTCCCGGCCCAGACGCTGGGCAAGGCGCCGGCGGGCTATGACAATGCGATCAACGGCATCACCGATATCGCCTGGACCGTGCAGGGTTATACCGCCGGCCGCTTCCCGCTGAGCCAGATCATGGAACTGCCGGGGTTGTTCGACACCGGGGCCGTGGGGTCGTGCGCCTTCCAGAAGCTTTACGACAGCGGCGCGCTGGACAGCGAATACGAAGAGACCCACGTGCTGTTCGTGCACACCCACGATCCGGGGCACCTGCACACCGCCGACAAGCCGGTGCGCACGCTCGATGACCTCAAGGGGCTGAAGCTGCGCCGTCCGACGACCGTGGTCGGCGACATGCTGGACCGGCTGGGCGCGGAACCCGTGGGCATGCCCGCCCCGCAGACCTACGAGGCGCTGCAGCGCGGCACGATCGACGGTTACATGCTGCCCTGGGAAAGCGTCGAAAGCTTCCGGTTGGACGAGCTGACCAAGTATCACACCGTCTTCGGCTTTTACGCGCTGGCCTTCGTGGCGACCATGAACAAGGACAAGTACGAGGCGCTGCCCGACGACGTGAAGGCCGCCATCGACGAGAACACCGGCATGAAATGGGCGGTGATCGCGGGGCAGGGCTATGACGACGCCGGCGCCAAGGTGCTGGAGGGGCTGAAGGAAACCTCGACCGTGATCGAATTGTCGCCCGAGGAACGCGCCAAGTGGGAAGCGACGACGTCCGAGACCACCGACGCCTATATCCAGCAGCTCAATGACATGGGCCTGCCGGGGACCGAGACCTACGAGGCGGTCAAGGGCTATGTCTCGGACTGCGAGGCGGAGCTGGGCTGATCCCTGCGGCGCGGGGCTGACCCCGCGCCTATCCAGGACAGCCGAAAGCCATGATCCTCTCAATTCTCAACCGCATGGCCCGCTGGGCCGAAATGTTCAGCCTGGGCCTTGCCGGGCTGGCCACCGTTTACCTGCTGTTCGTGACGGCCTTCAACGTGGCCACGCGCGCGCTGTTCGACCTGTCGGGCACAGCCGTGAACCTGATGATCCCGGCGGCCATCGAACAGGCGTCCTATGCGCTGCTGCTGCTGGTCTTCGCGGCCCTTGGCGCCGCCGCGCGCAAGAACATGATCGCCGTCGACCTGTTCGTCGGCCGCTTTCCCGCCGTCATCCGCACCGGCGCCGCCCGGCTGTGGTTCCTGCTGATCATGGTGCTGGCGGTCGTGCTGGCCTGGTCCTTCGGCGAGGAAGCCATCAAGCTGGCCGGGCGCGGCGACGTCACCCAGGACCTGGGTCTGCCGCTGTGGACCTTCTACGCCGCGATCACGGTGGAATGCCTGGCGCTGGCCGTCATCTGCCTGGCCGAGGGTCTGACCGCGACCGAAATCGGCGAGGGAGGGGCGATGACATGAGCCCTCAGATCATCGGTTTCCTTTCCATCGGTTTTCTCTTCGTCTCGCTGATCTTCGGCGCGCCCATCGGGCTGGCCATGATCCTTGCGGGCTTCGGTGGCTTCGCCATGATCGTCGGGATCTCTCCGGCGCTGTCGGTTCTGGAAACCGCCGCGTTCGAGACCGCGTCGAATTATTCCTTCACGCTGCTGCCGCTGTTCCTGTTGATGGGTGCGCTTATGTCCGCCTCGGGCGTGGCCCGCGACCTGTTCGAAGGCGCGCGCCGTCTGACCAGGGGATGGTCCGGCGGGCTGGCGGCGGCGGGTGTCGTCGCTTCGGGTGTCTTTTCCACCGTCTCCGGATCGTCGCTGGCCACGGCGTCCACCATGACCCGCGTGGCCTATCCCGAGATGGAAAAGCGTGGCTACGACCCGCGCCTTGCCACCGGATCGCTCGCGGCGGGCGGCACGCTGGGCATCCTGATCCCGCCGTCGATCGCGCTGCTGCTTTACGGTCTGATCACCGAACAATCGGTGGGCGAGATGTTCCTGGCCGGGATCCTGCCCGGCATCCTGGCGCTGGCGCTTTACCTCGTGGCCATCGTCATTACCGCGCGCTTCTGGCCGGGCACCCCCGATCCCGAGCCCGAGACAGCCGATGACGGCGGCCTGCTGAGCACGCTGAAACTCTTCGCCCCGGCGCTGGTGCTTTTCGGGCTGGTCATGGGTGGGCTTTACGGCGGGTTTTTCACCCCGTCCGAAGCGGGCGGCGCAGGCGCGGGCCTGGCGCTGATCTACGCGGTGGCGCGCGGCATGCGGTGGGCCGGTTTCAAGGCCGCCGTGATCGAGACCGTCAAGACCACCGGCGCCATCTTCCTGATCCTGATCGGGGCCGAGGTGTTTTCCTTCGTCCTGTCCACCAGCCAGATCACCTTTGCCATGGTGGATTTCATCCAAGCGAATGATTTTGCCCCCTGGCAGGTCATGGCCATCCTCATCGCCTTCTACGTGGTGCTGGGCTGTTTCATGGAAAGCCTGGCCATGATCCTGCTGACCGTGCCGATCTTCTTTCCCGTCATCATGGCGGCGGGGTTCGATCCGGTGTGGTTCGGGGTCATTGCCGTCGTCACCGTGGAACTGGGCCTGATCACGCCCCCCGTCGGCATGAACCTTTTCATGGTGAAAGGCGCGGCGCGGCATCTGCCGACGCGCACCATCATGGTGGGCGTGCTGCCCTTTGTTCTCATCGACATCGTCCGGCTCGGGATCCTTCTGGCATTCCCGGCCCTGTCGCTACTGCTGCCAGGCCGCCTGTGACGGCCCCAGACAAGGAGTTCTGACATGATCAGCGCCGAACTGAACGACACGATCACCCGCGTCGGCCCCAAATCGAAAGCGGGCGCCGTCCTGCGCCGCTACTGGCAGCCCGCCGCGCTGTCGGACGAACTGGCCGGCAACCGCCCCGTGGTGCCCGTGCGCCTGATGGGCGAGGACCTGGTGCTGTTCCGCGACGAGGACGGCCAACTGGGCCTGATCCAGCGCCACTGCCCGCATCGCGGCGCCGACATGTGCTTTGGCCGGCTGGAAGACAACGGGTTGCGCTGCCCCTTCCACGGCTGGCATTTCAATCGCGACGGCCAATGCGTCGAACAGCCTGCCGAACCCGATGGCAGCAAGATGCACGAGCAGATCAAGGCAACGTCCTACCCGGTGCAGGAACGCAACGGCATCGTCTTCGCCTACATGGGCCCGGGCGAGCCGCCGGACTTCCCGGAATTCGACTGTTTCCGCGCCCCCGATACCCATGTCTTCGCCTTCAAGGGGCTGTGGGAATGCAACTGGCTGCAGGCGATGGAGGTCGGCATCGACCCGGCGCATGCGTCGTTCCTGCACCGGTTCCTGGAGGATGAGGACACCAGGGAAAGCTATGGCAAGCAGTTCCGCGACAAGGCGGCCAACACCGACATCCCGATGACGAAGCTGCTGCGCGACTACCCGCGCCCCGAGATTCAGGTGGACGAGACCGACTTCGGCCTGCGCCTGACCGCGCTGCGCCACATGGAGGACGGGCGCACCCATGTGCGCATCACCAACCAGATCTTCCCCGAGGCGATCTGTATCCCGATGTCGCGCGAGATGACGATCACCCAGTGGCACGTGCCGATCGATGACGAAAACTGCTATTGGTATTCGATGTTCACCTCTTTCGGGGAACCGGTGAACAAGGAGCTGATGCGCGAACAGCGGCTGAAGGAACACCGCCTGCCGGATTACGCGCCGCTGAAGAACAAGCGCAACAACTACGGTTACGATCCCGAGGAACAGGGGACGCAGACCTATACCGGCATGGGCATGGACATCAACGTGCATGACCAGTGGGCGGTGGAATCCATGGGCGCGATCCAGGACCGCACGCAGGAACACCTGGGCAAGTCCGACGTCGGGCTGATCCGCTACCGCCGCCTGCTGCGCGCGGCCATCGACGCGCTGGAAAAGGGCGACGAGACGGGGATGCCGATGCGGGGGGGCGTGGCGGCTTCGGCGATCTTCGGACCGGTGTCGACGGATGCGATCGCGGCGGATGGCGACTGGCAGAAGGCCTGGGCGGACAGCGATGCCGCGCGCCGCCTGGGCTGCCCGTGGGACGCGACGATTCCGGAATGAGCGACACAGATCATCGGCTGGCCGAAGGACGGCTGGCGCGCGACGGGTTGCTGGACGCGGCAGCGCTGGAACTGGCCGAAGAGGTGCTGGTCCGCGCCGAAAGCGAGGGGCTGGAAACGGTCCGGGTCCTGTTCGCCGACCCGCACGGGGTGCTGCGCGGCAAGACGGTGACGGTGGGGGCCTTGCCGTCGGTCTTCCGGTCGGGGCTGGGGGCGCCGTCGACGCTGCTGTTGAAGGACACGTCGGGGCGCACCGCCTTTCCGGTCTGGTCCGGCGACGCCGGGCAGGGCGATGGCGCGATGACGGGGGCGGGCGACATGCTGCTGATCCCCGATCCCGCGACCTTCCGGGTGCTGCCGTGGTCGGGGCATTCGGCGTGGATCCTGTGTGACCTGTGTTTCCCGGACGGGCGGCCGGTGACGTTCTCGCCCCGCCAGGTGCTGCGCCGGGCGGTGGAAAAGCTGGACGCAAGGGGATGGCAGGCCTGTTTCGGGCTGGAAGTGGAATTCCACCTGTTCCGTGTCACCGACCCGAAACGGGCCCATTCCGACGGCGGCATGCCCCCCATGCCGCCCGAAACCGAACTGATGGCGCCGGGCTACCAGTTCCTGTCCGAAACCGTCTACGACACGCTGGAACCCGCGCTGGACGATCTGCGCCGGGCGGCGCAGGGGCTGGGCCTGCCGGTGCGCTCGGTCGAGATCGAGATGGGGCCGGGGCAGGTGGAGTTCGTGTTCGACCCGCTGGGTCCCATGCAGCAGGCCGACAACATGATCATGCTGCGTGCCATGGCCAAGGAGGTCGCCGCGCGCCGGGGCCTGCACGCCACCTTCATGTGCCGCCCGCGCATCGACAAGGGCGCCAGCGCCGGATGGCACCTGCACCAGTCGCTGCTGGACGGCGCGGGGCGCAACCTTTTCATGCCATCGGGCAATGATCTGACGCCCGAGGCGTCGGCCTGGATCGCCGGGTTGCTGGCCCACGCGGCCGAAGCCTGTGTCCTGACGACTCCCACGGTGAACGGCTACAAGCGCTATCAGCCGTTCCAGATGGCCCCCGACCGCATCCAGTGGGGCCGCGACAACCGCGGTGCGATGGTCCGGGGGCTGATGGCGCCGGGCGATGGCGCATCCCGCGTGGAAAACCGCGTGGCGGAACCGGCGGCCAATCCGTACTACGTCTTCGCCGCCCAGATCCTGGCCGGTCTGTCGGGTGTCGAACAGGGCCTGACCGCGCCGCCCCCGGTGCTGACGCCTTATGACAGCGATGCCGTGCGCCTGCCCGGCAGTCTGATCGACGCGATCACCGCTTTCGAGGGCGGAACGCTGTTTGCCGACACGCTGGGGGCGGATTTCACCGGCTACATCTCGACCCTGAAACGGGCCGAATGGAACAGGTACCTGTCGACCGTGTCGGAATGGGAACAGCGGGAATACTTCGGCCTGCTCTGACCAACGGACGGTCACGCACCGCTGCGCCCTGTGGCGCCCTGTCGTGACCGTCAAGAAACTTTCATCTGGATTTGGGGTCCCCGTCACATTCGCCGCCTAAAGCGGGCGGCGAACATCACTGCAATTCCCATTGCAACGAGGGACCATCATGATTGCAAAATTGCACCCCATCGCCGGCGCGGCTGTCGCCGTCCTGCTTGGCACCACCAGCCTGGCCTTTGCCGACACCAAGGTCGAATTCTGGCACAGCTTCGGCGGTGCCTCGGGCGAGGCGCTGGACAAGATCATCGCCAATTTCGAAGCCGCCAACCCCGGCATCGACATCGAAGCCCAGCAGATCGGCAATTACAACGACATCGTCGCTAAGCTGCAGGCCGCCATACCGGCGCGCCGCGCGCCCGACGCGGTCATCATGGAAGTCACCCGCTACGGCCTGTTTGCGGACCGTGACGTGCTGATCGACCTGACGCCCTATTTCGACGCCGATCCGCTGAAGGACGACCTGTACGATTTCGCCCGCGAAGTGGGGGTGTTCGACGGCAAGACCTATATCGTGCCCTTCAACTCCTCGACCCCGGTCCTGTACTTCAACAAGGCCATCTTCGAAAAGGCCGGCCTGTCCGACGATACCCCGCTGAAGACCTATGACGACGTGCTGGCCGCCGCGCAGCAGATCACCGACAAGCTGGGGGACGACGGCATCTATGGCATCGTGGCACCGGGTCAGTTCGCCCGCTGGGGTCTGATCATGGACAACGACAGCGACCTGATCGACAGCAAGTCGGGCGAGATCCTGATCGACGCGCCGAACACGGTCGAGGCCTATGAATGGATGTCGAGCCTTGTGCATGAATACAAGGTTGCCTCGCCCGATGGCGTGACCAAGGAATCCAACGGCAAGGATTCCTTCTTTGCCGGCAAGGCGGGGATCCTGATGGACAGCACCGGCAATTACGGGCGGGCCAAATCCTCGCTGGGCGATGACGTGGTCGTCATGCCGATGCCCTGCAACAAGGTCTGCCGCGTGCCGATCGGGGGCGCCGGCATCGGCATCCTGTCGACGTCGGACAAAGAGGTCCAGGACGCCGCCTACAAGTTCGTGAGCTTCGCCGCCTCGCCGGAATCGAACGCGATCTGGTTCGCCGCCACCGGCTACATGCCGATCAACAAGGCCACGCCAGACCAGCCGCTTGCCGCCGAAGCGCTTGCGACCGAGCCGGGCATCCGCGTCGCCATCGACCAGCTGGATTTCGCCCGCGGCCGTCCGCGTCCGCCGGTCGTCACCTGGATGCGCGCGTCGGAATACGACCAGTGGCAGGCCATGGCCCTGGGCCAGCGCGACCCGCAGGAGGTCCTGACCGAATTCGCCGCCGCCACCCGCGCCGAAGCCGACCGCCTGGCCAAGTGATCCCCCAAGGCGGGGTCCCGTTCGGGGCCCCGCCACAGCCCAAAGCGATCGACGATGCTCCGACGCCTGACACCTTACCTTTTCGCGCTGCCGCTTCTGGGCTTCATCGCGGTCTTTACCTATGTGCCCATCGTCACCAGCGTGAACCTGTCGTTCCGCGAATGGGACTTCCTGTCGCCCACCAAACCCTGGGTCGGGCTGGACAATTACCGCCTGCTGCTGGACAGCCGCGAATTCTGGAACGCGCTGCGCGTCTCGGCCGTCTTCACCGTGATCTCGGTTCCGATCCGCCTGGGCCTTGCGCTGCTGATCGCCACGCGGCTGATGCGGGAAACCGGGGTGTCGCGGGTCATTCGCGGGGCGCTGTTCCTGCCGTCGGTCACGTCGACCGTGGCGATCGGCGTGGTGTTCTCCTGGGTGTTCTCGACCGATTGGGGCATGATGAACGGGCTTCTGCAGCTGCTGGGCCTGGGCAAGGTGCCCTGGATGCAGGACCCGCAACTGGCGCTTGGGGTGCTGATCTTCGTCAACACCTGGAAGCAGCTGGGCTACGACATCATCATCTATCTTGCCGGGCTGCAGGCGATCCCGACGGAACTGTACGACGCCGCCTCGGTCGATGGCGGCCGCCGGTTCCACGTCTTTCGCCGCATCACCGTGCCGCTGGTCATGCCCACCACCTATTTCCTGCTGGTCGTGTCGGTGATCGACGCCTTCCAGGTCTTCACCATCGTCGACGTCATGACCCATGGCGGGCCGGCGGGCGCCACCGACATGTTGGTCAACATGCTGTACCGGGTGGGGTTCACGCTGTTCGACATCGGGCTGGGGTCGGCGCTTGCGGTGCTTTTGTTCATCATCCTGATCGCGCTGGCGCTGCTGAAGTCCCGCGTCATCGGGCGGAGGGTTCATTATGAAGCCTGACACCATCGACACCGCCACCGCCGTGCCGGTGATCCCGGACCTGGGCGCGCTGGCGCTGGCGGCCGGGCTGCTGTTCCTGTCGCCGGTGCTGTATTCGATCTGGATGTCGTTCCAGACGACGGATGCCTATTACGGCGGGACGGTGGATTTCACCTTCCGCAACTACCAGGTGGCATTCGGGCAGTACAATTTTGCCCGCTACCTGCTGAATTCGGTGATCGTGTCCGGCGCGGTCACGCTGATCGGGCTGGCGGTGGCGACCATGGCGGCCTTTGCCTTTGCCCGCTACGACTTTCCCGGCGGCAACCTGATGTTCGCCGCCGTCGTCGCCACGCTGATGATCCCCAGCCACATCACGCTGATCCCCAATTACCTGACGCTGGCGCGCGCGGGCCTGCTGGACACCTATTCCGGCCTGATCCTGCCCGCCATCTCGAACGGGTTCGCCGCCTTCTTCCTGCGCCAGTACATCCGGGGAATCCCGCGTGCCCTGGACGAGGCCGCCTACATGGACGGGGCCAACGCGCTTCAGGTGCTGTGGCGGGTCATCGTGCCGATTTCGAAACCGGCGATCCTGTCGATGGGGCTTTATATCTTCATCGGCGAATGGAACAACTACATCTGGCCCCTTGTCGCCATCGGGCGCGAGGACATGTACACGCTGCAGGTCGGTCTGGCCCGTCTTTACCGGATCAACCCGGGCGAGGACGTGATCGACTGGCCGCTGGTCATGGCCGCCTCCACCATCACCATCCTTCCGGTCCTTCTGGGCTTCTTCCTGGTCGAGCGTCACCTGGTGCGCGGGATCATGATGGGCGCGGTCAAGTGATCCAATGACAAAGGCAATCCCCATGACACGCATCGCATCCCACCGTGGCGGCACCCTGGAGTTCGGTGACAGCACCCCGACCGGTTTCCGCGCCACCGCCGCCATGGCCCTGGAAGAGGTGGAATTCGATGTCCACCCCACCGCCGATGGCGCCATCATGGTGCACCACGACGCCACGCTGGACCGCACCACCGACGCCAGCGGCGAGATCAACGCGCTGAGCGAGGCGCAGGTGCGCGCCGCCACGATCTATTATTCCGCCGGAGAGCATCCGATTTCGATGGCCGAACTCTGCGCCATCTACCGCGACAGCGCCGTCACCTTCCGGTGCGAGATCAAGCCGGGCAGGGCGGGCGCCTATCCCGACTTCGTGCCGAGCGTGATCGCGGAACTGGCCCGCGAAGGCATGCTGGAACGCACCGGGTTTTCCTCCTTCCTGATCGCGTCGTGCGATGAATTGATGGCCGCCACCGACCGCCCGGTCCTGTGGCTGGTCAGCCCGCCGGTGCTGACCCAGCTGGGCATCGGCGCGGTGATCGAAATGGCGAAGGCCCACGGGTTGACCGAGATTGGCGTGAACATCGACCTGGCCGATGCGGCGATGATGGACCGCGCGCAGGCGGCGGGGCTTGAATTCGGCTGTTGGGCCGCCCACACGCGTGCGCAGATCGACAAGGCGCTGGCGCTTGGCGTCAAGGTCTTCACCACCGACCGCCCGACGCTGGCCATATCGCTGCGCGACCGGTTCCGGGAGGCCAGGGCATGAGCGCCATCACCCTGACCGACATCCGCAAGTCCTACGACAACGGCCCGCAGGTGCTGCACGGCGTGTCGATGGACATCGCACATGGCGAATTCATCGTGATCGTCGGGCCGTCGGGCTGCGGCAAGTCCACGCTGCTGCGCCTGATTGCCGGGCTGGAACCCTGCCGCGACGGTGATCTGCTGATCGACGGGACGCGGGCCAACGACCTGGCGCCGCAGGACCGCGACATCGCGATGATCTTCCAGAACTACGCCTTGTATCCCCACATGTCGGTGCTGCAGAACATCGCCTTCGGGCTGGAACTGCGCCGGGTGCCCAAACGCGAACGACTGGCCCGCGCGCACGAGGTGGCCGAGATGCTGCAGCTGACGCCGTACCTGGACCGCAAGCCCGGCGCGCTGTCGGGCGGGCAACGCCAGCGGGTGGCGATGGGGCGGGCGATGGCGCGCAATGCCTCGACCTTCCTGATGGACGAACCGCTGTCCAACCTCGACAATGCCTTGCGCGTCGCCATGCGGACGGAAATCAAGGACCTGCATCGCCAACTGGGCGCCACGATCATCTACGTCACCCATGACCAGACCGAAGCCCTGTCGCTGGCCGACCGCATCGCGGTGATGAAGGACGGCCACCTGCAGCAATTCGACACGCCCGCCGCCATCTACGACCGCCCCGCCAACCGTTTCGTCGCGGGCTTCCTGGGCCAGCCGCCGATGAACTTCGCCGCCTCGGGCCAGCTCGACGGTTGGACCGGCCCGCGCGATGTCGAGGTCGGCTTTCGCCCCGACGCGCTTGAGGTCTGTCGGACCGCGCCCCAGCGCGCCGCGATCGCGGCGCGGGTGGCGCTGGCCGAGATGACCGGTTCGACCGTGATCCTTTATTGCGACAGCGCCGTGGGCCGCATGTCGGCGGTGGTGGCCCGCGGTGCGGATGTGCCGGGGGAAGGCGAACAGGTCTGGCTGGCCTTCGACCCGGATCGGGCGCTGTGTTTCGATCCCGAAACCGGCGCCGCCATCCATGCTTCGAGGCCGAATGCAACCCGGGGACACACGTGGACAAGCGCGACGACATCCCAGCCTGTCTTGGCGACCTGATCAGCCAGCATTCCGACCGGCTGACCGATGCCGATGGCCGCATCCTCGACGTCCTGCGCCGCGACCCGGTCCGGGCGGCGATGGAAAACGGCAAGGAGGTGTCGTCGCGCGCCGGGGTCCACCCGGCGTCCGCCGTGCGGCTGGCGCGGCGGCTGGGGTTCAAGGGCTATCCGGATTTCCGCGCCTTCCTGCAGGCCAGCCTGATCGAAGGGCAGGGCGAATACGAAAACGCCCCCGCCCGCATCGCCGCGCGCCTGGCGCGCGCGGGCGAGGACGGGCTGTTCAATTCGATCCTGGAAAGCGAGATCTCGGCGCTTCAGGCCCTGCGCGGGCAGGTGGGCGACACGGACATCCGCAAGTTTTCCCAGATCCTCCGTGGCGCCGGCCGCATCTTCCTGATGGGCGCCGGCCACGGGGCGGCGCTGGCCTGCCTTGTGACGCTCAGGCTCAGGCGGTCGGGGTGCGATGCGGTGGACCTGTCGCCGATGGGGCAGCAGCGGGTGGAATGGCTGCACGGGATGACCGGCGACGACGTCCTGTGGCTGATCAACTTCCGCCGCGCCTCGGACGATTTGCAGGGCCTGCGCCGGCTGGCCGCCGCGCGCGGCGCGCTCTGCCTTGCGCTGACCGATCCGCGCGGCGCGCGGTTCGATCCGCCGCCTGATGCCCAGATCGCCGTGTCGCGGGGCGGCGCGGGGGAATCCCAATCGCTGGTCGTGCCGATGACCATCGCCAACACCGTGATCCTCGACCTGGCCGCCATCGACGACGGCCGCACCATGCGGTCGCTTGCGGGCTACCGGGATCTGCGCGACAAATCCCTCGGCTGAACCCCTTGGGGGGGAAGGGAACCGATGCGCGTCGCCACATTCAACGTCCAGAACATGCGGCTGCGGATGCGCGACGGCGTCCCACAGCTGGACGGGGCCGAAGACCGCGATGACCGGACACGGGTCATTCCCGGCCTCGACCGGATGGACCGGCGCCTGACGGCGGCGGTCCTGCGCGAGATCGACGCGGATGTGGTCGCCCTGCAGGAGGTGTTCGACCAGGAGACGCTGGATTTCTTCCACGACCGCTACCTGACGGTCGACGGGTTCCGCCCCTATCCCGAACGCATCTGCCTGCCCGGCAACGACGGGCGCGGGCTGGACGTGGCGGTCATGTCGCGCCTGCCGCTGCAGGATGTGCGCAGCCATGCCGATGTCACCCGCCGCGCGCTGGGGCTGGAGGGCGGGAAAAAGCCCGACGCGCCCGCGCTGCGCCGCGATTGCCTGATGGTCACCGTCCAGGGCGTGACGCTGGTGATCTGCCATTTCAAGGCGCCGTACCCGGACCCCGTCGCCGCCTGGACCACGCGGCGCGAAGAGGCCGAGGTGGTGCGCCACCTGATTGACACCCGCTTTGGCGATGACGCGCTCTGGCTGATCCTGGGCGACCTGAACGAACCCGATCCCGATGGCCACGCCGCCGCCATCGCGCCGCTGCTGCCGCCCTTCAGCATCGACCTGCTGGACCGTCTCGCGCCCACCGACCGCTGGACCTATTTCAACGCCGACACCAACCGCCCGTCGCGGCCCGACGCCATGCTGGCCTCGCCCGCGCTGGCCCGGCGATTCCCCGCGGCCCGTCCGCAGGTGCAGCGCATCGGCATGGCCCGCGACGTGCCCGCGACAGAGGCCGAGCGGCTGGCGCCGGTCGGCTGGCACCGGCCCCATGCCAGCGATCATGCCGCGCTGTGGGTCGATTTCGACGTACTCTAGGGGGCGCGGGACAACCGGACCTTGAGGCCGCCGCGCGCCGGGCATAGCGTGGGACGAAACCCCAAGGACACCCAGATGCCTGATCCCCGTCCCCTGCCGCTTTCCGATGCCGACTGGCCGCCCGACGCCCTGGATCTGCGCGACGGGTTTGCGGGCCAGCTGAACGTCTACCGGGTGATGGCGCATCACCCCGACCTGCTGAAGGCCTGGGCGCCGCTGCGCGCCCATGTGGTCAAGGACAGTGCCCTCGGCGCGGAGAGGTCCGAGGTGGTGATCCTGCGCACGGCTTACCGGTTCGGGTCGCCCTACGAATGGGCGCACCACGTGTCCCGCGCCCGCAAGCTGGGGTTTTCCGACGCCCGCATCGCGGCGCTCAAGCACATGCCCGACGGCGAGGACGGGCTGATCGCCCGCGCGGTGGATGCGCTGATCGACGATCGCAGGCTGCCGGCGGCGCTGGATGGCGAACTGGCCGATGCCATCACACGCAAGGGCGTCTTCGACCTGATCGCGACGGTGGGGTTCTATTCGGTGCTGGGCTACATCCTGATGAGCTTTGACACCCCCATCGATGACGCCGTCGCAGACGAGATGGCGCGCGCCCCGCTGGACCTGTGAGGCCGGACCTGTAACGGAGCAATGGTCATGAGCGACTGCACGATCTACCAGGGTGGCCGGATCTTTGACGGAACCCGCCTGCACCAGGCCAAGGCGCTGGTGGTCGAGGACGGCTGTATCGCCGGCCTGATGCCCGAGACGGACGCCCATGTCGCGCCGGGTCAGCGGGTGGACCTGGGCGGCGACATCCTGTGCCCCGGCTTTGTCGACCTGCAGGTCAACGGCGGCGACGGGGTGATGTTCAACGACGCGCCCGGTATCGACGTGCTGCGCCGGATGGCCATGGCGCACCGCAGGCTGGGCGCGACGACGATCCTGCCGACGCTGATCACCGACACCCCCGCCCAGACCGCCGCCGCCATCGCCGCCGCCGAAGCCGCCATCGCCGCCGGTGTGCCGGGGATCGGCGGGCTGCACCTGGAAGGGCCGCACCTGGCAGTGACGCGCAAGGGCGCGCATGATCCATCGCTGATCCGCCCGATGGGCCCCGACGACCTGGCCCGCCTGTGCGACGCCGCCACGCGCCTGCCGACGCTGCTGGTCACGCTGGCGCCGGAAAGCGTGACGCCGGACCAGGTGGCGGCGCTGGTGAAGGCGGGCGTCGTGGTCTCGCTGGGCCATACGGATGCCGATTTCGACACCTGCATGGCCCTTGTCCGCGCCGGGGCCACCGGGGTCACCCACCTGTTCAACGCCATGAGCCAGATGGGCAGCCGCGCGCCCGGGCTGGTGGGGGCGGCGCTGGACAGTGGCGCGCTGTGGGCCGGGCTGATTGCCGACGGGGTGCATGTCCATCCCGCGACCATGGGCGCGGCGATGGCCGGCAAGCGGGGGCCCGGGCGGATATTCCTGGTCAGCGACGCCATGGCGCCCGCCGGCACGGACATGACCGAATTTCACCTGAACGGGCGGCCGATCCACCGCGCCGACGGGCGGCTGCAGCTGGCCGACGGCACGCTGGCGGGTGCCGACCTGGACCTGACCACCGCCATCGGCACGCTGGTGCACCGCGTGGGCGTGGGGCTGGAAACCGCGCTGGCCATGGCCACCAGCCTGCCGGCCCGCTTCGCGGACATGCCCTGGACCGTCGGCCACCTTGCCCAGGGCGCCTGTGTCCCGATGCTGCGCCTGGCGCAGGACCAGGACCGGATGCGCCTGGTGCAGGTCATCGACACGGATCGCTGAGCGCCCGCGCGCGACAGGAGTATCAAGCGATACCTTCCCGGATATTGGCGTTGGCGCGGTGAAAGGACACTCTCTGGCCAATGGAGTGGACGTAATACGGGAGGAGAGGCTCATGGCCATCACGCTTAACAACATCACCGATGTGGTGATCGGTTCGCTTGGGGAAAACGGCGAGATCGACGCGCGCCAGCGCGAGATCATGACCGCGCTGATCAAGCACCTGCACGCCTTCTGCAAGGACGTGAACCTGCAGCACCACGAATTCCTTGCCGCCTGCGACTACCTTGCGCGCGCGGGCCAGACCTGTGACGACAAGCGCCAGGAATTCATCCTGCTGGGCGACATTCTTGGGGTCGAGGTTCTGGTGGACATGCTGTCGAACCCGGTTCAGGGCAGCGAAAGCGAAAGCACCGTACTGGGCCCGTTCTACCGCGAAAACCCGCCGGTGCTGCCCAAGGGCGCATCCACCGTGCAGATGGATTTCCCGGACCAGGAGACGGTCTATTTCGAAGGCCATGTGCGCGACGCCGACGGCACGCCGCTGGCCGGCGTGATCCTGGATGTCTGGGAAGACGCGCCCAACGGGCTTTACGAGAACCACGATCCCGATCAGCCCGACTTCAACCTGCGCGGCCGGTTCGAGACCGACGAGAACGGCCATTACGCCTTTCGCGCCGTGCGGCCCGTTCCGTACCCGATCCCCGACAACGAGACCGCCGGCGAATTGCTGCGCTTCATGGGCCATCACCCGAACCGGCCCGGCCACATGCATTTCATCCTGTCCAAGGACGGCTTCCGCCCGCTGATCAGCCAGATCTACGACAGTTCCTCGGCCTGGCTGGACAATGACAGCGTCTTTGCCGTCAAGGACAGCCTGGTGGCCGATTTCAAACCGGCGCCCGACGGCATGGACACCGATCTGCACGTGGACTTCGATTTCACGATGAAACGCGTCGCGGCCGAGGACAAGATCGCCGCCGAGTGACCCCCCGGGTTTCACGGTGACAAGGCCCCCGGCATCGCGTCCGGGGGTTTTTCTTTTGCATCGCGCCGGTCAGAATGGGCCACCCGGGGGAGCCAGATGAACCTCAAGCAACTGACCTATTTCATCGCCGTCGCCGAAGAACTGCACTTTGGCCGCGCCGCCGAACGTCTTGGCATGGCCCAGCCGCCCCTGTCGCGCCAGATCAAGCAGATGGAAGACGACCTGGGCGCCGTCCTGTTCAACCGGGGCAAGCGCGCGGTCAGCCTGACGCAGGCGGGCGAACGGCTGCTGGAACGGGGCCGGGGGCTGGTGCGCGATTTCGAGGACATGCAGCTGGAAGTGCGCCGGCTGGGGCAGGGTGCCGAGGGGCGGCTGCGGATCGGTTTCGTGGGGTCATCGACCTTCGGGATCCTGCCGACGATCATCAAGTCGTTCCGCGCCAATCACCCCGAGGTCAACCTGACGCTGACGCCGATGAACAACGCCCAGCTGAACCGCTGCCTGATCAGCCGCGAAATCGACCTGGCCGTCGCCCGCCCCGCGCTGAGCGATGCCGAATTCCGGTCCCTGGCCCTTGGGGCCGAGGCGCTGGTGGCGGCGACGCCGGATGCCTTGGCGACCGCGCAGCCGGGCAGGGTAAGCGTGGATGAACTGAAGGGGCAAAGCTTTATCCTTTATCCCGAATATCCCCGGCCGTCCTACGCCGACCTGGTGCTGGACAGTTGCGCGGCCCACGGGCTGAAGGTGGAACACCGGCTGTTCACCATGGATCTGCAGACCGCGTTGAGCCTCGTCGCCATCGGCGAGGGCGTCTGCATCGTGCCGGCCTCGGTCGCGTCGGCGGCGCGCAACGGTGTGCGGTTCAGGGAGATCGTGCCGGCAATTGGCGAGACCTCGCTGGCGCTGAACTATCGCCTGGATGAACAGGGCCCGCATGTTCAGGCCTTCGTGCGCATCGCCCAGAGCGTGGCGCGCAAGTCCTTTCAGCGCGCGACTAGCTGACCGCGACCGCCTGCACCTGCGGGCTGCGGTCGCGGCGGAAATGGGCGATGCAGTCTTCGTCCAGCGTGACGCCCAGGCCGGGGCCTTCGGGCAGGTGGACGCAGAAATCACCATAGCGGATCGGTTCGGCCAGGATGTCGCGCTGCATCAGCAGGGGGCCGAACAGCTCGGTGCCCCATTCGATCCTCGGGAAGGTGGAAAACAGCTGCAGCGCCGCCGCCGTGCCGACCCCGGCTTCCAGCATGGTCCCGGCATAAAGCCCGATCCCCGCCGCCTGGCCGATGGCCGACACCTCGGCCCCGCGCTTCAACCCGCCCGATTGCGCGATCTTCACCGCGAATACATCCGCCGACCGGTGCGCGGCGCAGGCCATCGCGTCCTCGGGGCCCTGCAGCGCCTCGTCCGCCATCACCGCGATCTCGTAACCATCGGTCAGCGCCTTCAGCTGCGCCATCTGCCCGGCCTTGATGGGTTGTTCCACCAGGTCGACGCCGATCTCCTGCAACCCCTTCAGGCCCCAGCGCGCCTCGCTCAGCGACCAGGCCTGGTTGACGTCGACCCGGATCGACGCGCGATCACCCACCGCATCGCAGATCGCCGCCACATGGGCGATGTCGTCGCGCACCGCCCGCTTGCCGATCTTCAGCTTGAAGATCTCGTGGCGGCGGATCTCAAGCATGTGCTGCGCTTCCTCGATATCCGTCGCGGATTGCCCGGACGCCAGCGTCCAGGCCACAGGCAGCGCGGTCCGCGCGACACCGCCGAAGAACTGCGCCACCGGCACGTCCAGCCGTTTACCCAGCCCGTCCCACAGCGCCGTTTCCACCGCGCAGCGCGCGATCGGGTTGCCCTTGACGGCGCGGTCCATCCGGTCGATGGCCAGCGTGATCCGGTCGGCGTCCATGCCCGCCAGCTCGGGCGCGATATAGGTGTCGATCACCGACTTGATGCTTTCGGGGCTTTCCGGCCCATAACTCATTCCGCCGATGGACGTGCCTTCGCCCAAGCCCACGGATCCATCGGAAAAGACCACCCGCACCAGCACGATGGATTGCACCCGCATCGTCGTCATCGACAGCACGTGGCCGCGAATGGTCGGCAGGTCGACAAGCGTCGTCTCGATACGGTCGATCGTGGTCACGGGGCGCACCTTTCGCTAACGGGTCGGGTGGAGTGTCGGCGAGCGGAGCGCACAAGTCTAATACCCGCGCGGTCTGGTGCGATACCTTCCGTACGGATCGCCCCCCGGATCGCCCCCCGGATCGCCCCCGGTTCGCTCACCGCGCGGCATTCTGTCTTCCGTGCGACGGAACGCGGCCCGCTTCACGTATGATCACGAACCGGTAGCCGAATTCAGGAGCCCCCGATGCGTCGTCTCTTCTTCTGGACCCACTTTTCGATCGGCCTTGTCGCCGCGCTGTTCATCTTCGTGATGTCGGTGACCGGCGTGTTGCTGGCCTTCGAGAAACAGATCACCACCTGGGCGCGCAACGCCGCCATCGAGGCGCCCGAACGCGCCACCCCGTTGGACGCCGACGTGCTGATCGCGCTGGCGCAGGCCAACGGAGCGGGGCCGGGGGCGCGGCTGGTGCTGTCGTCCGATCCCGGCGATGCGGTCGAACTGGCCAAAAGCCGGCGCGACGTGACCTGGCTGAACCCCTATGACGGGTCGGTTGTGCAAGACCCCGCCATTACCGCCGTCTTCCACCGGATCGAGGTGATCCACCGCTGGTTTGCCGTCACGGGCGGGCGGACAGAGGTCGGCGCGCTGCTGATGGACGGGGCCAACGCGATCTTTGCGCTGATCCTGGTCTCGGGCGTTGTGCTGTGGTGGCCCAAACGCTGGAGCTGGCCGCAGGTGCGCCAGCGCATCTCCTTCCGCAAGGGGGTGCCGACGGCGCAGGCACGTAATTTCAACTGGCACCATGTCTTCGGCTTCTGGGCGCTGCTGCCTCTGGCCGCCATCGTGCTGAGCGCGGTGATGATGTCCTACGGGGCGATCAGCGGGCCGATCTACGCGGTATTGGGGGCCAGCGAGGCGACGTCGAAGACCCTGCCTGAAGCCGGCGGAGAAGCGTTGCCATTGGGAACGCTGGTCGCTGACACGGTGGCCGACGCCGGGCGCTGGAAGACGGTGACGGTGACCCTGCCGGAGGAGACGGATGATCGGGTGAACATGGTGATCGACCGCGGCAACGGCATCGCCCCGGCCGCGCAGCAGGTGCTGAGCGTGGCGCGGGATGGCAGCGGTGCGGAGGTGGTGGACGCGTCGTCGAACCCGCGCTTCGTCGTGCGCTTTCTGCATACCGGCGAATTGTATGGGCTGATTGGGCAGGCGGTGGCGGCGCTCGCCTCGCTGGCGGCGGCCTTCCTGGTCTATACCGGCGTGACGCTGGGCATCGGCCGGTTGCGCCGCATGCTGCGCCCGGCCCGGCGTCCCGCACGGGGCTAAGGTGAAACGGCGCCCCGGTCAGGGGCGCCGTTTGTGATCACACAGGGATCACACAGGGATCAGACGGCTTCCAGGGCGATGGCGATGCCCTGGCCCACGCCGATGCACATGGTCGACAGCGACCGCTTGCCGCCGTTCAGCTTCAGCTCCAAAGCCGCCGTGCCGGTGATGCGCGCACCGGACATGCCCAGCGGGTGACCCAGCGCGATGGCGCCGCCATTGGGGTTCACGCGCGGATCGTCGTCGGCGATGCCCAGATCGCGCAGCGTGGCCAGACCCTGCGACGCGAAGGCTTCGTTCAGCTCGATCACGTCGAAATCGGACTGCGACAGCCCCAGCCGCGCCATCAGCTTCTTGGACGCAGGCGCCGGGCCGAACCCCATGATCCGCGGCGGAACACCCGCCGTCGCGCCGCCCAGCACGCGGGCGATGGGGGTCAGGCCATGCGCCTTCACCGCCGCTTCGGACGCCACGATCAGCGCCGCCGCGCCGTCGTTCACACCGGAGGCATTTCCCGCCGTGACGGACCCGCCCTCGCGGAAGGGCGTCGGCAATTTAGCAAGCTTTTCCAGGGATGTTGCGCGGGGATGTTCATCCTTTTCGAAGACGATCGGATCGGCCTTGCGCTGCGGGATCGTCACCGGCGTGATTTCCTGCGCCAGCCGGCCCGAGGCCTGGGCCTTGGCGGCACATTCCTGCGAGCGCAGGGCAAAGGCGTCCTGGTCCTCGCGGCTGATGTTGAAATCCTCGGCCACGTTCTCGCCGGTTTCGGGCATGGAATCCGTGCCGTAGGCCTTGTGCATCGCCTTGTTGATGAACCGCCAGCCGATGGTGGTGTCATAGATCTCGGCCTTGCGGGAAAACGCAGCATCGGCCTTGGGCATGACGAAGGGCGCGCGTGACATGGATTCCACGCCGCCCGCGATCATCAGGTCGGCCTCGCCCGCGATGATCGCCCGCGCGGCGGTGATCACGGCGTCCATCCCCGACCCGCAAAGCCGGTTCATCGTGGTGCCCGGCACGCTGACCGGCAGGCCCGCCAGCAGCGACGACATGCGCGCCACGTTGCGGTTGTCTTCGCCCGCCTGGTTGGCGCAGCCGTAGATCACGTCATCGACGGCGTCCCAGTCGACGCCGGTGTTGCGCGCCATCAGCGCCACCAGAGGCACGGCGCCCAGGTCGTCGGCGCGGACCGAGGACAAAGTGCCGCCGAAACGGCCGATGGGGGTGCGGATATAGTCGCAGATATAGGCGTCAGCCATCACAGATCCTCCGGTACGATCAGGTCTTTCACGTCGCCATCCAGGTGCAGCTTGGCCCCCGTCACCGCCTGCAGGTCGTCAAACGAGATCGACGGCAGCTTTTCACGCAGGACGAAATGGCCATCGACGATGTCGACCACGGCCAGCGAGGTATAGACGCGAGTCACGCAGCCCACGCCCGTCAGCGGGAAGGTGCAGGCCTCGACCAGCTTGGGCTTGCCGTCCTTGGTGACGTGGTCGGTGATGACCGCCACGCGGCCCGCACCGTGCACCAGGTCCATCGCACCGCCCACGGCCGGCACGCCCTTGTTGCCCACGCGCCAGTTGGCCAGGTCGCCGTTCTGCGCGACCTGGTAGGCGCCCAGGATGGCGACATCCAGGTGCCCGCCGCGCACCATGGCAAAGCTGTCGGCATGATGGAAGAAGGCCGCGCCGGGGTTCAGGGTGATCGCCTTCTTGCCGGCGTTGATCAGGTCCCAGTCCTCTTCACCGGGCGCCGGGGCCTTGCCGAAGCCCAGCACGCCGTTCTCGGTGTGATAGATCGGCGTCCGGCCCTCGGGGGCAAAGCGGGCGACCATCTCGGGGAAGCCGATGCCAAGGTTAACATAGGCGCCGTCTTCGATGTCCTGGGCTGCGCGCCAGGCGATCTGTTCGTTGGAAAGCTTGTCGGTCATCAGTACACAACCCCTTCGCGGACAAGGACTTCTTCCTGCTGCGCATCGGCGACTTCGACCACGGCATCCACGAAGATGCCCGGTGTGATCACGTTCTCCGGCTCGATCCCGCCCAGCGGAACCAGCGTGTGAACCTGCGCGATGGTCTTCGCCGCCGCCATGCACATCAGCGGGTTGAAGTTGCGCGCGGCCAGCCGGTAGGTCAGGTTGCCCATCTGGTCGCCCAGCTCGCCCTTGACCAGCGCGAAATCGGCCTTGAGCCAGCGTTCCTGCACGTAGGACCGGCCCTCGAAGACCTCGACCGGCTTGCCGTCGGCCAGTTCGGTGCCAAAGCTCGTCGGCGTGTAGAAGGCCGGGATCCCGGCGCCGGCGGCGCGGATGCGTTCGGCCAGCGTGCCCTGGGGCACCAGTTCCAGTTCGATCTCGCCGGCCAGGTATTTCTCGTTGAACGCCTCGGCGTTGGACGAGCGCGGGAAGGAACAGATCATCTTGCCGACCATGCCGGCCTTGATCATCGCCGCGATGCCGATGCTGCCGTTGCCGGCGTTGTTGTTGATCACCGTCAGGTTCTTCGGGCTGCCGGTTTCCCGGAAGCGGTCGATCAGCGTGTGGATCAGTTCCACCGGCGCGCCAGAGCCGCCGAACCCGCCGATCATGACCGTGGCGCCGTCGGGGATGCCGGCGACGGCTTCGGCCAGGGACGAAATCGTCTTGTCCATATGGTCCTCCTTGAACTGGCAGAGAGGTAACGCCGCGCCTGTCGCTTCAACAGGGTATTCGTTCGTATGTTGACATTTGTTCGCATACTGGCCAGTGGCGTGCGCATGTTGAACAAACCGACCGATACGATCTCGTCCCTGGCCAAGGGGCTGCGGGTGATCGAATGCTTTTCCGCCGATGCGCCACGCCTGTCGATTTCCGACGTGGCGCGAATGACGGGCCATGACCGCGCGACCGCGCGGCGCTGCCTGTTGACGCTTCATGCGGAAGGCTACGCCGATTACGACGGCAAGTTCTTCACCCTGACGCCCCGGATCCTGCGGCTGGGGATGGGGGCGCTGGCCTCGCTGCCGCTGCCCCATATCGTGCAGCCCTGGCTGGACCAGTTGACGGAACAGATCGGGCAAAGCTGTTCGGTGTCGATCCTGGATGGGGTCGAGATTGTCTATGTCGCCCGTGCGGCGCAACGGCGGGTGATGTCGATCGGGCTGATGCCGGGTTCGCGCCTGCCGGCGCATTGCACGTCGATGGGGCGGATCCTGCTGGCGGGCCTTCCCGAGACCGGGGCGCGCGCGCTGATCGAGGCATCGGACCTGACGCCGCGCACGCCCTTCAGCCTGACCGACCCGGAGGAGATCATGGCGCGCATCGGCGACGCCCGCCGCGACGGATACGTGGTGATCGACCAGGAGGTCGAGATCGGCCTGCGCGCCCTGGCCGTGCCGGTGCTGGACGGACGCGGCAGGGTGATCGCGGCGCTGAACACCGGCATGGCCGCGACACATCCGGACCTGCAGGACCTGGTCGATGAATACCTGCCGCGCCTGCTGAAGGTGCAATCGGGGCTCAGGCGGGTGCTGTAGTCATTCGGGGGTCATTCGGGAGTTATTCGGGCGCGTAGGCCTCGACCAGCGCCTTGCGCACATCCTCGACAAAGCGCGAGGCGGCGACGGGCAGGATGCGCCCGGGCTTCTTGCCCAGCAGCAGCTGGCCGGAGGGCACGTCGCGCTTGTCGATGGGGCGGCCGATGATGGCGCCGGGGGTGTCGGGACCCGGCGCGCCGATCTGGATCTGGAAGGTGATCGCGTCGGTCGCGGCGACATGGGCCTTGAGGTATTCGAAGGAATTGGTTTCCAGAACCGGCGCCTTGGCGAACCCCTTGTCGTACAAAGACCGTTCCAGAAGCGTGCGCCCGCCAAAGCCACGGTTGGGCATTGCGATGGGGTAATCGTAGCATTGCCAAAGCCTTAATGGACGTTCTTCAGCCAGCGGATGATCCCGCGACATCACCGCCGTGATCTGCTGGGGCACCGCCAGCAGCACCTCGTATTCCGGTACGCCGCCGTCGGAAAAGACCAGCACGGCATCGACGCTGAAATCCTCCAGCGCCTCGGACGCGGACCGGTGTTCCAGAACCTGCACGCCAAAGGTCACCCGGGGGAATTCCGCCTGGTAGGCGGCGATCCTTGCGGGCAGGAAATAGGGCACCAGCGCCTGGCTGCAGCCCAGGCTGACATGGCCGCGCCGGTTGCCCGTCAGGTCGGCGATGCGCGAGCGCAGGCGCACGGTTTCGGCCAGCGTCTCGCGGATATGCTGGATCACCAGTTCCCCGGCCGCGTTCAGCCGCACGCCCCCGGGGCTGCGGTCGAAGATCTGGTAGCCAAGCTCCTCCTCGTAGGCCTGCAGGCGCCGTTGCACGGCCGACGGCGTCTGCGCCATCTGGTCGGCCGCCGACCGGATCGACCCGCTGCGCGCGATGGCGTCGATCAGCCGAAAGGTGGTGAGGTGTTTCATGTCCCCGACCCTAATCGGGTGGTGCATTTCAGGCAACGCCATGCGGAATAAAAAGCACAAGACAGCAACACCTTACCTTGCCACTGTGCCCCCAGAACGCCCCCGGCGGAGCGAGTCGTCCTCTTCCTGGCCCGTCGGACGTTCCCTCGACAAAGACCCCGCATGCGCGTTGTGCACGCATGCGGGGTCCGCCTTGCCCGACAGGAGAACCCCATGACGCTGACCCGCCGCCTTTTCACGCAATCCCTGCTGGCGGGCACCGCCGCCGGGCTGGCCGCGCCTGCCATCGCGCAGGGCAAGACCAGCCTGAAGATGATCCTGAACTGGCGCTACCAGGGCCCGCAGGCCTGGTTCTTCCTGGCGCAGGACAAGGGATATTTCGACGAGGCCGGCATCGACATGACCATGGACCAGGGCAACGGGTCGGGCGCGGCCGTGGGCCAGGTGGCCAGCGGTGCCTATGACGTGGGCTTTGGCGACGTGAACGCGCTGATCCAGCTGGCGGCCACCAATCCCGAAGAGGCGCCGCTGTGCGTCTACCAGATGTACAACCAGCCGCCCTTTACCGTGGCGGTGCTGCAGACATCCGACATCATGGATGCCAAGGACCTTGAGGGGCGCACGCTGGGCGGGGCCGCCAATGACGGCGCGCTGAAACTGTTCCCGGCCTTCGCCAAGGTCGCCGGTATCGACACCAGCGGCATCGAGATCACCAATTTCCAGTCGAACCTGCGCGAACAGATGCTGAAATCGGGCCAGGTCGAAGGCGTCTTCGGCTACGTCAACACCATCCGCTTTTCGGCGATGCTGTCGGGGATGGATCCGGATACCGAGATCCGGTTCATCAATTACGGCGATTACGGCATGGACCTGTATTCCAACGGGATGATCGTGCCCAAGGCGATGGCCGAAAACGACCCCGAGCTGGTCAAGGGCATGAACTGGGCGATCAACCAGGCCATCAAGGACACGATCGCCGACATGGACGCCGCCATCGACGCGGTGGCCAAGCGCGAGCCGCTGATCAACAAGGAGGTCGAAAAGGCCCGCCTGATCGCCACCCTGAAGGACGAGATGAACCACCCCGAGGTGGCCGAATACGGGCTGGGCGACGTGGATCCCGCGCGCTTCAAGACCGCCATCGACATCGTGGTCGACGCCAACGACCTGCCGCGCACGCCGGAACCGTCCGAGATCTTCTCGGACGCGTTCCTGCCCGCGCCCGAAGACCGGATCTACAAGCTGCTCTGACGATGGATCTTGGACTGACCGGACAGGTCGCCGTCATCACCGGGCCCGCCAAGGGCATGGGGGCGGCGATTACCCTGGGCTTCGCGCAGGAGGGCTGCCACCTGGCGCTGCTCGGGCGCGATACGGATGCCATCCAGCCCGTCGCCGAAGCGGCGCGGGCGCTTGGCGTGAGCGTGGAAATCTTCGGCTGCGATGTCACCGACGGCGCCGCCGTGGCCGATGTCGTGGCCGCCATCGCGGACCGTTTCGGGCGGATCGACATCCTGGTGAATGTCGCGGGCGGCACCGGGCCCATCGGCAAGACCGGGGTGGAAACCACGCAGGCCGAATTCGACGAGATCGTGCACCTGAACATGCGCGGGCCCTTCAACCTGATCCGGTCGGTCGCGCCGGTGATGGCCGGGCAGGGCGGTGGCAAGATCGTCAATGTCGGCGGCACCTTCGGGATGCGCGGCCGGGCGATGCGGCTGGCCTATTCGTCGTCGAAATGGGGCCTGCGGGGGATCACCAAAAGCTTTGCGCTGGAACTGGGCGCCGACAACATCAACGTCAACCTGGTGGCGCCCGGCATGGTCGACGGGCCGCGCTTTCGCGAAAAGGTCGTGCCACAGGTCGCCGCCCAGCACGGGATATCCCAGGACGAGGCGGCGGCCAGGCACGCCTCGGACTATGCGCTGGGGCGGATCACCACGGACGAGGACGTGGCGGCCGCCGTGCTGTTCCTGGCCTCGGACCGGGCGCGCCAGATCACCGGCGTGGACCTGCCCGTCGACGGCGGATGGGCGTCGCTATGAGCGATGCCCGTTTCGTGGAATTCGACGGTGTCGGGCTGACCTATGGCAAGGGAGATACCCGAACCCAGGCGCTGCAGCCCACGTCCCTGACCGTGCCCAAGGGCGAATTCCTGGCGCTGGTCGGCCCGTCGGGCTGCGGCAAGTCGACGATCCTGAAGCTGGTCGCCGAACTTCTGGAACCGACGGAGGGCCATATCCTGTTCGCGGGCCGCGAGCTGGGGGCCGAACCCGTGCGCGTCGGCATGGCGTTCCAGAGCGCGTCGTTGCTGCCCTGGATGACGATCCGCGAAAACGTCATGCTGCCGCTGAAGATCGTGCCGCCCTTCAAGGCCCATTTCCGCGCCAGGAAGGGCACGGAATACCGCGACCGGGCCGATGCGCTGCTGGAACGGGTGGGGCTGATCGATTTCGCCGACAAGAACCCCTGGCAATTGTCGGGCGGCATGATGCAGCGGGCGAACCTGTGTCGCGCGCTGATCCATGACCCGGACCTTCTGCTGCTGGACGAACCCTTTGGCGCGCTGGACCAGTTCACTCGCGAAGAGCTGTGGCAGACCGTTCAGGACCTGTGGCTTGACCGCGCGCCGACGGTTCTGCTGGTCACCCATGACCTGCGCGAAGCGGCCTACCTGGCGTCGCGCATCTGTGTCATGTCCCCGCGACCGGGCCGCATCATCGAGGATCGCGTGGTCGATTTCGCGCGCCCGCGCCCGATCGAACTGACCTTCGATCCCGCGTTTTCCGCCCTGGTGCAGGAACTGCGCGGGCTTATCGTGCATACCCCGGTGAAGGGGACCGCCGCATGACCCCGGCCAAGCAGAAACTGGCCTCTGCCGCGCTGATCGTGGGTGTTTTCGTCTTCTGGGAGGTGTTCTGCATCCTTGCCGGCATCTCGGAACTGGTGCTGCCCCGCCCGACACGGATCCTGGCCGCCTTCTTCGAATACCAGCACGCGATCTGGCCCCACGTCTGGCAGACCTTCTACACCACGATGGTGGGTTTCGCCTTTGGCGTCGCCATCGGCCTGGCGCTTGGCGTGCTGATCGGGTCGTCGAAACTGGCCTATGACACCGCATATCCGCTGCTGGTGGGCATATCGTCCGTGCCCAAGGTCGCGGTCGTGCCGATCTTTGTTCTGTGGTTCGGCGCGGGCACGGTTCCGGCGATCCTGACGGCGATGATCATCTGCATCTTTCCCATCGTCGTGAACGTGTCGACCGGGATCGCCACCGTGGAACCCGAGCTGGAAGACGTCATGCGCGCGCTGAAGGCGAACCGGCGCGAGATCCTGTGGAACGTCGGTCTGCCCCGGTCGATGCCCTATTTCTTCGCCTCGCTGAAGGTGGCCATCACGCTGTCCTTCGTGGGCTCGGTGATCGCGGAAACGGTGGCCGGCAACAAGGGCGTGGGCAACCTGATGCTGATCGCGTCGTCGTCCTTCAACGTGCCTTTGGTCTTTGCCGGGCTGATGATCCTGGCCATCATGGGCGTGTCGCTTTACGCCATCTTCTCGCTGATCGAAGGGCGGGTGGCGTCCTGGGCGATGCGCAAGGAGATCTGATGGAACAGCGTATTGCGGTCGAAGCGGCCCTTTTGGGGGCGGATTATGATACCTCGGGCCCGGTGGAAATCACCGTCTCGGACGGTGTGATCACAAGGATCGCGCCGACCGACACGGCGCCGCGCCTGCTGGCGATGCCGCCGCTTGCGGATGCACACAACCACGGGCGGGCGATGTCGACGACATCGCTGGGCTGTGGCGGGCGCCCACTGGAGCTGTGGTTGCCGGCGCTGGCGATGATCCCCTCGGTTGATCCCTACCTGACCTACGCGACCTCCTTCGCGCGGTCGTTGCAGGGCGGTGCGGGCGCCGTGATGGTGCACCTGACCCGGCCCATGGGGCCCATGCCCTTGCCCGAGGAGGCCAAGATCATGGCGCGGGCGGCGGCGGATGTCGGGATTTCCATCGCCTTCGCCGTGTCGATGCGCGATCGCAATCCGCTGGTCTATGGCGATGGCGCGCCCATTCTCGACGCGCTGCCGCCCCGGACGCGAGCGCTGGCCGAAGCCACATGGCTGAAACCGCTGGCCCCGGTCGAGGACCAGATGGCGCTGGTCGAGGCCGTGGCCGACGCGGTGGCCGATCAGCCCCATGTCGATGTCCAATACGGGCCGAACGGGGTACAATGGTGTTCCGACGCGTTGCTGTCGGCGATTGCACGGCGGTCGGGCGAAACGGGCAGGCGGGTCCACATGCACCTGCTGGAAACGCAGCCGCAACGGGTTTGGGCGGATGCGAGTTTTCCGGACGGCATCGTGGGGCATCTTCATACCCTTGGCCTGTTGTCGGACCGCCTGACCCTGGCCCATTGCGTCTGGGCGCGGCCCGACGAACTGGCCCGGATCGCCGCCACCGGCGCACGGATCGCGGTGAACGTGTCGTCGAACCTGCACCTGTTTTCCGGCATCGCCCCGGTGCCGCAGATGATGGAGGCCGGGGTGCCGGTGGCCATGGGGCTGGACGGCTGCGCGCTGGACGAAGACGACGACGGGCTGCGCGAACTGCGGTTGTTCCACCTGCTGAACCACGCGCGCGGCTTCGGGGCCGGGGGCATGACGCCGACCAGGGCGCTGACCGCCGCCTGCCGCACCGGGCGCGCCGCGCTGGGTCTGGGGGCGGGCGGCATTCTGGCCGAAGGCATGGCCGCCGACCTGATGCTGCTGGATCTTGCTGCGCTGGACCGCGATGCGGTCATGGCGGTGGATCCGCGCGCCTACCTGTTCACCCGGGCTGCCCGCAGCCATATCGCGGCGATCTACCTGGGCGGGTGCAGGGTGCTGGACCAGGGCAGGCCCACCGGTGTCGATGTCGATGCGCTGCAGGCGGACCTGCGCGCGGCCCTGCGCCGGGCCCTGCCGGGCCGCGCGGACCTGATTGCCGCCTGGCCCGACATCGAACCGCATATTGCCGCCCATTACGGCGGGTGCTGCTGACACACCGCGCCGGATCGTCCCGAAAATGTCACGATCCGGCGTTTCGCCGCAGGTTCAGATCACCCCAACATTGAAATTGTCGCAGGCGCCAATGCACCCTAAGGTCGGGTAAAGTATTTCAACGAGGGGATTAATCAGATGGCGCAGCCGACCGGCAATTTGGCCCAGACCCTGCCTGACGCCGACGCGACGCTTCTGAACACGCTCGGCCAGAGGATCCGCAACGGCGACACGCCGCCGCTGATGCGGCTGTTGGATCTCAAGACCCGGCTGAAGGCCGGGGCCGGACCGAACCAGGCATTCCGGCTGTACCGCGACACGCTGATGCCCGGCCCCGGCGTAAGCCTGCGCCGCCAGCCGCTGGTCACCCTGCGCGAGCGGGCCGAAACCGAGGCGCTGGCCCTGCACGTGGTTCACGAGGGCGGGCGCGAGATCGCAAGCCAGCCGCCCGATCACCTGGGCGCGCCGCTGATGGCGCCGCCGCTGAAAGGGCGCAGCCGCAAGGTCTTCGTGGCCTGTTTCGCCAATGCCACGGTACACGCCCGCAGCTCGGCGGTGCGGATGTCGGATGGCATCTTCGCCTTTGATCTGCAGCCCGGCGAACTGGGCCGGATCCCGGTGAACATGGCCTTCGACCCGGTGGTGTTCGACCAGACCGGCACCGATTTCCAGTGCATCGACGACCAGCGCCACACCACCCGGCTGCACCTGCCCGAAGCGTTTTCGCTGCTGGGCTGCGACACTGTCGCCTTCGGCCACTGGATCGGCGAGCAGTTCCAGCACTATGTCCTGGCCCGCCAGTTCCCCGACGTCGCCCGCGTGCCGATCCTGATCGACCAGGGCATACCGGAGCAGCACAAGCAGTCCATCGTGGCCTTCTGCGGCCCGGATCACCCGATCATCGAGGTGCCGCGTTACCTGCGGGTCCAGGCGGACCGGATGTGGGTGGCCTGCAACTGGTTCTACAGCCCCAAGCTGATGGTCACCGACAAGGGCGCCGATCCCAATGCGCTGGTGGTTCCCAGCGCCGATGTGGCGCCGATCCTGCGCGCCGCGATGGAGGACCTGGACCGGCTGCACGACCTGCCGCCGGCCCGCGACGCGGTGTTCATCACGCGCGATCCCGAACGGTATCGCCATATCTCGAACCAGGCCGAGATCACCGGGATGCTGGAAGCGGCGGGGTATCGCACCATCCGGCCGGAACACCTGTCCTTCGTCGACCAGGTGCGCACCTATCGCGGCGCCTCGCGCATCGTGGTGCAGTCCGGGTCGGCCATGCTGGGCCTGATCATGTGCCGTCCGGGAACGAAGATCCGGCTGCTGACCCACGGGATGCAGCCCTTTGGGGCGATCCTGGGCGATTTCTTTCATCAGATGGACCTGGACCTGCGCATGATCGTGGGCCAGACCGTGGATCACGACCGGGTCTATTCCGACAAATCCAGCTACCGGATCGATCCGGCGCTGCTGGCGGATGTGATAGAACGTACGCCGGCCCAGGGGGGCGGTGAATGACCGACAAGGCCATCCGCGACGTGGTCCTGATCTCGACCGGCATGGCGTCCGAGGTCATCGCCGCCTATCTCGACCGCTTCAGCGATCTGAACGTGGTCGGTTTCACCGTCGATCGCGCCTACATGCCCGAGGGCGAATACCTGGGCAAACCGGTGGCGCCCTGGGACGAGGTCCGGACCGCCTTTCCGCCCGACCAGGTGCGGCTGATGGGGCCACCGACCTTCGCGCGGCTGAACACCTTCCGGCGCGACCGCTACCGCGAGGGCAAGGCGATGGGCTATGGGTTCGCGTCGTTCATCCATCATGCGGCGAACGTGATGACCGACGACATCGGCGATCATGTCATCGTCCTGGACGGCAGCGTGATCCTGCCGCGCACCAGGATCGGCAACAACGTGATCATCTGGTGCGACACGCATGTCGGGCACCACTGCACCATCGGCGACCACACCTTCATGTCCTCGCAGGTGGGCATCGCCGGCGGATCGACCGTGGGCGAGGAATGCTTTCTGGGCGGGCAGGCCGGTGTGACCCATGGCGTGAAGATCGGCGACCGATGCGCGATCCTGAACGGGGCCAACGTGGTCGGCGATCTGGGCGACGACGCGGTGCTGGTCGGCCCGCCGGCAACGCTGAAGCCCTATTCGTCGGCGCGCGTCAAGCGCCTGCTGTAGGTCGCGAAACAGGGGAAGACTCATGACCACGCCCGTACCCGTCAGGTTTGCAGCCCTGGTCCTCGCGCGCGAGGATGAAGGCCTGCTGGAACCCTGTGCCCGCAACCTGCGGCGCATCGGCTTCGACCATGTCGAGGTGATCTGTGTCGAGGAATTCCACACCGCCACCGCCGGGCTGAAGACCCGGTTCGCCGATGATCCGGGTATCGGCGTCACGGCCGCGCCGACCCAGATCACCGATCCGGCGGCGGTCCTGATGTCGGGGCCGATCATCGGTCCGCTGCTGGCACGCCATCCGGCGGAGTGGCTGCTGGTGATCGATTGCGACGAATTCCCCGTCGTAGACGGCGGCCGGATCGATGACATTGCCGACCTGGACACGGCCGACGCCGTGGTGATCCCGCGCTACAATTACGCGCGCCGGGCGGGCGAGGATCGCGATCCGATCCTGGCGCGGATGAACAGGCTGGACGACGTGCCCCTGATCACGGAACGCAGCAACATGATGGCGGCACGCAAGTCCAAGGGAACACCGCGGTGGAGCCTGCACGCCATCGGCCCGAAACTGATGCTGCGCCCCTCGCGGTTCGGCGCGCTGACGGCGGGCGGGCACGGCACGGCCGAATATCGCGGTCCCGGCGATGCCCCGGTCCAGATCGAGACGCGGCACATGCTGATCGCGCATTTCCCGTTCACCTCCTACGAGCGATTTCATCAGAAGGTCGTCAATGCCCGCGCGCACCTGAACCTGTCGGACCTGCACAAGAAACCGGGCAGCGCCTGGCACTGGAAATGGTGGATCGAACGGCTGGACCAGGACGGCCTGGCGGATGAATACCGGCGCGAGGCCTTCGACGACACGGAATATGCCGCCGGTCTGGACACGGGCGCGATCCGCCTGCCTGCGCAGATCTTTCCCGGGCCCGACCCGGTGGCGGCGGACGACGGGCGTCAGTCGGTGGCGGCGGAATCGACATCCTCGGGGCTGCCCGGCGGATCGTCGTAAAGCGACCACCCATAAGGCCCCGTGGCCTGTGGCAGGTCGGATTCCTCCATGCACCGGCACATGTAGGTCTTGGCGATGAAGTTCGCCGTGATCGGCGCGGTGAGGAACAGGAACAGCGTGATCAGCAGCTCGTGGAAGGTCACCTTGCCTTCGACCAGGTAGAAATAGGCGATCGAGCCCACCAGCACGCCGCCCACCCCCAGCGTCGTGGCCTTGGTGGGCGCGTGCAGGCGCTGCAGCGTGTTGTCCAGTTTCACCAGCCCGAAGGATCCGACCAGCGCGAACAGCCCGCCGATCACCAGGAAGGCGGAAATCAGGATCTCGGCCCAGGGGGCCAGGTCGGGTGTCATGATCTCGGCCCCGGTCATTCGATGATGTCCCCGCGCAGGACAAAGCGGCAATAGGCCACGGTCGACACGAAGCCCACCATCGCCACCAGCATCGCGGCCTCGTAATAGATCGCCGTGCCGCGCCAGATCCCGTACAGCACCAGCAGCGCGATGACGTTGATCACCATCGTGTCCAGCGCCAGGATCCGGTCGGCGGCCTCGGGCCCCTTGGCCATCCGCCAGAGGTTGAACACAAGCGCCAGACCGAAACAGCCGAACGCGAAGTGAAGCGCATAATCGAGCATCAGAAGATCTCCTTCAGGCGGCGTTCGTAGCGGGCCTTGATCTTGTCGCGGATCTTGTCGGGATCGTCGGTGTGCAGGCAATGGACCAGGATGCTGCCGGCGTCGGCCGACAGCGCCGCCGACACGGTGCCCGGCGTCATGGTGATCGTGCCGGCCAGCACGGTGATCGCCTCGGGCGAGGTCAGGTCCAGCGGCACGCAGACCCATTGCGAATGGATGTTCCGGTTTCTCTTGAACAGGATGATCATCGCCACCTGCACATTGGCCACGACGATGTCCCTGACCACCAGCAGCACGTAGGCCAGCGCCCTGAGCGGATGGCGCAGCTTGGCCCGGTTGGGCCAGAAGGGCGCGGTGAGCATCGGAACGACAATGCCCAGGATCAGCCCCAGAAGCACGTTGCCCGGGGTGACCTTGTTCACCAGGCCCAGCCACACGACCAGCAGCATCAGGGTCAGCAGCGGATGGGGGAAGAGGCGTTTGAAGATCATGATCCGTTACTCCTCCAGATGCTCGGCGTCGGCCTCGTGGGCTTCGGCATCGTCGGCCCCGTGCGGGACGGAAGCCCCATCGGCCTGCGGTTCGCCCGGTTCGTCCCTGCCATGATCGTCATGGATCTGCTTGCCGGCGTTGTTCTCGTCCAGCACGGCCGAAATATACCCTGTCCGGTCGAACAGCTCGCCCGTCGTGGCGTCGAGGTACCGGGTGATCGGCCCGGCCAGCAGCGCCAGCGCCGCCAGCAGGGCCAGCGCGGCGATGCTCGGCGCGACCTCAAGCGCGGTGGCGGGGGCCGGTTCCGGCGCGGGCGTGTCGGTGACGGGCAGCGGCGCGGGCGTGGCGGTGGATTTCCAGAAGATCATGCTGCCCGCGCGCGCAAAGCCCACGATGGTCAGCAGCGATCCCGCCAGGATCGCGGTCCAGGCCGGCACGATATGGCCGGGTTCGCGCAATGCGTCCAGGATCAGCAGCTTGCCCAGGAAGCCCGACAGCGGCGGCATCCCCGCCATGGCGATGGCCCCGCCGAAGAACAGCGCGGCGAACAGCCCGTTCTGCACCACCGGCGCCTGCGCCGTCAGCCGGTCGTCGGCGCGCCGTGACACCACCAGGTCGGCCACCAGGAACAGCGCCGCGGCGGCAAAGGTGGAATGCACCAGGTAATACAGCGCCGCGGTGACCGCCCGCGGCTCAAACGCCGCGACGGCCACCATCAGCGTGCCCATGGATCCCACCACCGAAAAGGCGATCAGCGGCATCAGCCGTTTCGCCCCCAGCACGCCAAAGGCGCCGATGGCGATGGTGATGATGGCGCCGACGAACAACATGTCGCCGGGCAGGCCCTCCATCGACGCCACGTGCGGCCCGAAGATCAGCGCGTGGATCCGCAGGATCGCATAGGCGCCGACCTTGGTCATGATCGCGAACAGCGCCGCCACGGGGGCAGGGGCGTTGGCATAGGTCCCGGGCAGCCAGAACTGCACCGGAAAGACCGCCGCCTTGACCGCGAAGACCGCCATCAGCAGGATCGCCGCCACCCGCACCAGCCCGGCCTCGTCGGTCGGGATCTGCTGCACCTTCTGGGACAGGTCGGCGATGTTCAGCGTTCCGGTCGAGGCATACAGCGTTCCCAGCGCGAACAGGAACAGGGTCGAGCCCGCCAGGTTGATGATCACGTATTGCAGGCCCGACCGCATCCGGGCGACGCCGCCGGAATGGATCATCAGCCCGTAGGACGCGATCAGCAGCACCTCGAAGAAGACGAACAGGTTGAACACGTCCCCCGTCAGGAACGCCCCGCAGATCCCCATCAGCTGGAACTGGAACAGCGCGTGGAAATGGCGCCCCTTCGCGTCCCAGCCGGTGGCCACCGAATGGATCAACGTCAGCAGCGCCAGGATCGCCGTCAGCAGCACCATCAGCGCCGACAGCCGGTCCAGCACCAGAACGATGCCGAAGGGCGCCGGCCAGTCGCCCAGCCGATAGACATGGACGTCGCCGTCGACGACCGTCACGGTCAGCCCGATCGAGATGGCCAGCAGCCCCAGGGTCGAGGCGAACGAGGCCGCCCGCGCCAGCGTGATGTCATAGCGCATCACGAAGGCGATCAGCGGCGCGATCATGGCCGGCAGGATGACCGGGGCGATGATCCAGTGGTTCATCGGCTCGTCTCCCGTTTGCCGTCTTCGCCGTCTTCGCCGTCTTGATCGGGGACATCGACGGCGTCTGTGTCGGCCTCAAGGAAGGACCCCAGCGCCACCATCACCAGCAGCGCCGTCATCCCGAACGAGATCACGATCGCCGTCAGCACCAGCGCCTGCGGCAGCGGGTCGGTATAGGCCTGGTCGGGGGCGTACTTGTTCAGGATCGGCGGCAGGTTCACCGCCAGCCCGCCGCTGGAGAAGATGAAGATGTTGACCGCGTAGGTCAGCAGCGAAAGCCCCAGGATCACCGGGAAGGCGCGCAGCCGCAGGATCAGGTAGACTCCTCCGGCGGTCAGCACGCCGATGGCGCTGGCAACAAGCAGTTCCATGTCAGCGCTCCTTTCTGTCGTCGTCGACGCGGTCGGTCGGGTCATAATCCATCGCTTCGATGTTCACCGTCTCGCCCGCGTAGCGCGCGATGCGCGACAGCGAATACAGCATCAGCATCACCGCCCCCAGCACGCACAGGAACACGCCCAGGTCGAACGCGATGGCGGTGGCCCATTCGAATTCCTCGATGGGTGGTATGTGGATGTAACCGAAGGCCGAGGTCAGGAAGGGCTTGCCCGCCAGCCAGGCCCCCGCGCCGGTCAGCCCGGCGATCACCACGCCCCAGCCGATCAGCGCATGGTATTCGATCTTCTGGCGCGCCTGGGTCCAGGCAAAGCCCGACGCCATGTACTGCATCAGCAATGCGATCGACACGACCAGGCCCGCGACAAAGCCGCCGCCGGGCTGGTTGTGGCCGCGCAGGAACATGTAGGCGCCCACCATCAGCGCGATGGGCATCATCACCCGGGTCGAGATCACCATCATCAGCGGGTGCCGGTCGCGCGACCGGTCCTGGCTGTAATCGGTGTTGCGCAACCGCCGCGCGGCGGGGCCGTTCAGCAGCGCCTCCATCAGCGCGTAGATCGTCAGCCCCGCGATGCCCAGCACGATGATCTCGCCGTAGGTATCGTAGCCACGGAAGTCCACCAGGATCACGTTGACGACATTGGTGCCGCCGCCGCCCTCGTAGGAATTGGCCAGGTGGTAATCCGATATCCTGGGCACGTCGCGCAGCATGAAGGCATAGGCCAGCGCGCCCGCGCCCACCCCCGCCACGATGCCGATGGCGCCATCGCGCAGCCGCTTGGCGACGCTGCTTTCGATGGGCGTGTCCTTGGGCAGGAAATGCAGCGCCAGCAGCAGCAACATGATCGTCACCGTCTCGACCGAGATCTGGGTCAGCGCCAGGTCGGGGGCCGACAGGTAGATGAACCCGGACGAGATCATCAGCCCGATGATCCCGATCACCACCAGCGCCCGGAACCGGTGCCGGTGCAGGCGGATCACCGTGACCGTGGCAATGATCAGCATCAGCCAGCCGATCGCCACGACCGGGGGCACCGGCAGCAGGGTCCGCGTGGGCGCGGACAGGCCGCCGCCCGAAAAGGCGATGAACCCCAGCGCCACGGTGGTCACGACGAAAATCGCCAGGTAGCGGCTGATCGCGCCGTTGTGCATGCCCCGGGTGATCCAGGTGCTGAAGCCCACGGTCCGGTCCATGCCCCAGTCAAAGATCGACTTGGCAAAGGGCACCTTCAGCGCCAGCCACAGCCGGTCGATCGGGGCAAAGGCGACAAGGATGATGGCGCCGACGGCCAGCGCGATGCCCGACATGATCAGCGCGGGCGTCAGCCCGTGCCAGATCGCCAGGTGGAAGGACGGCAACGCCCCGGTCCCGATGACGGCCTGCGCCGCGACCCGCACCAGCGGTTCGGCCAGGGGCGGATAAAGCCCGATGGCCACGACGAAGACCACCAGGAAGGCGGGCGCGGCCCACATGCCAAAGGGCGGATCGTGGGGCTTGTGCGGATAATCGTCGCGCACCGGGCCGAAGAAGACGTGGAAGATGAAGCGCAGCGAATAGGCGACCGAGAACACCGCGCCCAGCGTCGCCACGATGGCGGCCATCAGGTGGGTGTCGAACAGGTGCGCGTGAAACGCTTCTTCCAGCATCAGCTCCTTGGACAGGAACCCGTTGGTCAGCGGCACGCCCGCCATCGACAGCGCCGCGATGGTTGAGATCACGAAGGTGATGGGCATCAGCGTGCGCAATCCGCCCAGACGGCGGATGCTTCGGGTATGGGCCTCGTGGTCGATGATGCCGGCGGTCATGAACAGCGCGGCCTTGAAGGTCATGTGGTTGATGATGTGAAACACCGCCGCCACCGCCGCCAGCGGCGTGGCAAAGCCCAGCAGCGCGGTCAGCAGCCCCAGGTGGCTGACGGTGGAAAACGCCAGCAGCCCCTTCAGGTCGTCCTTGAACAACGCCACCACCGCGCCCACCACCATGGTGATCAGCCCGACGGAGGTGACGATGTAAAACCACGCCTCGGTCCCCGACAGCACCGGCCAAAGGCGCGCCATCAGGAAGATGCCGGCCTTCACCATGGTCGAACTGTGCAGGTAGGCCGACACCGGCGTCGGCGCGGCCATGGCGTGGGGAAGCCAGAAATGGAACGGGAACTGCGCCGACTTGGTGAACGCCCCGATCAGGATCAGCAGCAGCGCGGGGATGTACCAGTCGGATGCGCGGATCGCGTCACCGGCCTGCAGGATGTCGGAAATATTGTAGCTGCCCGCGATATTGCCCAGGATCAGCATGCCGGCGATCATCGCAAGGCCCCCGGCGCCGGTCACCGTCAGCGCCATGCGCGCGCCCTGCCGGCCATCGGGCAGGTGTTTCCAATACCCGATCAGCAGGAAGGACGACAGCGATGTCAGTTCCCAGAAGATCAGCAAAAGCAGGATGTTGTCGGAAATCACGATGCCCAGCATCGCGCCCTGGAACAGCAGCAGAAAGGTAAAGAACTGGCCCATCGGGTCTTCGCCGGACAGGTAGAACCGCGCGTAAAGCGTGACCAGCAGGCCGACGCCGGTGATCATCGCCGCGAACAGCAGCCCCAGCCCGTCCAGGAAGAAACTGGCCTGCAGCCCCAGCTGCGGCAGCCAGTCCATCTGGAAATGATACACCTCGCCCCGGAACACCCCCGGCGCCAGCGTCATCAGCATGACGAAGGCCAGCGCGGTGGGGGCGGCGGTGAAGATCGTGCAGGCGTTGCGGCCGGCGCGGATCATGATGCCGGGAACAAGGGAACCGATGAACGGCAGAAGGGCGATGACGAGAAGAAGAGGGGTCTGGTCGCTCATGGTGGCGCTTTGCTCCCGGGGGCCGTCTTGTACTGGTGGAACTCGATCGGATCACGTCGCCCCATTGTGGCGCAAAAACCGATCTTCCATGCCGAAGAACTTTGAGGGTGTGGTGATTTTTCGCAACCGCGTGCTGTCTTGGCTGCAGGCGCTCCCGTTCCGGGGGCGCGGCCGATCACCGTTCTATATCAGGCGTGGGTCCGGCAAGGGTCGCGCTGGGTCTGTTCGCGGATCGCCCAGCGGATGCGCGAAAAGATGGCCTGCGGAAAGGCAAGCAGCGTGACGGGAGCGGTTGCATCCGTTCTGACGCTTTCCGGCGTCAAGATGGCTGTTCGCCCATAATGCGGCACGCCGGTCCTCCTGAAAGTCAGCCAGACCAGAGTGTCAGGAAAATTCAGGGGCGGCAAGCACTTGAAATCGCGTGTAAGGCCCTGATGAACAGGGCCTTCACGAAAAGTTTATTACTGGTGGGATACCTTACACCAGATCGGCGGGCAGCAGCGCCTCCGGCAGGTTCTGGTAGCAGACCGGGCGCAGGAACCGCCGGATCGCCATTGTCCCCACGGATGTCGCGCCGAAATTGGTCGATGCCGGGTAGGGCCCGCCATGCACCATCGCGTCGCAAACCTCGACCCCGGTGGGGAACCCGTTGGCCAGTACACGCCCCGCCTTGCGTTCCAGGATCGGCAACAGCTTCAGCGCCGCGCCTGCATCGCCGTCGTCCATGTGCAAGGTCACTGTCAGCTGGCCTTCGAAGCTTTTGGCCAGGTCCAGCATCTCGTCTTCGGACCCCACGCGCACGACCACGCCCAGCGGGCCGAACACTTCTTCCTCCAGCCCGTGATCCGCCAGGAAGGCGGCGGCCTCGGTCTCGTACAGGTTCGGCGTGGCGGTGCGGCCTTCGCTTTCGGTGGTGACCAGGGGCTGCGCGGCGTTCGAGGCGTCGAACCGCGCCTTGCCGGCACGATAGGCGGTCGCGATGCCGTCGGTCAGCATCGGTTGCGGGCCGACCTGTTCCAGCGCGGTCTTGGCGGCGGCGACAAAGGCATCCCCTTCGGCGCCCTTCAGCACCACGGCCACGCCCGGGTTGGTACAGAACTGCCCCGCGCCCATGGTCAGCGACCCGGCCCAGCCCTGGCCCACGTCCGCCCCCCGCGCCCTGGCCGCTTCGGGCAGCAGGAACATCGGGTTGATCGACCCCAGTTCGCCGAAGAACGGGATCGGTTCGGGCCGCGCCGCGCACAGGTCGAACAACGCCTTGCCGCCGCGCAGCGACCCGGTAAAGCCCACCGCCTTGATCAGCGGATGCTGCACCAGCGCCGCGCCCACGTCATGCGCCGCGCCATGCACCATCGAAAAGACGCCCGGATGCATCCCGCAGGTCTGGATCGCGGCGGCGATCGCCTCGGCGACGATCTCGGCGGTGCCGGGATGCGCCGGGTGGCCCTTGACGACCACCGGGCAACCGGCGGCCAGCGCCGATGCGGTGTCACCGCCCGCCGTGGAAAACGCCAGCGGGAAGTTCGACGCGCCAAAGACCGCCACGGGGCCGATCGGCCGCTGGATCATCCGCAGGTCGGGCCGGGGCAGGGGCGCGCGGTCGGGCAGCGCCGGATCATGGCGCCGGTCCAGGTAATCGCCCTTCAGGATGTGATCGGCGAACATGCGGATCTGGCCGGTGGTGCGGCCCCGTTCGCCCTGCAGGCGCGGTTCGGGCAACCCGGTTTCCTGCGTCCCGATCAGCGTGATCGCCTCGCCCCGCGCCTCGATCTCGTCGGCGATGGCGGTCAGGAACGCGGCGCGTTCGGCGCGGGTGGAATAGGCGTAGGACCAGAACGCCTCCTCGGCGGCCTTCACTGCGGCATCCACCAGCGCAGGCGATCCATCGGTGAAGTCATGCGAGGGCCCGGAATTGGGGGACGAGGCAAACGTCGCCTCGCCCGCGACCCAGGTTCCGGCGATCAGGTTCTTGCCGTGTGGCGTGTAGTCGGACATTTCGGTCTCCTTTACTTGCCCCAGCTCAGCGCGATCACGTCCAGCTCCCTGGCCAGATGCAGCAGACGCGCGCGGGTGCGGTCGGACATGGGTTTCAGCGGATGGCGCACGTGGTCGGACCCGATCACGCCGCCTTCCATCATCACCGTCTTGGCGGCGCGCAGGCCGCATTGACGGTTTTCGTGGTTGATCAGCGGCAGGCACAGCTGCCAGCGTTCCAGCGCCGCGTCCTCGTTGCCGGCGCGGAATTCGGTGACGATCGGCCGGATCAGTTCCGGCTGCAGCGCCGAGGTCATCGTCCCGGTGCACCCGGCATCCAGATCCGCCAGCAACGTCACCGCTTCCTCGCCATCGAAGGGCCCGACGATGTGTTCGCCCCCCGCCGCGATCAGCGCGGCCAGCTTGTCGGCGGCAAAGGGCGTTTCGATCTTGAAATAGGACACATGCTCGATCTCCTGCGCCATCCGGACCAGCAGCGGCACGGGCAGGGAGACCCCCGAAAGCGGTGCGTCCTGCACCATGATCGGGATCGAGATGGCGTCCGAAACGGCAGCGAATTGTTCGAATATCCCCGCCTCGGCCGGCACCAGGCCCACGCCGTGATAGGGCGGCATCATCATCACCATGGCGGCCCCCATGGCATCGGCGGCCCTGGCGCGCGCCACGACGACCTCTGTCGAGAAATGGCTGATCGTGACGATCACCGGCACCCGGTCGGCCACGTGTTCCAGGCTGACTTTCATCATCAGCGCGCGTTCGTCATCCGACAGCAGGAACTGTTCGGAATAATTCGCCAGGATGCAGATCGCGTCGACGCCCTGGTCGATCATGCAGTCGAGCACGCGGCGCATGCCCTCTTCGTCCACGCGGCCATCGGCGTGGAACGGCGTGGGCGCCACGGGCAGGATGCCTGTCAGGGGGGATTTCATGGCATGTGTCCTTTCGCTGTCCTTAACGCGTCCCGGTCCGGATGTGAAACCGGGAGGTCTGGCTCCAGGTCTCGCCCGGGCTGACGCGGATCGAGGGATAATCGGGGTGGTTCGCCGCGTCGGGCCAGAATTGCGGTTCAATCGCCAGGCCCGCGTTGGGCCCGTAAATGCGCCCGTCATGGCCCGCGCCGGGGGCAATGCCGGTCGCGTCAAAGATCTGCACACCCGGCATGTCGGTGGTGATCTCCAACGCCAGCCCGCCACCCGTCAGCGTCAACGACGGGATCGCGCCGGGATCCAGGCAGAAATTGTGGTCGATCATCACCTCGCCTTCCCGCCGCACCGGGCGGGGCGTGCGGAAATCGAACCGCGTTCCGGCCACGGGGGCGGGGGCGCCAATGGGGATCAGGTGATCGTCGACAGGCAGGTAGCTGGCGGCGGCGATGGTCAGCGCGTGATCGTCCAGCCCGTCGGCGCCGGTCAGGTTCCAGTAGGCGTGGTTGGCCAGGTTGATCCAGGTCGCCTTGTCGGTGGTCGCGGTCAAACTCAGCGTCAGCGCGCCGTCATCGCCCAGCCGGTATTGCGCGCCCAGGGTCCGGTTGCCGGGAAACCCGCCTTCGCCATCCTCAAGGTGCAGCGTCAGGCGGCAAAAATCTTCTCCACGCTCCGCCAACTCCCAAAGCCGCGCGTCAGTGCCGATCACCCCGCCATGCAGCGTGGTGCGCCCGGCCTCGTTCCTTTCGAATTCATACCGCTGCCCGTCGATCTTGGCCGTGCCGCCCGCGATGCGGTTGGCGACGGGCCCGACGATGGCACCGAAATAGCGCATCGCCCCCAGGTAGGCGGCGAAATCCGGCGATCCCAGGATCAGCGATCGATCCACGCCGTCCACCCGCAGATCCTGCAGCGTCGCGCCCCAGGTCATCACCTGCGCCGTGGTGCCGCCACCGGTCAGCGTGACAAGGTCGACGGGCGCACCGTCCGGGGTCTCTGCGAAACGTCGCATGGTCATTCCACGAAGGGCGCGACCAGCACGCGCCGGCCCAGGGTAAAGGCATCGGCCACATGGCGCATGGGCCGCAAATCCACGTCCGACCGGCCGGTCTGCACCAGCTCGGCCATCCGCGCGTAAAGCCTTGGGTATTCGCCGGACAGCGGCGCGTCATGCTCGGCGCCCACGTCGGCTCCATCGACCAGCATCCGCGCGCCACCATCGTGCAGCGCCATGGTGCCCTCGTCGGTTTCCGCCGCGATGGACCAGGTCTGATCGCCCTCCTGGCGCCAGTCGAAGACCATCGACACCTCTGCCGTCGGGTGGAAGAAGTCCATCGTGACACCGATCGGGGTCTGACGGTTCTCGGGCACCTCCAGCAGCGCGGAAGTCACATGGATCGGATCGGGCAGGATCTCGGTCACGATGGACAGCGCGTTGATGCCCGGATCGAAGACGCCCAATCCGCCCGGCTCCCAGATCCAGTCCTGTCCGGGATGCCAGCGGCGCACGTCCTCCTTCCAGGTAACGGTGAACTTGCGCAGCGTCTTGCCCGCCAGCCAGGTCTTCGCCGCCTCCACCTTGTCCGCCGACCGCGAATGCCAGGACGCATACAGCGACACCCGGTGTTTTGCCGCCATGTCGATCAGCGCGTGGCATTCCGACAGCGTCGCGCCGGGCGGTTTTTCCAGCATCACATGGCGCGACGCGCGGATCGCCTTTGCGGCATAATCGAACCGGGGAACGGGCGGCAGGCACAGCGACACGACCCGGACGTCAGGACGGGCGGCCAGCATCGCGTCAAAATCGGTAAAGGCCTCGACCCCCTCGACCGATCCGTGCCGCGACACGGTCGCGGCCAGTTCCCAATCGTCCGAGCCGGCGATGGAGGGCACATGCTGATCGACCGCGATCTTGCCGATGCCCACAAGAGCGATCTGCATCAATGGGAATCCTTTCCGACCGCCGAACCCCGGCAGCCCTTCAGAAAATCAAGGTCGGCCCCGGTATCGGCACCCCCCACGTGCTGCTGGTGCAGCCATTCGTAGCCCGATGTCGCCTGGTCATGGGACGGTGTCCAGCCGGCCAGCCGCTGGGCCAGCTCGGCCTCGGGGATGTCCAGGTGAATGCGCCGCGCGGCCACGTCGACCTCGATCATGTCGCCATCGCGCACCACCGCCAGCGGCCCGCCCACGGCCGCTTCGGGCGAGGTATGCAGGATCACCGTGCCATAGGCCGTCCCCGACATGCGCGCATCCGACAGGCGGATCATGTCGGTGATCCCCTTCTTCAGCACCTTGGGTGGCAGCCCCATGTTGCCGACCTCGGCCATGCCCGGATAGCCGCGCGGCCCGCAGTTCTTCAGCACCATGATGCAGGTCTCGTCGATATCCAGCGCATCGTCCTCGATCTTCGCCTTGTAGTCGTCGATGTCCTCGAACACCACGGCCCGCCCCCTGTGCTGCATCAGCGCGGGGGTCGCGGCCGAAGGTTTCACGATGGCCCCGTTCGGTGCGATATTGCCCCGCAGCACGGCAATCCCGCCCTGCTTGCGCAGCGGATTGTCGGCGGGCCGGATGACCGCGTCGTTGTAATTGACCGCGCCCTTCACCTCGTCCCAGATCGCGCCGCCCGACACCGTCAGCGCATCCTTGTGCAACTGCCCGGCCTCGCCCAGCCGCTTCAGCACGACCGGCAGGCCGCCGGCATAGAAAAACTCCTCCATCAGGTATTTGCCCGACGGCTGCAGATCCACGATCGTATCCACGTCATGGCCCAGCCGGTCCCAGTCATCCAGCGTGATGTCGATCCCCACGCGCCCCGCGATCGCCAGCAAATGGATGACCGTGTTGGTCGACCCGCCCACAGCCCCGTTCACCCGGATCGCGTTTTCGAACGCCTCGCGCGTCAGGATGTCGGACGGTTTCAGATCGTCCTTCACCATCTGCACGATCCGCCGCCCCGTCAGCTGCGCCATCACCCGCCGCCGGCTGTCGACACCCGGGATCGCCGCATTGCCCGACAGCGCCATGCCCAACGCCTCGGCCATCGACGCCATAGACGACGCGGTGCCCATCGTGTTGCAGGTCCCCGACGACCGCGTCACGGCGGATTCCGCATCCAGAAACTCCTGCTGCGTCATCTCGCCCGCCTTCACGGCCTCGGAAAACCGCCACAGGTGCGTGCCCGCGCCGACAGCTTCCCCATGAAACCACCCGTTCAGCATCGGGCCCCCCGTGACGACAATCGACGGGATATCCGTCGACGCCGCCGCCATCATCAGCGACGGCGTGGTCTTGTCGCAGCCCACCAGCAGCACGGCGCCATCAATCGGCTGGCCGCGCATCTGCTCCTCGATGGACAGCGCAGCCAAGTTCCGGAACATCATCGCCGTCGGCCGGAACGTGTTTTCCGAGGCCGAGAACACCGGCACCTCCACCGGGAAACCACCGGCCTCCCAGACCCCGGCCTTCACCTTCTCGGCGATCTCGCGCAAATGCCCGTTGCAGGGCGTCAGGTCGGACCAGGTGTTCAGGATCCCGATGATCGGGCGCCCGTCGAACAGGTCGTCCGGGTAGCCCTGGTTCTTCAGCCAGCCACGGTGATAGATCGAATCCTTGCTGGTGCCGCCATACCATTCCTGCGAACGCAGCTTGCGGGGCCAGGGGGCGGGGGTGAAGGTCATCGGATCAGGCCTTGCTCTTGTTGTAGACGTCGAAGAAGACGGCGGCCAGAAGCACCAGGCCCTTGATGACCTGCTGGTAGTCGATGCCGATGCCCATGATCGACATGCCGTTGTTCAGCACGCCCATGATAAAGGCGCCCACGACCGCGCCGACGATCTTGCCGACCCCGCCGGACATCGACGCGCCGCCGATGAAGACCGCCGCGATCACGTCCAGTTCAAACCCGAAGCCCGCCTTGGGCGTCGCCGTGTTCAGCCGCGCGGCAAAGATCAGCCCCGCCAGCGCCGCCAGCAGCCCCATGTTGACGAAGGCCAGGAAGGTCAGCCGTTCGGTCTTGATCCCCGACAGCTTCGCCGCCTTCTCGTTGCCACCCAGCGCATAGATGCGCCGGCCCAGCGTCGTGTTTTCCGTCACGAAGGCATAGATCACGGTCAGCACGGCCATGGTGATCAGCACGTTGGGCAGGCCCCGGAATTCCGCCAGTTTCCAGAAGATGAACAGCAGCGCGCAGACGATGATGCCGGTGCGCACGATGAAGAAGGGCAGGGGCTCGCCCTCGATCCCGTAACGACGATCCCGGGCGCGGGCGCGCAGGCCCAGCCAGACGATCAGCCCCGCCGCGATGATTCCGGCGGCCAGCGCCGTGCCGTTGGGCTGCCCGATCCCGAACAGGTCGGGAATGAACCCGGTCGACAGCGACTGGAACGAGCGCGGGAAAGGGCCGACCGACTGGCCTTCAAGCAGCCACAGCGACATGCCGCGAAAGACCAGCATGCCGGCCAGCGTCACGATGAAGGACGGGATCTTCCAGTAGGCCACCCAGTAGCCCTGCCAGGCGCCGATCAGGATGCCCGCGATCAGGCACAACACGATGGCCACCATCACCGGCAGCTGCCATTCCACGATCATCACCGCCGCCAGCGCGCCGACGAAGCCCATGACCGATCCGACCGACAGGTCGATATGGCCCGCCACGATGACGACCAGCATCCCCAGCGCCATGATGATGATGTAACTGTTCTGCAGGAACAGGTTGGTCAGGTTGACGGCGCGCAGCAGCGTGCCGTCGGTCACGATCTGGAAGAAGATCATGATGGCGATCAGCGCGAACAGAAGCCCGAATTCGCGCAGGTGGCCCAAAAGATAATGGCCGATGCTTGGCTGTTGGGCCGTCTTGGTCTGGTCCGCCAGGTCCATGGTTTCCTCCCTCAATCGTTCACGATAAGCGACATGATGCGCTCCTGGCTGGCCTCTTCGGCGGAGAGTTCCCCGACGAAACGGCCTTCGCCCATGACGTAGATCCGGTCGCACATGCCCAGCAGTTCGGGCATCTCGGACGAGATCATGATGACGCCTTTCCCATCGGCGCTCAGCCGGTTGATCAGGCCGTAGATTTCGAATTTCGCGCCCACGTCGATGCCGCGCGTGGGTTCATCCAGGATCAGCACCTCGGGTTCGGCAAACAGCCATTTCGACAGAACCACCTTCTGCTGGTTGCCGCCCGACAGGTTCACCACCTTCTGGAAGACGCTGGGCGTGCGGATGTTCATCGCCTTGCGGTAGCCTTCGGCAATCTGCGTCTCGGCGGCCTCGGCAATGACGCCGTTGGTGGATACCGCCGCAAGGTTGGTCAGCGTGATGTTGCGCTGGATCGTCTCGTCCAGGATCAGGCCCAGCGACTTGCGGTCCTCGGTCACATAGGCCAGCCCCGCGTCGATGGCGCGGTTGACGGTCGAGGTATCGACGACCTGGCCGTTCATCTCGACCGTACCGGAAATGTTGCGCCCGTAGGAGCGGCCGAAGATCGACATCGCCAGTTCGGTGCGCCCCGCGCCCATCAGTCCGGCGATGCCCACGACCTCACCGGCGCGCACGGTCAGGTTGGCGTCGCGGATCACCTGGCGGTCGCCATGTTCGGGGTGCCAGACGTTCCAGCCCTTCACCTCCATGATCACCGGCCCGGCGCGCCGGTCCCTGTCCGGGTAACGGTGCGCCATGTCGCGGCCGACCATGTCGCGCACGATCCGGTCCTCGGTGATGGCATCGGTGCGGGCATCCATGGTGGACACGGTGGACCCGTCGCGGATCACGGTGACGCTGTCGGCGACGCGGCGGACCTCGTTCAGCTTGTGGCTGATGATGATCGACGTGACACCCCGTTCCTTCAGTTCCAGGATCAGGTCCAGCAGCGCCTGGCTGTCGGATTCCGACAGCGCGGCGGTGGGCTCGTCCAGGATCAGCAGGCGCACTTCCTTGGACAGCGCCTTGGCGATCTCCACCAGCTGCTGCTTGCCCACGCCCAGCTTGTCGATCAGCGTTCCGGGGGCTTCCTTCAGGCCGACCTTGGCCAGCAACTCCTCTGTCCGGCGAAAGGTTTCCTGCCACTGGATCACGCCGCCCTCGGCGATCTCGTTGCCCAGGAACAGGTTCTCGGCAATCGACATCAACGGCACCAGGGCCAGTTCCTGGTGAATGATGACGATGCCCTTGTCCTCGCTGTCCGACAGCGACCGGAATTGCGCGACCTCGCCGTCATAGACGATGTCGCCGTCGTATGTGCCGGCCGGGTAGACGCCCGACAGCACCTTCATCAGGGTAGATTTGCCGGCGCCGTTTTCGCCGACCAGGGCGTGGATCTCGCCCTTGCGGACCGAAAGGGTCACCTCGTCCAGCGCCTTGACCCCCGGAAAGGTCTTGGTGATGGCACGCATCTCGAGCAATGGCTGCATGACGGCTCCTGCGGATGGCTCGACGTGAAGCGGGGGAGATTTTTCGGGAAAAATCTCGGGGCCAAGATTTTTCGTCCGAAAAATCTCGTCTGTCGGACCCTGCCCGCGCGCAACAGGGAACGGCGCGGGCAGGGTGGTGATCAGGTGAGGGAGGTCACTTGATCTGGTCTTCGGTGTAATAGCCCGATCCGATCAGGACCTCTTCCCAGTTCGAAAGGTCCACGGCCACCGGCTCAAGCAGGTAGGACGGCACGATCTTGACGCCGTTGTCATAGGTCTCGGTATCGTTGATCTCGGGCTCGCTGCCTTTCAGCACCGCATCGACCATGCCCACGGTCACCCGCGCCAGTTCGCGCGTGTCCTTGAAGATCGTCGAATACTGTTCGCCCGCCAGCATCGATTTCACCGACGGCACCTCGGCATCCTGGCCCGTCACGATCGGCATCTTCATGTCGCCCGACCCGTAACCGACGCCCTTGAGCGACGACAGGATCCCGATCGACAGCCCGTCATAGGGCGACAGCACGCCGTTCACCTGCTTGTCGGTATAATGCGCCGACAGCAGGTTATCCATCCGCGCCTGCGCCACCGCACCGTCCCAGCGCAGCGTGCCGACCTTGTCCATGCCCATCTGGCCCGACTGGATCACCACGTCGCCGCTGTCGATCAGCGGCTGCAGCACCGACATCGCGCCGTTGTAGAAGAAATACGCGTTGTTGTCGTCGGGCGACCCGCCGAACAGCTCGACATTGTAGGGCCCGTCCCCGAACCGGTCCTTCAGCCCGTCCACCAGCGAGGTCGCCTGCTGCACCCCCACCTGGAAATTGTCGAAGGTCGCGTAATAATCGACGTATTCGCTGTCGCGGATCAGCCGGTCATAGGCGATCACCTTGATCCCGGCGAAATGCGCGTTCTCCAGCGCGTTCGACAACGTCGTGCCGTCGATCGCCGCGATCACCAGGACATCGACGCCCTTGGTGATCATGTTCTCGATCTGCGCCAGCTGGTTGGGGATGTCATCCTCGGCATATTGCAGGTCGGTGTCGTAGCCGGCCTCCTGGAATTGCTGCACCATCGAATTGCCGTCGGAAATCCAGCGCGCCGACGATTTCGTCGGCATCGCGATGCCCACCGTGCCGTCGGCCAGCACCCCAGTGGCAAGCGCCATCAGCGCCGTGGCCGAAGCCAGGACCATTTTAAGTTTCATGAATGCCTCCCTTGCGCGCCGGGCGTCGCCCCCCTGGTCACGCGATTTGCAAATGTGCGGGTCCTCCAAAACCCTGGCCCTTGGGTAGTGCAGCTTTACATGGCATTCAAATTACATTAACGCGCCTCGACATACCCGGATTGGTAAGTCGCACCCATGGACCTGGCCCGCCGCCTGAAACCGCACCACCTGCGGCTGATCGTGAAGATCGCCGAAAGCGGCAAGCTGCAGATCGCCGCCGGGGCGCTGGCCATGTCCCAGCCCGCCGCCTCCCGCATCCTGGCCGAACTGGAAGCCGACATCGGCGAAAAGCTGTTCCTGCGCCATCCCAAGGGCATGGTCCCCACCCGCATCGGCCAGGCCTTCCTGCAACATGGCCGGGCGATCCTGGCCACCATGGACAGCCTGGAAACCGAGGTCGAGGAACTGAAGGAAGGCCAGGCGGGCGAGGTGCGCGTCGGCTCCGTCACCGGGCCGGCGGTGAAATGCCTGGTGCCCGCCGTCCAGGCCGTCCGCGCCGCCACCCCCGGGGTCGAGGTCAGCATCGAAGTCGCCCCCTCCACCGAACTGGTCCGCGGCCTGGAAGACGGGCGTTTCGAATTCATCCTGGCCCGTCTGCCGCAGGATTACGACCCGCGCGAATTCGACATCCTGCCCGCCAGGTACGAGGTCGTCTCGCTCATCGTGCACGAAGACCATCCGCTGGCGGACCGGCAGCGCCTCGGCCTCGCGGACCTGATCCGCTTCGACTGGGTGGTGCAGGAACGCGGCTCGCCGATCCGCGCGGCGGTCGAAGGCGCGTTCTCGGCGGCGGGCGTTCCGGTGCCTGCCGGAATCACCAACAGCTCGTCGCTCCTTGTCATGCTCGCATTGCTGGAAAACTCCCACGTCATAGCTCCGGTCTCCAACGAGGTCGCCGAACTGCTGACACGCCCCGGCATCGGCGCCCGTCTCAGGATGCTCGACATCGCGCAACCCATTCACGTTACACCCTATTTCATCATCCGCAGCCGCGCGCGCCAATTCTCTCCGGCGGTCGACCGGGTCCTGAGTGAGGTCCTCGCCCGTCTTTGACCGGAAGATTGTGAACCTTTTCCGACCGTGTTAGCGGAAAGCAGGGGAGGATCCGACATGACACTTGCACTCGTCACGGGCGGCAGCACCGGCATCGGCCGGGAGATCGCCAGGGCCATGCGCATCGAAGGCTACGAAGTGGCCGTCACGGTGCTGCCCGGCACGCTGGCGCCGGGCGACGACGGCATCGGGGTCTTTCCCTGCGATGCCGCCGACGAAGACCAGGTCGAAGCGCTGTTCACCCGGCTGGTGGACAATTACGGGCGCTCACCCTCGGTCATCGTCAACAACGCCGCGATCCAGACCTCGGCGCCGCTGCTGGACCTCAAGACGGAAGACTGGGACCGGGTGATCGCCACCAACCTGCGCGGCACATTCCTGAACACCCGCATCGGCGCGCGCCACCTGGTCGATCACGGCCGCACCGGCGCCATCGTCAACATCGGCTCGGGCTGTCACGACCGCGCCTATCCGAACCTGGTCGATTACGGCGCCTCCAAGGGCGGCATCGACCAGTTCACCAAGACCGCGGCGCTGGAACTGGGGCCCATGGGCATCCGCGTCAATTGCGTCGCCCCGGGCGCCATCGACACCGACCGCACCCGGCTCGAAGCCAGCCGGTATGCCGAAAAATGGGCCGCCATCACGCCGCTGCGCCGCATCGGCACGCCCCAGGACGTGGCCGAGGCGGTGCTGTTCCTGGCCTCGGACCGGGCCGATTTCATCACCGGCCAGACGCTGATGGTCGACGGGGGCGCCATGTCCCAGGCGCCCTGGCCGGATTATTCCCTGGCCCCCTCGCAGGGGTGACGGCAGGGCTTAAGACGGGCTCAAGACGGGCTCAAGACGGGCCTGAAAGCGGGGCTTAAGACGGGCCTGAAAACGGGCCAGAAAACGGGCCTGAAAACGGGGCCTGAAAACGGCCGTGATAACGGGGCCAAACTCGCCTCAGCCCAGGACCTTGGCGATCCGCTCGATGGCGCGTTCGATGTTCTCGGTGCTGTTGGCATAGGAAAACCGCACGTAGCCTTCGCCCCAGGACCCAAAGGACGTGCCCGCCACGCTCGCCACCCCGGCCTTGTCCAGGAACACATCCTGCGCCTGCGCCGCCGTCATCCCGGTGCCCGAGACATTGGCGAAGGCATAGAATGCCCCGGCCGGATCCGTGCAGGACACGCCGGGCAACCCATTCAGCGCCTCCACGATCACCTTCCGGCGCGCATCGAACTGCGCCACCATCTCCTCGACCGCATCCTGCGGCCCCTGCAGCGCGGCCAGCCCGGCATATTGGGCGGATGCATTCACACAGGAATGGTCGTTGATGCACAGCCGCGTGACCTCGTCCACCGCCGCCTCGGGCCAGACCGCGTAGCCCAGCCGCCAGCCGGTCATCGCATAGGTCTTCGACCAGCCGTCCAGCACGATCAGCCGGTCGCGGATCTCGGGATATTGCAGCAGGCTCACATGTTCGCGCCCGCCATACAGCATCCGCGAATAGATCTCGTCCGACAGGATCGCCACATCGGGCCACTCGGCCAGCCCCGCCACCAGCCTGTCGATCTCCGCGCGGGGGGTGACGCCGCCGGTGGGATTGGCGGGCGAATTGATGATGATCAGCCGCGTGCGGTCGGTGATCTGGCCCAGCACCGTCTCGGCCGAAAACGAAAACCCGTTGGCCTCTTCCAGCGCCATCGGCACCGGCGTGGCCCCGGAAAACCGGATGACGCTTTCATAGATCGGAAAGCCCGGGTTCGGATACAGGATCTCGGCGCCCGGCTGGCCGAACATCATGACCGCAAAGAACATCGTCGGCTTGCCGCCCGGCACCACCACGACACAATCGGGATCCACCTTCGCGCCATGACGTGCTTCCAGATCCGCCGCCACCGCCTCGCGCAGCACGGCCAGGCCGTTGGCGGGCGTATAGCCGTGATGCCCGTCCTTCAGCGCCTGGATCCCGGCCTCGACGATATGCTCGGGTGTGCGGAAATCCGGCTGCCCGATGCCAAGGTTGATGATGTCCTGTCCCTTGGCGGCAAGGGCCTGGGCCCGGGCCAGAACGACAAAAGCCGATTCCGTCCCCAGGCGCGCCATTCTGTCGGCGAAAATCATGGATATCCTCTCCCAATCCTCATCAGCGCCCTATCCCGAAACCGCTCCCACAACAAGCGTGCCCCGGATCATCCCCGGATCATCCCCGGATCATCCCCGCACCACGCCGCATCTTCTTCTTGGCAAAAATACCTCCTCCCTCCGGCTCCGCCCGCGGGCCCTCGACCGCCAGGCCCAAACCCTCACAAATGGTTAATCCGCCTCTGCAACCCATTGATTTTAAACGACCTGCAAAATGTCCCACGCGTGGGACACCCCCCGCGCATCTTCATCTTTGCCCAAATACTCCCGCCGGAGGCATCCTCTCAAAGCCACCGGCGGGCACCGTCGGCCTATTTCGCCAGCGCCGCCTCCCGCATCTGGCTCAGCGTCCGCCTGGGCGTGATCGCCTCGGCCGACACATTCAGGTCCAGCACGGCCCCGGTCCCGCTCGCCGCCGCCCGCTCGAAGGCCGCCGCGAACGCCTCGGTGGTCTCGACCCGCTCCGCATGAAACCCGTAGGCCTTCGCCAGCGCGACGAAATCCGGGTTCACCATGGTCGTGCCCGACACCCGCGCCGGATAATGGTTTTCCTGGTGCGCCCGGATGGTCCCGTAGACCCCGTTGTTGACGATCAGCACGATCGGCTGCGCCCCGGCCTGCAGCGCGGTGCCAAGCTCGGAACAGGTCATCTGGAAATCCCCGTCGCCGGCAAAACACACCACCATCCGGTCCGGGCACGCCACCTTGGCCGCAACCGCCGCCGGCAGCCCGTATCCCATCGCCCCCGATTGCGGCGCCAGCAGCCGCGCCTTCGGCCCGTAGGTCATGAACTTGTTCGGCCAGATCGCGAAATTGCCCGCGCCATTGGTGACGATCACATCGTCGGGCAACACGTCCCGCAAATAGGCCGACACCTTGACCATGTCCACGGGCGAGGGCTGATCCGGCGCCTCCATCGAGCCAAGGTAGGCGGCCCGCGCCGCGCGCGTCCAGTCGCCCCATTGGCCCCGCACCGGGCCCAGTGCCCGCGCAAAGCTGTTGGGGCCGGCCTGGATGCCCAGCACCGGCTGGTAGATCTTGCCGATTTCCAGGTCCGATCCATGCACATGCACAATCTTCTGACGCGGGCAGGGCACGTCGAAGATCTCGTAGGCGCCGGTGGTCATCTCTCCGAACCGCACGTTGACCGCCAGGATCACGTCCGCCTCTTCCAGCAGCTTGCGGACGTTGGGCGGCATGCCGACCCCGGCCTCGCCGGCATAGACGGGCGAGAAATTGTCGAACTGATCCTGGTAGCGGAACGCGGCGACGACAGGGATGTCGGACGCCTCGGCAAAGCCCTGCAGCGCCGTCTGCCCCTCGGCCGTCCAGTTGCAGCCTCCCATCAGCAGCACGGGCCGGTCGGCGCCGGCCAGAAGGGTACGGGCCTTTTCCACGGCCGCGGCATCGGGCGCGGGGTCGACGATCTCGGACGGGCCGGTCAGGGGGGCGGTGTCGGTCAGCGTGGTCAACATGTCCTCGGGCAGGGCGATGACCACGGGGCCGGGGCGGCCCGAGGTGGCATGGGTCCAGGCGCGGGCGAGGATCTCGGGGATGCGGTCCACCTGGTCGATCTCGGTCGCCCATTTGGCCATGGTGCCGAAGACCGCGCGATAATTGACCTCCTGGAAGGCCTCGCGTTCGCGCATGTCGGTGCCGACCTGGCCCACGAACAGCAGCATCGGCGCGCTGTCCTGCATCGCCGTGTGCACGCCGATGGACGCATTGGTCGCGCCGGGGCCGCGCGTGACAAAGCAGATGCCGGGCGTGCCGGTCAGCTTGCCCCAGGCTGCGGCGGCAAAGGCCGCGCCGCCTTCGTTGCGGCACAGCACAAAGTCGAGCCGCCCGCTCGTGTCATGCAGGGCGTCCAGCACCGCGAGGTAGCTTTCGCCCGGAATCCCGAAACTTTTCGTGGCGCCGAGAGCGACGAGGCTCTCGACCAGAAGCTGTCCGCCATGGCGCTGCATGGTCCTGTCCTTCCTGTCATTGACCGCGCCGCGGCGCGGGGATCGGGCAGACCTTGCCTCTGTTCGCTCGCGCAGACAACCGGGCAGTCGCGCGGGCGCGACGGATCGCCCGCAGGGAGGCACGCGGCGAAGACCGGGGTTTTGGCGGGAGGCGGTGGAGGCCCGAGGGCGCGTCAAACGGGTGCGTGGTATCAGACGACCATCGGTGCGCTCAGATGCGCCCGGTCCAGGAAGGCGCGCATCTCCTGTTCCCAGGTCTTGCGCAGCATTTCGTTCGGCCTGTGGCGCAGGCCCATGCGGCGCAGGGCGCGGTATTTCGCGGATCTTTCCTTGCCGAAACAATGCGCCACCCGCGGCCACCAATAGGTTACCGACTGCTGCACCGCCTCGCGCTCCCCCCGGGCCAGGGCGCGGGTCACACCCTCGCGGGCAAGCATGGCGTGGCGAAGCTCGTCGATGCGGATCGCGCCGAAGGCATCGGCCAGCGGACGAAAGGACATGTTGGAATATTCCTCCAGCTGGATGCAGACGGCGGACCCCAGCAGGTGGTGCATGACAACCGTGTCGGTCCAGCCGTCCAGCGGGTAATGAAAGACCGCCAGCCGCCGGTCGCCGCCACACCTGGCGCAGCCGATGGCGTCGTCGCGCCCGATCCGGGCGGACCAGGGATGCGGGAGTTCGTAGCGGCCCATGTCCGTTTCGAATGTGCCGAGGATGGTGCAGACCGTGTCGGCGGCCCGGATCTTTTCATGCACGATCCGGGCAAGTGCCATCGCTTCCTTGAGGCTGGGGCCAAGGGCGATCACCTCGGAAAAACCCGAGGCGCTGGACAACTCGCTGTCGACGAAGCCCGTCATCAGTTTGATCAGCTCGGCGCGGCACGGTTCGGGCACGTCGATGGCGCGGTCGAATGCGACGTCTTGGGACGGAACGTCCTGGCTCGGCATGTCCTGCGGCAAGCAGCCCCTCCCTTTGTGGTCGCGTCCGGCGCATCTGCAAGCGAGGGGAGGTTAGGACGGCAAGGGTTACCAACCGGCTAATCGTCGTGGCGCGTTCGGGTGGGGGGAGATTATTCGACGAATAATCTCGACCAGATTTTTCGGCGAAAAATCTTGGCCCGTACCGTCGTCAGTCGCCGATCCTCAGACGCCGATGTAGCGTTCCACCAGCCGGTGATCGGCGCGCAGGGTCGCGGCCGGCAGCACCTCGCCATTGCGCCCGTTCTCGATGAACGCCACGCGGTCCGCCACCGACAGCACCGCATCGACCCGCTGTTCCACCAGCAGGACGGCCACCCCCTGGTCGCGCATCTTCACGATGACCTGCCGGATCGCCTCGATCATCGACGGCTGCAGCCCCTCGGTCGGCTCATCCAGCAGAAGCGCCTTGGGGCGCAGGCACAGCGCGCGCGCGGTGGCCAGCATCTGCTGTTCGCCCCCCGACAGGGTCTCGGCCCGCTGGCGCATCCGTTCCTTCAGCCGGGGAAACAGCGTCAGGACTTCATCCAGAACGTCCGGGCCCGATTTCCGCGCCATCAGCCCGATCTCGAGGTTCTGCGCCACCGTCAGTTCGGAAAACAACCGCCGCCCCTGGGGGATGTAGCCGATCCCGCGCAGGGGCACCTGGTGGGCGGGCAACGCGCCGATATCCTCGCCGTCGATGCGGATCCGGCCGGACCACAGCGGCAGCAGCCCCATGATCGCCTTCATCGTCGTCGTCTTGCCGGCCCCGTTGCGGCCGAACAGGCACAGGATCTCGCCTGCCTCGACCGTCAGAGAGAAATCCCGCAGCACCTGCGCCTTGCCGTAGCCCGTGTTGATCCCGTCCAGTTCCAGCATTCACCCCGTCCCCAGGTAGGCGGCCTGCACGGCGGCATCGGCGTGGATCTCCTCCGGCGTGCCTTCGGCCAGGATCTCGCCGAAGTTCAGCACGCTGACCCGGTCGGCGGTTTCCATCACCACGGACATGTTGTGTTCGATCAGCAGGATCGTCGTATCCCCGGCGAGGTCCCGGATCAGCGTCTTGAACCGCGCGATCTCGGCATCGGACAAGCCTTGCGTCGGTTCGTCCAGGATCAGCAGGCGGGGCGATTGCACCAGGCCCATGGCGATCTCCAGCAGGCGCTGGTGGCCGTAGGACAGATCGCCGGCCAGCGCGTCGCCCTGGCCCGCAAGCCCGACGCGGTCCAGCGCCTCGGTGGGCGAGACGTCCCGGTGACGGGCGGCGAGCCGGACGTTTTCGGCCACGGACAGCCCGGTGAAGATCGAGGTGATCTGGAAGGTGTAGGCCATGCCCAGCCGGATCCGCCGGTGCGCGGGCAGGGCGGTGATGTCGCGCCCCTCGAAGGTGACCGTGCCGGAGGTCGGCGGGATCCGTCCGCACAGCAGGCTGACAAAGGTCGTCTTGCCCGCGCCGTTGGGTCCGATCAGCGCGCGGACCTCGCCCTGCGGCAGGGCGAAATCGACGTTCTGGACCGCCTTCAGCCCATGGAAATGCCGGGTGAGGCCCGCGGTCGACAGGATCATGGCAGCCATCCCCAGACCCGGCGGCGCATTTCGCCCACCAGCCCCTGCGGCGCCCAGAGCGTCAGCAGCACCAGCACGACGCCGGCGATCAGCATGTAGGCGGTGGTGATGCCCGAGGCCAGGTCGATCAGGTAGAACATGAACAGCGTGCCGATGAACGGCCCCAGGATCGTGCCCGCACCGCCCAGCAGCACCCAGAGCAGCGGGAAGATCGAATATTGGACGGATGCGAAACTGGCCCCCACGTAGCCGAACAGCAACCCGTAGGCCGCCCCCGACAGGCCCGAGATCCCGCCCGACACCAGCACCGCCGCCCATTTGTGGGCGAAAGTGTCATAGCCCAGCATCCGGGCGCGTTCCTCGTTCTCGCGGATGGCGATCAGCGTGCGGCCAAAGGGGCGGTGCATCATCCGCAGCGTCCCCAGCAGGCAGGCCGAGAACAGGACCCAGGCCGAAAGATACCGCCAGGTCGGATCGGACAGGTCGATCCCCCACAGCACCCGTTGCGCCTGCTGGATGACGAAACCCTCGTCGCCATGGGTATAGTCGGCGAAATAAAGGATGGTGAGGTATCCGGCCTGCGCGAACATCAGCGTGACGATCATGAAGGCGACGCCGGTGGTGCGCAGCGCCAGCGCGCCCACCGCGCCCGCGACGACCAGGGCGAAGACCAGCCCGGCCAGCAGCGCGGGGGCGGGGGCGGCGCCGAAATGGTCGACGGCGATCCCCATGCCGTACATGCCGGCCGCGAAGAACAGCGCGTGGCCCAGGCTCAGCAGCCCGGTGTAGCCGAACAGCACGTTGTAGCCGATTGCGTATGTCGCCAGCACCATCACCCGGGCAAGATTGCCGTGATGATAGGCCGGCAGCACGAATTGCAGCGCAAACAGCAGCCCGACGAGCCCCAGGTGCAGCACCAGAGAGCGTTTCATGCCGCGCGTGTCCCGAACAGCCCCTGCGGGCGGAACACCAGCACCAGCGCCACCAGCAGCGTCGCCAGGATCTTGGCCAGCGTCGGCGAGAAGAAGACCGAGATGATGCCGTCGGTCAGCCCGATGAACACCGCCGCCAGGATCGTTCCGGGCAGCGACCCCAGCCCGCCGATGATCACCACGATGAAGCTGAGAAGCAGCGGATCGCCCCCCATCAGGTAATGCGCCTGCTGGATCGGCACGATCAGCACGGCGGCCAGCGCCGCCAGCGCCGCGCCCAGCCCGAAGACCAGCGCATAGACCCGTTCCACCGGGATCCCGAAGGCCAACGCCATGTCCCGGTCCAGCTGCGTCGCCCGCATCAAGAGCCCGATCCGCGTGCGCGTCATCAGCGCCCAGATCCCCAGCAGCACGACCACCGCCGCGCCGATCACCGCCAGCTTGTAGGACGTGGTCGACAGCCCCCAGGGCCAGTAGAGCGACCAGCCCGCATCGGTATGTTCCACCCACGGCAGGGCCAGGCGCGTGTTGAACGGCGGCTCGACCGGGCGTGCATCCGGCCCATAGGTCATCAGTGCGCCTTGCTGCAGGATATAAAGCAGCCCGATGGTCGCCACGATGGTGCGTTCGGGGTCGTAGTTCAGCCGTTTCAGCACCGTCATGTCGGCCAGCGCCGCAATCCCGCCCACGATCAGCGGCGCCAGTATCAGCGCCGCCACGAACCCCACCGCCGGCGCCCCGCCGACATGACTGGCCACCCACCAGGCGATCACCGCGCCCAGCATGAAGAATTCGCCATGCGCCACGTTGACCACGCGCATGACGCCAAAGACCAGCGCCAAACCGGAGGCGGTCAGCGCCAGCACGGCGGCCGTCACCGCGCCTTCGAGCGTGGCAAGCAGGAGATAGGGTCCGAGTTCCATGTCAGGCCTTGCGGCGACCTCAGAAGGGCTGGGTCGTGTAATCCACCTCGTCGGGGTACATGCCGTCCTCGATCGAGGTCGTGTGCACCTTGACCAGCTTCCCGTCGGTGACCTGGCTGATGTACTGGTGGCCGAAGACCTGGTGGGTCTTGCCGTTGAACACCTTGGCGCCCTGCGGATGCTCCAGGCTTTCGGCCATGTCGGTCATCGCCTCCACCGCTTCGATCAGGGCCGCGCGGTCGGAGGGACCGGAATAACCGCAGGCCTCCATCCCGGCCTTGATCACGTACAGCGTTTCCCAGCAGCCGAACATGTGGGCATAGGTCGATACGTCCTTGGGGTCGGCGATGGATGCGCCGGTGTCGTCCACGCCCACCTTCGCGCGGTAGGTGCGGTCGAATTCGGTTTGGTCCTGTTGGGCGTAGCGCGGGTTGCCTTCCCAGAAATACGTACCTTCCAGGAATTCCAGTCCGGGCGAGTCGATGTTGACCGCCTCGAGGCTGTCGATGAACCCGAAGATCTCGGGGCCATTGGGCCCAAAGAATTCGCCCATCTCCTTGACAAAGGTCAGAACGGCGGGGCCCACCATCACGTGGTACAGCACCTCGGTCTCGCGCGGGATCTTGGGGAAATACTTGGTGAACGACGTCTCGGTCGGCGGGATGGCGATCAGTTCCAGCACCTCGCCGCCGTTGGCCTCGATCGCGGGCACAAGGTTGTCGCGGTGGTCATAGCCGAACCCGTAATCGGGGTAGATCATGGTGACCTTTTTCCCGAGGTTCCCGGTGATGAACGGCGCCATGGCCTGCACCTGGCTTTTCACGTCGGTGATGCCGGGCTGCAGCGTGTAGCGGTTCAGCATGCCGGAGGCCACGTGATGGCCTTCGGAGACCACGAAATAGGGCAGCTTCAGCTCGCCCGCGCGGGGGGCGGACCCGATGACCACGTGGGAAAACAATGTGCCGAAGGCGATGTCGCAATTCGACTGGGTGGCGAATTTCTCGATCACCTCGGCGCCACGCTTGGGGTCGGTGCCGTCATCCTCGGCCACGATCTCAACGGGGCGGCCGTTGATCCCGCCGTTGTCGTTGATCAGCTTCACCGCCGCCTGCGTGGTGCGGTCGTACCAGCGGCCATAGGCGGCGCCGATGCCGGTGCGGTGCACCTGAAATCCGATGCGGATCGGCTCGGCGGTTTGCGCGCTGGCGTAGCGGGCCCAGAGGGGCAGGGTGGTCGCGGCGCCAAGGCCTTTCAGCGCGCCGCGCCGGGTCAGGCCAGTGGTGTTCCCGGTGCGGTTTCCCGTGGGTTTCGTCGTCATCGTCTTCTCCCTGTCTGGAGATGGGCCGGGCCGCTGATCGGCCGCTGTCTGGGCCGGAGCCTGCGTCGGCCCGACGGCGCTTGTCCAGAGTTTTTCTCAGACGCCCCGGGGAGATGCCAGCAACCACAGCCCGAAGAGCGTATAGGCGATCATGAACAGCGCAACCGGCGCCTGCGCCAGCGCGGCCCGGCGCGTGGTGCCAAGCGCGCGCACCGCCAGCGCATGGGCCAGCAGGATCGCCATGACATGGCCCAGCACGACGGCGCCGGCCTGGGTCAGGAAGATCACCCGGACCGAAGCCTGTTCGTTGAAGAACCCGGTGGTGACGTAGAATGTGCCCAGCCCCAGCAGGTCCTGCCCCCTGGCCAGCGGATCGTTGAGCGCGGCCAGCACGTACTGGAAGCCGACTAGCGCCGCGGTCAGGTAATGGGCCGCATGATAACCAAGCGCGATCGGCAGGATCGACGGCGCGAAAAGCCGAAAGGCCTGTCCCAACGGCATCGGGCTGCGCGCCAGGCGCAGGCCCAGCCAGAGGGTTCCGGCAAAGATTGCCAATAGGCCCATGTCGGCCAGGACCAGCCCGATCAGGTTCTGGGCGATGACGGCGGACCGGCCGGGGAATTCCAGAGGGTTGATGTGCAGGCGGGCCAGCCACCAGAAGGTCTCGTTCAGCCCGTCGAAACTGCCGGTGCCCAGCATCAGGACCATGAAGACCGCCAGGCTGGCGGGCACGGTTGGGGCTGTCAGGACGCGCCATCCGGGCAGGCCGATGGCGTGGCGGCCGCGCCAGCGGGCGACGACCGCGATCCGCGCCAGCGCCCGCATCAGCACCGTCAGCGCTTCGCCGCGCACCAGCCAGGCCGGCCCGAACAGCGCCGTCAGGATCAGCGTGACGGCCGCGTAGATCCCGGCGCAGGCCGCCAGCCGCCCGGGATCGGACGGCGCGATATCTGCCAGCAGGAAACCCGCGAAGGCCAGGTAGGCGACGACGGCGGGCCAATGCCCCAGCCCGCGGGGATAACGCAGCACGGACCGGCCGATCAGCCACCGGATCACCGCCGAAGGCCCGGTCCAGGGATTGCTCCACCGCCAGTGATTGCCCAGCAGCCCCTGGGCCAGCACCATGCCGATCCAGAACACCGTCCAGACCAGCAGGGGCAGCGGATTGGCCAGCGGATCCCGCGGCCCGGCCCGCCCGGCCCACAGGGCGAAGACCAGCAGCCCGGCGGAACCCAGGCTGGTCGCCAGCCGCAACGACAGGGTCGGCACCCGGACCAGCGGCAGCGGGTGCAACAGCCGTTCGGCCAGCCACCCGGGCAGCAGCGCCAGCAGAACCACCGTGACAGCCACGGCGGCGACCCCTCCGGCGATGTAAAGATCGGTTGGCAACAGCAGGACGAACCCGCCTTCCGACGCATGCGCCCACGCATGGCCTGGCAAGGCGATTGCCGTTAAGGCCCCGAAAAGCTTGATCCCTTTCATTTGTGCCCACATGGTTGCCCCGGGTGGACCATATCGCGGGGCGCAAAAGATGACAGGGGTGAAAAGACTGGTGGCACTGCTGCTTCTGGTGGCGGTTGGCGTCGGGGTCTGGCTGCTCCTGCGGCCGTCGCCCGCGTCCGACATCCTGATATCGGACGCGAAGGCCGCGCCGGACGCACAGGGTATGCGCATCACGCTCAGGATCACCAATTCAGGCGGCGCCGACAGCCTGATCGCCGCCGGCTCATCGGGAGCCGACGGCCGGATCGTGTCGGTCGAGGGCAAGGACCGCCTGCCGATTCCGGCCGGGTCGGCCCCGGTCCTGTCCCTTGATGGCGCCTATGTCGAACTGTTCGATCTGACCGATGCCGAGGCCGGCCAGCTGATCCCGGTCACGCTGGTCTTTGAACGGGCCGGCGCCGTCACCGCCCAGGCGCTTGTGGTGCCCGCCGATCCGCAGGCGATGCACATGGAGCACATGGCGCACATGGACCAGGTCGAGGTGCCCGCCGACCGGCCCGCGCCCGAGGTCGACCTGACGGTCACTGCCGATGGCATCGGCTGGGCAGTCCAGGTCGAGATGCAAAATTTCACCCTGAACGAGGACATGGCCGACGGGCCGCACGTGCCCGGCGTCGGCCATGCGCACCTGTACCTCGACGGGATCAAGCTGCAGCGGCTCTATCATCGCGACGCCCATATCGGTGCCCTGCCGCCGGGCCGCTACACCCTGCGCGTGACGCTGAATTCCAATGACCACCGGCTTTATGCAAAGGACGGCGCACCGATCATCGCCTTGACCACGTTCGAAGTGCCCTGAGCGCCGGTTCAGCCCGCCGCGACCGGACGGCGGCCAAGGACACCCGAGGCCAGGAAGACCCCCGCCGCCACCAGGCAGACCCCGATGGCCTTGAGAACCGTGACCTCCTCTCCCAGGAACAGCGCGCCGCCCAACAGCGCCAGGATCGGTGTCAGGGCGCCGAAGGCGGCGGTTTCGGCGGCGCCCAATTGACCCACCGCATAGCCGAAGAGGAACATCGCCAGGATGCCGATCACGAAGCTCTGCATCACGATCATCCAGAAGATCCCGCTGACACTTGCGCCGGCAAAGCTCAGGTCTCCTGACAGCAACAGCGCCGGCGCGCCCAGAAGCGCGCCCCAGAACAACCCGATCACCAGCGCATGCAGCGCGCTCAGCCCGCTCTGGCGGAAGACCACGGTATAGACGCCCCAACAACCCGATCCGGCCAGGAACATCAGGTGCCCCCGCCAGGCGCCGTCATGGGCGCCCGCAACGATCTGCCACAGGCTCACGATCAGCGCGCCCAGCAGGATCATCGCCAATCCCATCCTGCGCCGGGGCCCGGGGACTTCGCCCATCAGCGCCCAGGCGGCCAGCGCCGTCCAGAACGGCAGCATCCCCGGCGCCAGCGAACCGCCGTCCGAGGCCGGCGCATAGGCCAACCCCTTGGAAACCACGTAGGGAAAGACCGAACTGGCCCCGAACATCAGCAACAGCTTGCGCCACAGGGCCATCTCTCCGGGCCAGACGCCCAGCTTCCACATCAGCGGCGTCAGGGCGATGGCGCCGGGGACGAGGCGCAGGAACAGGATTTCCTCGACGGTAAAGCTGCTGTTGACGGCAAAGCGGGTGATCAGCATGAACCCCGCCCAGATCGTGACGGTGGCGCCGGCCGCGATCAGGCCAAGCACCCGGTTGGCGGGCAGCGACATCGAAACGGCCTTTCGCAGAACGGGACAGATGGGATCAAAGACCATCCTGGCGCCGGACGCCAGCCGAAACCGTCACGTGATCATCGGGGCGTGATCCATGGGTGTCAGTTGAGTGGCAACATGAGAAGTGCAGTCTAGGATACTGATTGTGTGTTGAAATACTCCGGGTTTATACGGCCCGATCCGGCGCGCATCCCTGTATCCGGTGTCCGTTCTGACATGCTCCTGACACCGGAAGGCCTTCTCAGGTCCTGACGCATCACCCCAGCGCGTGCCGAACTGCTCTCAGCTTCTCGGGGTTCCGCGTCACGTAGATCGCGGCAATCCGGTCCCCCGCAATCTCCAGCGCGGTGGTCTGCAGCACCTCGCCGGCCTCGCGCGTGACGAATCCCGGCAACCCGCCCACGGGGCAAAGCCGCAGCAGAACCGACGGAGCATCCACGAACCCCCTGGCCATTTCGACATGCCGGGCCAGCACGGCATCGCGACCGGCCAGCGGATCAAGCGACGCCGACACCCTGCCACCGCCGTCCGCCGCCGCGACCACATCCTCGGCCAGCATCCGTTGCAGCGCCTCCAGGTCCCCGGCCCGCGACGCGTTGAAGAAGGCCATCGCCATCTCCAGCCCATGGGCCCGGTCCACGGCATATCTGGGCCGCGCGTCCCGCAGGTGTCGCCGGGCCCGGCTGGCCAGCTGGCGGCAGGCCGCCTCCGACCGGCCAACGGACTGCGCGACCTCCTCGATCCCCAGACCAAAGACATCCCCCAGCAGGAATGCCGCCCGCTCCAGCGGCGACAGGCTCTCCAGAGCCACCATCAGCGACAGGGTGATGTCCTCCAGCCCGCCTTCGCCGTCGACCCAGGGCTCCGGAAGCCAGGGACCCACATAGGTCTCCCGCCGCCGCCGGGCCGAGGCCAGCTCGTTCAGGCACAGCCGCGTGACCATCGTGCGCAGGAACGCCATCGGTTCCCGCACGCCGGACCTGTCGGCCGAGGCCCATTTCACCCAGGCCTCCTGGACGACATCCTCGGCATCCGCATGCGATCCGAGCATGCGGAAGGCAAGCCGCAGCATCTGCGGCCGGGCAGCGGCAAAGGCGGGGTCCATGGCCTCAGGCTGTCACGACACCGGCCACGTGGTAAAGCCCCGGCGACACGGAGGTCGCCAGCGCGGCAAAGCCGCCCAGCATGTCCCGCGTCTCGGGCTTGGCCATGAAGGCCTGGAACGCCCCGGCCGAGGCCCATTGCGCGTAATTCACCACCTTGGTGCCATCCAGGGCCACATGCAGCGACACGGACACGAACCCCGGCTCGGCGGCAATCACGTCGCGCGTCACCTCCTCAAGCCGCGCCACCAGCGCCTGGGCCCCGCCGGGCGCGACATCGTAGACATTCACCAGCGTCACGCCTTCGGTGTCGGCGGCAATCGTGATCGGAGCGGTCATGGCATCATCCTTTCCAACAAGCTCTCGCAAGGATGACCACGCAGCCTCCGGATCCGTGACACGCCGTCTGTTTCTTTCTGGCCCAAAATACCCGGCACAACGTCCCCCAACCGGCACACCGCAAAAGAAAAGGGCCGCCCGCAACCACGGACGGCCCTTCCCAAATCGATGAAACCCGGCGTCAGCCGATGATGCCGTTCAGCGTGGCGCTCGGGCGCATCACGGCCGCGGTCTTGGCCGCGTCGCCGTGGTAATAGCCCCCCAGGTCCGCCGGCGCGCCTTGGGCGGCGGCCAGTTCACCCACGATCTCGGTCTCCTTGGCGGCCAGCGCCTCGGCCAGCGGCTTGAAATGCGCGGCCATGTCGGCGTCGTCAGCCTGCGCCGCCAGCGCTTCGGCCCAGTAGCGGGCGAACCAGTAGTGGCTGTCGCGGTTGTCCGGTTCGCCGACCTTGCGCGAGGGCGAGCGGTTGTCGTCCAGGATGCCCTGCGTCGCCACGTCCACGGCTTCGCCCAGCACCTTCGCCTTGGCGTTGCCCTTGGCATCGGCCAGGAACTTGAAGCTCTCGCCAAGCGCACAGAATTCACCCAGGGAATCCCAGCGCAGGTGGTTCTCTTCCACCAGCTGCTGCACGTGCTTGGGGGCCGACCCGCCAGCGCCGGTCTCGAACAGCCCGCCGCCCTGCATCAGCTTCACGATCGACAGCATCTTGGCCGAGGTGGCCAGTTCCAGGATCGGGAACAGGTCGGTCAGGTAGTCGCGCAGCACGTTGCCGGTGATGGCGATCGTGTTCTCGCCCTTGGTGATCGTCTCCAGCGAGGCGATGGTGGCCTCGCGCGGGGCCAGGATCTCGAACTTGTCGGCCACGCCTGCGGCCTCCAGGATCGGGGTCACGTACTTGATCAGCTCGGCGTCATGCGCCCGGTTCGCGTCCAGCCAGAAGATCGCCCGGAAGCCGGTGGCCTTCTGCCGTTCGATCGCCAGGTTCACCCAGTCCTCGATCGGCGCCTTGCGGGCCGAGGCCGACCGCCAGATGTCGCCGGCTTCGACGGCCAGCGAATTCAGCACGGTGCCGTCGTCCAGCACCATGGTCACGGTGCCGTCTTCGGGGATCTCGAACGTGGTCGGGTGCGACCCGTATTCCTCGGCCTTCTGCGCCATCAGGCCGATGTTCTGAACGGTGCCGGCGGTGGCCGGGTTCAGCTTGCCGTTGGCCTTGAAGAAGTCGATCGACGCATCATAGACCGGGGCATAGGAATTGTCGGGGATCACGCAGTTGGTGTCGTGTTCCTTGTTGTCCGGGCCCCAGCCCTTGCCGCCGCCGCGGATCAGCGCGGGCATCGACGCATCGATGATCACGTCCGACGGCACGTGCAGGTTGGTGATGCCCTTGTCGGAATTCACCATGTACATCGGCGGGCGTTCCGCCGTGACGGCATCGATGGCGGCCATGATGTCGGCATCGTCCTTGACGCGCGCCAGCAGGTCGCCCAGGCCGGAATTCGGGTTCACACCCAGCGCCTTCATCTTGTCGCCGTATTGCTCGAAGACCGGCTTCAGCCAGGCCTTGACCGCGTGGCCGAAGATGATCGGGTCGGACACCTTCATCATCGTGGCCTTCATGTGCAGCGAGAACAGCACGCCGTCGGCCTTGGTCTTTTCGATTTCCGATTCCAGGAAGGAATCCAGCGCCTTGGCCGACATGAAGGTTGCATCGACAACGGTGCCGGCGGGGTAGGACACGGCGTCCTTCAGAACCACGTCCTCGCCCGACGCGGTGGTCAGCACGATCTTGGCCGTGGCGGCGGCGGGCAGGGTGGCGGAAACTTCGTTCGAGAAGAAGTCGTTGCCCGACATGGCCGAAACGCGGGTCTTGCTGTCGGCGGTCCACTCGCCCATGCGGTGCGGGTTCGCCTGGGCGTATTTC